>CAJYSL010000414.1 GCA_913777515.1 uncultured Mucilaginibacter sp.
ACTATTGCTATTTCAGAAATAAAAAAGTATCTTTGCGTCCCCGCAGAAAAGGCTCCGGGGGAATGTTGAATACATAACTATAACAAAAAATGGCAACTAAAATCAGATTGCAAAGACACGGTAAAAAAGGAAAACCTTTTTATTACATCGTAGTAGCCGACGCACGTGCACCACGTGATGGTCGTTTTATTGAGCGTATTGGTTCTTATAACCCAAACACCAACCCTGCTACTATCGATATTAACTTCGACAAAACTTTTGAGTGGGTACAAAACGGTGCTCAGCCAACTGATACTTGTCGTGCTATCCTTTCTTACAAAGGCGTGTTGTACAAAAAACACCTGGCTGGCGGCGTTAAAAAAGGCGCTTTAACCCAGGAGCAAGCCGATGAGAAATTCAACAACTGGTTAGACCAGAAAGATGGAAAAATCACCGGTAAAAAATCAAACCTGAGCTCTGCTAAAGACGAAGCACGCAAAACTGCTTTAGCTGCTGAGGCTAAAAAGAATGAAGAAAGAGCTGCTGCCATTGCAGCTAAAAATGCTCCGGTAGCTGAGGAAGCTCCTGCTACTGAAGAAGCCGAAACTGAAAACACAGATTCAGCCGAGTAATTAAAGCACTTTATTTAAAGAAGCGGGGCCTGTTTACAGCGCTTCGCTTTTTTTGTTGAATACCATTACCATGCACGAAAACCATTTTAGGATAGGTACCATTTTAAAAACCCGCGGCCTTAAAGGCGAACTGCAGGTGTATACCGACTTTGACGGACTGGACGACATTAATTTTGATGCCGTTTTTATCGAAACCGCCGGTAAACTGGCGCCCTACTTTGTTACCTCCATCAAGTACCCGCAGACCAATACCGCATTTATGTACCTGGAAGGCATTGACCATATTGATAAAGCCACTCCCTTGGCCAAAAAAGACCTATACCTGCCCAACAAACTGATGCCCGAAAAAGACCCGGACGATTTTACGCTGATGGACCTGGAAGGCTTTATTGCCATCGACGAAAAGCACGGCGAGCTGGGCGAAATTACCGACGTAACCGAATATCCCCAACAGGTAATTGCCACCGTGCACTACCAAAACCGCGAAGTGCTGTTTCCGCTCAATACCGAATTTATTAAAGGCATTGACATCGAAGGCGGCGAGATTTATCTGGATTTACCGGATGGCTTACTGGATGTTTATCTTGGCAACGAGTAAAGATTAAATGGTATCTTACGAATAGATGTAGGATACCATTTTTTATTAAGTCACCACATGAACGATAAGGTAATTAGGTTCATTATTATTACGCTTTTTGTAGGCTCAGCAATTACCGTGTACGACAACTTGCTGTTTAAAAGCATGGTAAGCGGCACATATGTAAATTCGAACTTCAATTACGACCCTTTTTTGGTAGAGATCCCTTATCGGCCAGATACGTTAATATTAGCGGATGACGGCAAATTTAATAGCAATTACTGGGGCCGAGGCACCTATCAAGTTACCCATCACTTTATTTATACTCAAATAACGCTTAGTTACAATATACTGGGTAAAGGTTCCATTACGTTTAACATGAATAGGTATTGTTACTGGTTGCCGCAAATTATATTGTTTGATGTTGAAGATCATGCTTACAGGAAGATCAAATAAGAGTTTCACAAGTTAAAATGCTTATTAATTTCCGTTAGTTGCCACCAACAGTTCAAAAATTCAAACAAAGTTTTGATTGAACTTAGGAAGAAGAAACTTGCGCAATACCACATCTTATTTATAGGTATATACTTTTTCATAAGTTTGGCTTTAACAAATACAGTTGGCGGATGGATGCACAAATTCTTTGTTATTGTTTGGTTAATATCGTCGCTACTTTCGTTTTTATTGATAAGCTTTGTTATCGATGAGTACGTTAAACAGCTAAAAGTGCTAAACAACTTGGTAATAACCTACCTGCTTTCATTTTTAATAAGCAGCATCATCATATCCAGTTTAAGTTCTGATGGCTTTAGTATTGATAAATTAAAGTCTTTAATAATCAACCGATACCTTTTTATACAAGTCGTCGTACCCTACTTAATAAGCTTTACAATCACAATTTCGTTGTTTATTTTCGGAGAAAGGCTGCTGTTTAACCGACACAGGGCCTCGTCAAACAAAGGATAAAAGCTTCTAAGTTAAGCTGGACAAAAAAGTAGCAAAGCAATAAGCTTATCCAGTGAGATCCTGATATGCTTCAGGATGACTAAAAGTTAACTTGAACCTGACCTATAGCATTGTCGCCAAACTCCTGCCGAAAAAGACGACGAGCTTTACATTCATCCTGTTTAAGCATGAGGTCGAGTGTTGTCACCGACCTCGCGCCAGACAGGACGACAATTTATTCAAGCGTCACGCATTATAACACAAGAACTAAATTTTTTGTAAATTTTATTTGACATTTGTAAAGTTTACTTTACCTTTAGACTTATAAACTTTACACTTATGAAATCAAGATTTTTGTTACCTCACCGCTGGCGCTTGGCCGGCATCATTATATTTTTGCTTGGCTTCGGATTTTTTATTGCCGACCAGTGGTTGAACGTTGACATATTTACCTGGCATAATTTGCGTTCATTCGAATCGCAAACCCTCACGGGGCCGTCAATCAACGAAAACTTCGCCGACGAAATTAAAATGTTGCTGATTTTGTTCGGCTTATTGATGATAGCATTCAGCAAAGAGCGCGTGGAAGATGAATACATTGCTCAGCAAAGACTGGACTCGCTGCAATGGGCCATTTATGTTAATTACGCCATTTTTGCGGTTTGCGTGCTTGCCGTTTATGGCGCCGACTTTTTCATGGTTACCATTTACAACGTCTTCACACCGCTCATCATCTTCATTGTTCGTTTTAGGTGGATGATGTACCGGGCATCTAAGCAACAATTGGAGGTGGCATGAAAAATACACTTCGCATTGAGCGGGCTATTAAAAACATCACCCAGGGCGAACTGGCCGAACTTATTGGCGTATCGAGGCAAACCGTAAACAGTATCGAGAGCAATAAATACGTGCCCTCCACCGTACTGTCGCTTAAGATTGCCCGCGTTTTTGACAAACCGGTAGAGGCTATTTTTTTGCTGGAAGATGGCGATTAACAACAAAGGCTGTTGCATTTTAACGTGCAACAGCCTTTGGTTATAAGAGTAAAACTCCGGTTAATCTTCAATCGCTTCTTCCAACGTTTCGGCCAGCCATTCGGGGGCTTCCAATTGGTACAAGTGGCCAATACCTAAGGTGGTCTTCAATTTGGTATGCTTAGGCAGATTGGGCAATGTATCTTCTACCGTCATTTTGAAGGTAACGGCAGCATCGTCGGTTGAGGTGATGACGGTGATAGGCAGTTGCAGCTTTTTGGCGTCATCTGCAATCGAATCATTCATACCCTCGTTAATCCACCAGCGCCAGGCGTTGTTATCCGTCAGCGACTGGGTGCCCACGGCCATCGCATACCTTTCGGTGTCTAATGGTTTTATAGTTACGTTTTTAACCGTAACAGCAGCTTGCTCGGCACTGGGATGGATGAGCATGCGCTGCTTTTCTTCGTCGGGCATCCGCTCTACCAACATGGGCGACGGCGCCAGCAATATCAACTGGCTGCTTTTACTTTTGCCGTTTTGCTGCTCATTGATGGCCACCTGGGCGGCAATCTTGCCGCCCATCGAATGGCCAATCAACACATAATCATCTATCTCCAGGTCCTCAACTTGTTTTTGCACATAAGCGGCAAACCCGGCAATGGATGGTTGCTCGAGTGCGGGTGCGCCGCCAAAGCCAGGCAGGTTAATACATACACATTTGTAACGGTCGGCAAGGCCATCCAACACCCACTGCCAGCTGGTAGCGGCTCCGCCAAAATAATGCAGAAATACCAATACCTGCTCGCCCGACCCTTTCACTATGGCCTTACCGGCCGAAAATGTGTTGTTCATCACCCCTAAATATTAAAATGCCGATTCTACTGCACCACCATCAACCCGGTAGTTGCTACCGTTTACGTAAGTGGCCTGCTCTGATACCAGGAAGGCAATTACTGCAGCCACCTCTTCAGGTTTGCCACGACGGCCTACCGCTAAATGCGGACGGTCGTTTTTCAGGAAAAACTGAATGGCTTCTTCCTTATCAGTTCCGCGCTTTTTGGCCAGCTCTTCCATCATGGCATCGGTCATCGGTGTTTCGATGTAAGCCGGTGATACGCAGTTAATGAGTAATTTAGCGTTTGAATAAGCTCTGGATAAACATTTTGATAAATTGATTACCCCGGCTTTACAAGCGTTGTACGGGCTTTCTTCTTCGTAAGGCTGGTAAGCATTCTCGGAAGCAATCAGCACGATGCGGCCCCAGCCCGATTTTTGCAAATGCGGGATAAACGCACGGCATACGCGTACGGCACCCATTAAATCGGTGTTGATGGTGTTTTGCCAATCCTCGTCGGTCAGGGTTAAAAAGTCGCCGGCAGCACCACGTGCACCTGCGCAGTTAACCAGGATATTGGCCGGGCCAAACTCGCTCTCTACTTTGGAGGCCAGCTCTACCACGCTGTCATTCTGGTCGATGTTGGCTGCAATGGATACCACTTTTACGTCGGGGTAAGCATCCCTTACTTTTTGAGCGGCCTCTTCAACGCTATCGGCGTCTACGTCAGAAAGTACAATATGAGCGCCTTCGGCGGCTAACAGCTTTGCTGTGGCTAAGCCCAGACCCGAATCGCCACCGGTAATCACGGCTACTTTTCCTGCAATGTTCAAATTCATAATCGTTTCTCGTATCGGTTAAAATGTTACGGAAAGGCAGCCGCTCACGTTAATGTTTGATTGTACCGCAATCCCGGTCAAATCAACCCGAAAAGTATGCGTATGTTTTATTTGAGGCAGGATTAGCACAATTATGTTTAAACAAAATAGGAATACCAGCCATAATTACAGCTAAAACTTATTTACTTCTAAGAAAGGAAGTTGTTAGAGTTGTGGGGGCCAGAGGCCGGTTGTTGGGAGGTGTGACGTTGGAGGCCGGTTGTCAGATGCCAGTGGTAGGTTGCGTGATGCCAGATGAGGAATATGTGTTGCCGGAGGCCTGACATCTGATACCAATTGCCGAGGGCATTTATCCAATCTAAAAAAACTTCCGCCATGATTATTGCCCGATTGTGGCTGAGGCTTGTTAATTTTACACCCTATGCGTTTTGATATTATTACCGTACTGCCGGGCCTGCTCGAAAGCCCTTTTGCCCACTCTATTTTACAGCGGGCACAAAAAAAGGGAATAGCCGAAATACACGTGCATAACCTGCGCGATTACTCGACCAGCAAGCACAAAAACGTAGACGACTACCCCTACGGCGGCGGCAGCGGCATGGTGATGATGATTGAACCTTTTGCAGCTTGCATTGAAAAGCTCAAGGCCGAACGCAGCTACGACGAGATTATTTTTATGACCCCCGACGGCGTAACCCTGAATCAGGGCATTGCCAACCAGTTGTCGACCCTGCAAAACGTGATTATTTTGTGCGGCCACTACAAAGGCATCGACCAGCGTATACGCGATTTATATGTAACCCGCGAACTCTCCATCGGCGACTATGTACTCTCGGGCGGCGAACTGCCGGCGGCTATTGTGGTAGACGCCGTGGTGAGGCTGATTCCGGGTGTACTGTCTGACGAAACCTCGGCCCTGTCCGACTCTTTTCAGGGCGATTTACTGGATGCCCCCGTATACACCCGCCCGGCCGACTGGAACGGCCACCGCGTACCCGACATCCTGCTAAGTGGCAATACTCCCGCTATCGAAAAATGGCGCTTTGACCAATCGATGGAGCGGACCAAGCAGCGTAGACCAGATTTGCTGGAGTAAGACCAAACGCGACCTCAAGCCCCACTCCGGCCCTCCCCTGAAGGGGACGAAGATAAGACTTTCTAAACTGTTATTTTCTTTGACGACTGAAGCATTGGTTATGTGAAACTCATCCCTCCTTGGGGTTTAAGTTTACCCATAAAATGGGGGTGGTTTATCAGCTAATTGCAATCCGGTCAACAGTGACTGAAAGAAGGAATATCCTTTCCAAAGGGTTTGCCATCCGGGCAGCCCCTTTTGCTGATACCCC
>CAJYSL010000415.1 GCA_913777515.1 uncultured Mucilaginibacter sp.
CCGGTGTTAACCTGTGTGAAAAAACTTTCAAATTTGCTCCCGTAATCAGGATTCCCGCCAAATACCTCGCTGCCCTAACATTTAATTGCCTACCTTGGCAAAATACACGCACACCAATGAGACCTAATATTTTAACCGCCATGGCCCTGCTTAGTGCAGGTTTGTTTGGCGCCTGTACCAATCCGCAGCAATATGGTACGCCCGCCAATGCCGATGCGCCGCATCACCGGGTGCTGGCGGCAAGGGTAAACGGCACACCCTGTAATATCAGTTTTTCGGGCATTAAGTTTACCAAATCGGTTAACGGAGCCGATACGCTGGCTAAAATAACCGGCAACCGCATGGCTTTCAAAGTAGGCGAAAAGAAAGACTATTTCTCGGACCCGGACGGCAAGCTTTCGAACAATACTGCGCCTATTTTACTTACCGAGGTAGATAACCGTCAGCCTTTTACGCTTGTGGCTAAAGTAACGCCCACCTTTACCCCGGCAGGCCTATATAACGCCGGCGTGCTTTACCTATACACCAACGATAACCTTTACCAGAAATTTTGCTTTGAGCAGGATGAGCGCGGCAAGCACCGCCTGGTTACCGTGCGCACCATCGGCACGTCCGACGATAACAACCACGACGTGGTGCAAAGCCCCTTTGTGTATATGAAGCTATCATCCGACACCAAAACGGTGGGCAGCTATTACTCGCTCGATAAAAAGGTATGGCACCTGGTGCGCCTCTACAAAAACAATTATCCACGAAAACTATGGGTAGGCCTCAGTGCGCAATGCCCGGTAGACAAAGGCACCGTGAGTTATTTTGACGAAGTAAGCTTAACACGAAACAGCGTTTCCGATTTCAGGATGGGCAACTAAAAGAGTAAATAGTGCAGCTATGCTGAGCGTCTGAAATTAAAATAACCGCACTATGCTCAACCGAATATTAAAGTGTATGTTTACTTAGAGCTAAACAGTAATATCATGGAAAATTCAGGCGAACATTTAGTGCAGGCTTACGCTGCAGATTTTAATGAAGCGATGGAAATTCAGGCCAGGCTTCAGGATAACAATATCGAGTCGTTTATTGAAAACGAAACCTTGGGTGTGATAGCCCCCTGGCTTGTTTCGGCCGGCGGCATGGCACCGGTCAAGGTTATGGTGGCGCAGAAAGACTTGCAAGCTGCCATGGATGTGCTTTCGAGAAATGATGACGCTGAGTCGTAATGGCAGGCATTTACACAACGTTAATTTCACAACCCTCCGTCATGCCGAAATAAATTCGGCATGACGGGTTTGGTATTTTGTAATATACAAGAGTATGTAGAAGAAAGGCCTTTAAATTATAGTGTAATACTTAAACAATTAACCCATTAACTCTTATCCTAAGTATGCTGTTCAAACAAGCTCATGTTTATATTCTAACAAACACTTATCGGACAGTATTTTATATAGGTGTAACTGCCGATTTACGCACACGAATGTGGCAGCATGCCGAAGGAGAAGGTTCGGCTTTTGTAAAAAGCTACCATTTGCACGACTTAGTTTACGTGGAGCACTTTGGACGCATTACCGATGCCATTGACCGTGAAAAACAACTTAAACGCTGGCACCGCGACTGGAAATTAAATTTAATCCGCTCAGTTAATCCAACTATGAAATGCTTAAAGGCTGAATTAGATTTGGTTTAATCTATTCTCCAATTCAAACCCGCCCGTCATGCCGAATTTATTTCGGCATCCCAGGTGCTAAGTAATGAACATACAATCAAAGCGGCGTGCCTGTCCTGTGGGATGCCGAAATAAATTCGGCATGACTGGGTGGTAGGATTAAGATACGTAAATAGAAAATTTGAACATTAAAACCTACACAATCTCACGCCGTCATGCCGAATTTACGTACTAACCTACTTTACTGCTTAAACTCCAACTGCTGCACCAGATACGCTTTGCCGAATTTTTGTGGATCATGGGTAACAGTGGCTTTGATGGCGGTCCATTTAAGGCGGGCTGCGCTTGCCGGGTTGGCGCGCAACGAGAGGTTATACTGCCATATTTCTTCAAGTTGGGCAGCAATGGTCGGGTCGGTGTAGGTAAGCTGTAGTTTGCCAGATTCGATGTAATAGTCATTACCTTCTTTGCCGAGGCGGATAAAGGGCCCGCCTGGAACGTACGACACTACAAGCGGCACCGTGAACGACTCATTACCCTGGTACTTTTCGCGACTGATGATGTTGATAAACTCGTAGGTTTCCGAAGCGCCATCGGCAGGCGGGTTATCATTATGATTAAAGCGGGCTTTTACCCGGTAAGTGTAGCCCGGTTCGCGGTTCGTAAAACCCAGCAGCGATGCGCCGGCGTTGGCTTGTTCGGGCAGTTTAAGCAGGCGGTCCTGGTCGGCAGCGTAGCGGTGGTCTACCAGCAGTTCTACTTCCTGACCGTTGCGCAGTTGCAGCGGACCATAAACGCTTTCTTTTTTACAGGCCGCCAAGCACATTAACAACATTCCGGCAATCAGCTTTTTCATGACAAGTTTGGTTAAGTTTTAAAGCCCATACGCAGGGTGTCATCAAAACGCAACAACCAAACCTTTAATAAATTGCTTATTTACCAAGTGTTAAATTTCACAGCCGATTTCCACAGGCAGGTATTTCACATAACCTAATCCCATCAAAAACCTACGACTTCTTTTTTTGCCGGGCGATGATTTTTTCAATCTCGGGCATCTGTTTTTTAAATTGCTCCGGGTTCCAGTCCTGGTTTTGATTTTTTATATATTCAGCCATTGGGTTAAGACCCATGCGCTTGCGGCGCTCATCCAGGTGGTCTACGTCAGCAATGGGGTAAATAAATCTTTTGCCTGTTTCAGCATCAATAAACCCCTGGCTGCCATATTGTTGCGGTGTGCCCTCGCGCACGTTGATGCGGTCTTCGAGGATGGCCAAATTGCTCGACAGTATTTCGCCTTTACGCTCGGCCTCCCTTATCATGGGCAGGTATTTTTTCTGGGTAGGCAGGTCGGCATGCTGTATCACCAAAAATAAAGCCTGACTACCTTCCATGCCTACTTGCTGCGGGCTAATCCAACCGTACTTATCAAGCAAGGCAATGCATGTTTCCAGGTTCTTATGGTCTTGAGCAACCATTGCCTTACCCAAACTATCAATCCGGGCCGTACTTTCGTTTTTTTGCCGGGCTTCCAATAATTTAAAGCGGGGTGCCTGGTCTAACTGGTAAACGCTATCTAAAGTTGCCTTTAGCGGCCGGTTAAATTTGGCGCTGTCGATGTTAAACGAATTGACCTGCGCCTGGGCGCCGCCGGCATAAAGCAGGCTTGCTGCCACGATATAGCTTTTGAGTATTTGCATGCAGATGAAGGATTGCTTTACAAGAAAACTATCAATAAGACGTGCGTCAGGGCTTATTGTTACACATCGTACCAAAAACCATCACTAAGCTTTAGGCCGATGCAGAACTATTCTTACTGATACATTTTTTGAGGAAACCTGCCGGACCAATTGTTAAACTATCAATTCAAAAAACAGCGCCCTTGCACGAAATGTAAAAATTTAAGGCACTTGTCATATATTTGAGCGGGCAATCGTTTACTAAAATGGTGCTCAAACCGAAATTTATTGCATGAAAGCGTTAAAATCATTAATCATTATAGCTGTTGTTGCCGTTGCGGCTTTTGCCTGTTGGATTTATTTTTCGCTGCGCAGCCCGCACACGCACGATAAGAGTAACCAGTACATCCAGATTCCGCATGGCTCGTCGCCGGGGCAGATATTGGCCAAACTGCAGGCCGATGGCATCCTGAGCAGCGAAACGCCGCTGAAAGTGTATATGAAAATGACCGGCGCCGGCAGCAACATGCAGGCAGGCGAGTACCAGTTTAAGTCGCCTATTACACCGTTGGAGGTATTAGACGAGCTTAAAAAAGGCAAACTGCGCACCGTTAACTTCACCATACCCGAGGGCTTTACCCGTTTTGATATTGCCAAGCGCATAGCCGAGCAGTTTCCGCAAAACCAGCCCCAGGGCCAGGAGGCTATCCTGAAGTTGATGGACGATGTTTCGCTGATTGAGGACATCGACCCTGATGCCAAAAACCTGGAAGGCTACATGTACCCCAATACCTACAGCTTTCCACGCTCGGTAAGTACCCAGGCCATCATCAAAACTATGGTTGATGAGTTTAAAAAGGTATGGAACTCGGGCTATGCCGCCCAGGCTGCCCAACAGAACCTGACGCCGCACAAAATTATCACCATTGCCTCGCTGGTTGAAACCGAATCGCGCCTGGACAACGAGCGCCCGGTGGTAGCCTCGGTGATTTACAACCGCATTAAAAAGGGGATGCCGTTAGGCATAGACCAAACCGCCGTTTACATTGCCAAGATGGAAAACCGCTGGGACGGCGTCATCAACCGCAGCGATTTAGATTCTGACTCGCCCTACAATACCCGCAAAATCATTGGTTTGCCGCCGGGCCCCATCTCGTCGGTATCGGCCAGCTCGCTCAAAGCCGCGCTTCAACCGGCCAGCACCAACTATTTATATTACGTGTTAGACGTTTCTAAAAACGACAAATCGCACCATTTCTACGCCACCGCAGCCGAGTTTGAAGCCGGCAAAGCCGCTTACCAAGCCTGGTTGAAAACGCAGCGTTGAGGGAGTCGGTTAGTCCGTTAGTCCGGGAGTTGGTGAGTAGGTCGAGAGAGGATGTCACCATAGAAATCACCATAGGTGTTGGGAAGATTCACTTAGCCGCCACCGTCATGCCGAATTTATTTCGGCATCCCACGTGCTAAGTAATGAACACTTTTTATTAAGGTGGCGAGCTTGTCCTTTGGGATGCCGAAATAAATTCGGCATGACGGGTGGAGTAGATTCGCAGTCTCAGGTTGGTGTTGTCACCAACCGCCAGCCAACGAAAACGAGTATGTTCGCTAATCGTAAAATGTTTGGCGACCACAACAACCATCACTAAGTATATCAAACATGACCAAAAGAGAGGAGTTTAAACTGGAGTTTGGTAAGACAAAAGACCCTAAAAATAGCCGAATTTATTTTACATGCCAATCCGTTGAAGACTATAATCCTTATGGCTGCTTTTTTTTCCTCAATCTGCTGGACGTATTTGAGGCAGACCACTTCATTAACGAAATCACTTTAATTCAAAACAATTTACCTTACGACCCTGACTTCATCTTTACTGATGCAACAGAAATCATTGTAATTGAATTCAACAATCCATACTTTTTGCTGGATAACTATGCTAAGATTCACATGGATGATTTTAAAGCTCTGGTTCAGGAATGGAAAGACTTCATCACCCTGGAGTCGTCTCCAACCTTACGCCAGAGGATAAGTAAATGGTTTCGGCGGCTGTGGTAAGCATGGCAATAACTGTTGTTGCAAACTGAGGTTAGTGTTATTGTAGGTGCCGGGAGGATTTACTTGTCTCCCCCCCCCGTCATGCCGGCGAAGGCCGGCATCCCACGCGCTAAGTTGTGAAACTTGAGGTAAATATGCTAGAAGTGAATATGCGCTATGTGATGTTGAACTCCATTCAGCAAAACTGCATGAGGTTTTCCATTTTTCCCAACATCATAGATATTGTCACCAACTTCCATCAACTGCAGCCAAAATCTCTCCTCTATTAATGCTTTTGATTAACCAGCGGTATCACCTGCTCGCCAATTAGTTTAATAGATTGCATCAGCTGCTGATGGGTTAAGCCGGCGTTATCCATCTGGAAGGTAAAGCGGTCTATGCCGCCCAAGGCCTCGCTGTGTCGTTGCAGTTTTTCTGCCACTTGCTGCGGGCTGCCTACCAACAATACGCCATGCGGACCGATTAAATGGTCGAACTGCTGACGGGTTACGGGTGGCCAGCCGCGTTCGCGGCCCAGCTTGGTCCAAAGCTCGGCATAGCCGGGATAGTATTCGGCCACGGCTTGCTCGGTGGTGGCGGCCACATAACCGGGCGAGTGCAGGCCTACTTTTAATTGTTGGGGGGCAAAACCGGCGCGGGCACCGGCCTGGCGGTATAAATCAACCAATGGTCGAAACCGGGCGGTATTGCCGCCAATAATAGCCACCATTAAAGGCAGACCCAGCGTGCCGGCCCGTACAAACGATTCGGGCGTACCGCCTACACCCAGCCAAACGGGTAATTGCGGCTGTACCGGCCTCGGGTAAACGGGCAGGTTGGGGATGGCCGCCCGGAAACGGCCGCGCCAGTTTACAAACTCTTGGTCGCGTATCTGGAGCAGCAGGTTTAGTTTTTCGCTAAACAGAGCATCATAATCATCCAGATTATAACCAAACAGGGGATAGGCTTCTACCGACGAGCCTCGGCCAACCACCAGTTCAGCACGGCCTTTTGATATGAGGTCGAGCGTGGCAAAGTTTTGAAACACCCTCACCGGGTCGGCTGCACTAAGTACGGTAACGGCGCTGGTGAGCCTGATACGCGAGGTTCGCGCCGCCGCTGCTGCCAGCACTACGGCCGTGGCCGAATCCAAAAACTCCTTGCGGTGGTGTTCGCCAATGCCAAACACATCCAGGCCCGATTGGTCTGCTTGCACCATGCGGTCGAGCAACTGCTCCATGGCGTCTACACTGCTGAGCGATTGTGAGCCGTACAAGGCCGAGGCAAAACTGTCTATTCCGATTTCCATAGTATCATAAATATAAACGGTGCCGTTATAGTTTTATTTGCCGGTTTTAAACTGCGGCAAACGGTGGTAAGTAAAGTGAGATACCAGTAAGACTACCAGGAACACCAGAGGCATGGCACGGTTCATCACCGGATCGCCGGAGGCCGAGTGTGCGATAAATGCCGACACAAACACGATGGCAAAACCAGCGTATGCCCACTCTTTAAGGCGAGTAGTGAGCGGCACGAGCAGCACCACAGCGCCAAGCAACTTTAAAACAGCCAGTTCAATACGGAAATAATCGGGAAAGCCGAGGTGCGTAAAAGCCTGCTTCATTTCGGGTTTGGTAACATACATCACGGCCGAGTTAATCATCATCAGGGCCACTAAAACAGTGGTTATCCAGTAGGTAATTTTAATTGCTTGCATTACGGGGTTAATATTTAATGCAAACTTACATCGGTCGCGGTATCAAAAAGATATCACTATCCTTTAGGATAGTAGTATCATGCAGGATAGTCGCTAACTTTACGATATGGAACCTTTGCAAGCGCCACACCCGGTAAACCACCAGGAATGCACCAGTAGCGTAAACCACATCCGCGATGCCCTATACGTGCTGAACGGCAAATGGAAGCTGCCGCTTATTTTCACCCTCACCGAATCGCCCAAGCGCTTTGGTGAGTTGCAGCGCGTGCTGGATGGTATTACGCCCAAAATATTAACCAAAGAGTTGAAAGAGCTGGAGCTGAACGGTTTTATCACCCGGCACGTGTACCCCACCACGCCTGTATCGGTGCTGTATAAAACCACCCCTTACAGCGGCACGTTGCAAAGCGTGTTAAATGAGCTGCGCAATTGGGGCGCCCAACACCGCGAAAAAATAAAAGAGGACATGCGGAACATGGGCAAGGTGGTGAAGATGTAACGGCTGGGAGTGGTATGGCCTAGCTGCAAGTATGTTCGCCTGTGGATTCATCGCTTAGCGTGTGGACTGCGGACCTTTGCCGGCAAAGCAGGTCGGGATATAATACAATATTGACATTTAAAGCGTTGGTGTACTGAGGTTTGTGTTGTCACCGAACTGCCTTCAAAAAGGAACATTAACAAAAACCGGCACCAGCGAAAAGTGGTTGGTGACAACACCAACCAAAGGCTGGAGAAGTGTTTAGACCAACAGCCCGCCAAAACCCACCTAAATCCTCCCCAAAGGAGAGGACTTTAAAATGTAAGACACGACAATCTGAGGTTGGTGTTATTACTGTGGAGGTTAGTAAGATTTATTTTCCCGCCCAGTCATGCCGAATTTATTTCGGCAACCCACCCGCTAACTAATAAACTTTTACAAGAAACCGGTCAGCCTGTCCTGTGGGATTCCGAAATAAATTCGGCA
>CAJYSL010000416.1 GCA_913777515.1 uncultured Mucilaginibacter sp.
TACTCAATGCCAAAACCGGTAAGCGCATTACGCAGATTGATTTGCTTAACTGCAGGTATATCACCTTTCGGCAAAACAAGGCTTATGTGAGCGCCTACCTGAGCGCCATTGGTAACGCCAACGCGCCCAACGGCATTGTAGCCGAAATTGATACCGCCAACCTGCAGATTGAACGCCGGGTAAACGTAGGCCGCCAGCCCGAAGAGATGGCCATTATAGGCAATAAACTGTACGTGGCTAACTCGGGTGGCTATAGTCCGCCCAACTACGAGAGAACCGTTTCGGTTGTTGATTTAACTACGTTTACTGAAACCGGCCGCATTGATGTAGCTATCAACCTCAACCAAATCAAGGCCGACCGCTACGGCGACTTGTACATCACCTCGCGCGGCGACTATCTGAGCACCTCACCAAAACTGTACGTGGTAAATGCGCAAAGCGGACAGATAAAAAAGGTATTTGACATACCCTCCCGAACCATTACGCTGGATGATGACCAACTGTACATCATCAGCAGCAACAGCGGCAATGCCCTGCCCAGGTATAACTACCAGGTTTTAAACGTCAACACCGAAACGCGGCTCAGCCAGCCCTTTATTACCGACGGCACTGATTTAAGCATCAGCCAGCCTTACGGACTGGCCATTAACCCTGCGACTAAAGAAGTTTTATTGACTGATGCCCGTGATTATGTAACGCCGGGCACACTGTACTGCTTTGATGCCAACGGCAAACAAAAGTGGAAGGTTACTACCGGCGATGTGCCGGCTCATTTTGCATTCATTTATTAATTATATACTATATCCAACATGAAAATTAAATTTTTACGTTACTCTCCGTTTGCTTTTATCGCGTTAGCAGGCACATTGCTGCTGGGCTCGTGTACAAAAGATGACGAATACAATAACCACGTCGGCGAGATTCAAAGCACCGCCGGTGTGTACGTACTTTGCGAGGGTAACTACGGCCGGGCCAACAGCACCATCACTTATTATAATACCGCTACCGGTGCCGTTGATAACAACTATTACAAAACCGTTAACGGCGCAAACCTTGGCGAAACTGCTAACGACTTAAAACGCTACGGCAGCAAACTATACTGCGTGGTTAGTGGTCTGCAAGGCACCGCACAATCTTTTGTAGATGTGATGGATGTTAAAACCGGTAAAACTATTAAACGTATATCTTTTAACACGGCTAACGATGGTTACATGCCGCGTAAAATAGCGTTTTATCGCAATAAAGCTTATGTATCGCGCTATGATGGTAAGGTGAGCCGTATAGATACTGCCAGCCTGAATATTGACGGCGAAGTGATGCTGAGCGAGGCCCTGGAAGGTTTAGCCGTAGCCAACGGAAAACTGTACGTAGCTAACTCTGATTTTAGCTACCTGTACCCCAACGGCAAAAACACCGTGGTATCTGTAGTTGATTTAGCCAGCTTTACCAAAATCAAAGATATTACCGTAAACTGGAACCCAACCAAAGTGGCTGCTGCACCTAACGGCGATATCTACGTAACCTGCGACGGCAATTACGCAAACTTGAAACCATCCTTAGACCGGATTAATACCACAACCGACACTAAAGTGGGCAGCAACGCCGATTACGCGAGCTACGGTGCATTGGCCATTGGCAACAATACAGCGGTAGTAACTACTACCTCATCTACCTTACGATCATTCAATTATTTAACCGGCGCACCTGGTGCAAGCTTTACTACCGACGGTAAAACCATAGGTTTAATTTACGGACTGACCATTAACGATTTTAATAACGACGTTTACGTGTTAGACGCTATTAGCTACGCCAGCTCAACCGGAAAAGCTTACGTTTACGGCACCGACGGCGTAAGAAAGTTTGAGTTTGCTACCGGACAGTTACCTAAAGCGGCCGTATTTGTTTACAATTACAGATAATATCAATGAAAGTAAATCATCCTGTTAAGCGTAGTTTGCTGGCTGCCTTTTGTATAGCAGCTGCGCTATCGGCGTGTAAAAAAGATAATGGTGATACCACTGGCACTACAGACACCGGCAGGCCAGTTACCGCAACCAGCAGTGCTTACATAACGCAACTGTTTAGCTACAACCCTGCCCCCGGTCAGTTAATTAATACCACGGCTGGCAACGCCGATGCAGCCAAAACCGTGTTGAACGGCAACCAGGGCCTGGTAACACTGGGCGCTTACGGCGGCAGCCTGGTGGTGGGTTTTGACCATACCGTGGCTAACCGCGAAAACCAGGATGATTTTATCATTTATAATAACGCTGCCACCGGTTTTGCCGAGCCGGGCGTGGTTTGGGTAATGGCTGATGATAACCGCAACGGCCTACCCGATGACACCTGGTACGAACTGGCAGGCGCAGCTCAAAACCTGCCGGGCTACAGCCGCAATTATGCCATCACTTATACCCGACCGGCATCGGCTACGGCTGATGTACCCTGGACAGACAACCGCGGCAATAAAGGCTCGGTAAAAACCAACACCTATCATCAGCAGGCTTATTACCCGGATTGGATTACGGCCAATACCTACACCTTAACAGGTACGCTATTGCCATCAAGCAACATTAACGATACCAACCCTACTTACATCACAAGTAATGCATTTACATTTGGTTATGCGGATAGCACTCCGGGCGGCGACAAAATGGATATTGCCAACGCGATAGATGCGCAAGGCAATAAAGTAGCCTTGAAAGGCATCGACTTTGTGAAAGTACAAACCGGCATTGCCTACAACCTGGGCTGGCTCGGCGAACTCTCTACCGAAGTAAAAGGCGTAGCCGATTTAAGTTTGGTAAAATAGTTACCACAATTCAAGGTATAAAACGACGAAAGGCTGTTCATGCGCAGAACAGCCTTTCGTCGTTTTATCATAATTCTTGTTGATGTTTTACCGCAAGGTAACGGCACGTGTGCCAAACAGGGCTTTATCTAACGAAAAACCTCCCGCACCGGCGGCTAACAGCAACACCATGATGCACAAATAAACGGCAGGCAATTCGTACGAACCGGCACCTTTTGGGTTTACAAACGGGTCGCCCATTTGAGCAGCATGTACGTATACCGCTACAAGCATGGTTATCAGCAATCCTAAACTGGCTAAACGGGTAACCAAGCCTAAAATGAGTGCAATGCCGCCCACAAACTCGGAGATGGCCGCCAGTGCCTGAAATACCGACGGGATAGGCGAATCCGGTCCCATCCAGCCCATGGGGTTTTGTATTTTCCCCCAGCCGTGCAAAATAAATGCATAACCGCACACCAGCCTGATGAGCAGCAGTGCAAAATCTACTGTAGCGGGGAAATTATAAGGAGCAAAAAATCTTTTCATGAAGTCGGGTTTTATCTGGTAAAGTGGTTTAGCCCCAAACTTAATAGATATAAGTTGTAGAAGCAAATTAAGACGTACCGGTTATCAAGCTTAATCTTCTGCTATTTTGAAATCAGCGCTTGATACAACACCTGGTTTACTTCCTTTAAAAATGGATTGGTATCGTCGGTATCGGGCGTGTTGCAGCCGTTGGTGATGGTGACAATGCCGAATTTCTCCTGCGGATGAAAAAACATCGTGCTGTACAGCCCGTAAGCCGACCCGGTATGCCCCATCATCATTTTACCTGGCAACAGGTTGGCATCGGTGTGTAAGGCTAAACCATAGCCCTCTTTCAGCGCCACCGGCGTTTGAATTTGCCGCGCACTTTTTTTGGAGATGATTTCTACGCCGTTGTATTTACCCTTGTTCATATGCATACACATGTACCGGGCCAAGTCAGCTGCCGAAATTTTCATGCCTCCTGTAGGCGATAACACAGGCGTGCTGTACCCCATTACGTAATGGCTCAGTTCTTCGCGGCGGGGCGCATAGGCCAGTGGTTGCGGTGTGTACTGATGCCTGGCGGTATCATATGCGTAAAGGCTTACCAGCTTGTCTTGCTGCAGCGAGTCTACGCAGTAGCCGCCGTACAAATGCAGCGGGTCTAAAATATGATGCTTCACATACTGGTCAAAACGCTCGCCCGAAAGCTTTTCGAGCACGGTGCCCGCCATGTTAAAGTTGAGGTTGCAGTACTGGTAGCCTTTGCCCGGCTCGTAACTATTGTAGCACTTGGCGTAATCAGGGTTTTTAGCCGGGTTGATTACATCCAGGTTAAAATAGCCCTGGCTGTCATTAATACTCGAGGTATGCGATAGCACCATACTTAGGGTAATTACCGTTTCGGGATAATTAGGATTGCGTATAGCGAAGCCGACCAACTTGCCAAATTCGTCATCTAGGGATGTTTTTCCGGCTTCTACCAGTTGCATCAGCGAGGTTGCCGTAAACGATTTGGAAATTGACGCAATCCGGAACACATCATCCGTGGCGATGGGCTGCCGGGTATCCAGGTTTTTAACGCCGAAGGTGTGGTTATAAATCACTTTGCCGTCTTTCACTATGGCAACCGCCAGGCCTACGGCGTCATACTTCTTCATCAGGGCAGCTATACCGGCTTCGGCCTGCGCTGTTTGCCCGTGGCTTGTCAACGTCAGGCTCATCATTAACCAGCAAGTTATTATTGTTATGCAACGGCGTTTGTTCATGAGAAGGGTATGTTTTGAAACCCTAACATAATCATTTCCGCTTAAACTAAAAGCTGCCGCATAATGGCAGCCGTGCATCATACCCAACCCGGCGCTAAAACAATTGAATATTTAAATACTTTTGTTTTACATAAACACTGTACACCATCTGTTATGACCATTAACTATTTTGAGTTTTACAATATACCCGAGTCTTTCCACGTGGATGCTGCCGCGCTTAAAAAGCAGTTTTACCAGTTGAGTAAAGAGTACCACCCCGACTTTTATGCCAACGAGGACGAGGCCAAGCAGCAGGAAATACTGGAAATATCTACCCTGAATAATAAGGCCTACCAAACCCTGAGCGACCCGGCCCGCCGGCTCGAATACATCCTGAAACAGCACGATTTGGTGAATGAAGGCGCCAAGCCACAACTGCCGGGCGACTTTTTAATGGAGATGATGGACCTTAACGAGCGCCTGATGGAGGCTGATGACGCCCAGCAAGTGGCAGATATACGTGCCGAAGTACTGGATGTGGAAAATAATTTAAACGAACAGCTACAGGCTTTGACGGCTGACTATGAAACACTTAACGACACCGCCAAAGTAGACCGGCTGAATGGCGTGGCAGATATTTACTACAGACAAAAATATTTGTTGCGAATTAAAGAGAGTTTAGATACATTTGCGTCCCGCTTCTGAAGAAGTGGCGAACAACAGGCCCAGATGGCGGAATCGGTAGACGCGCTGGTCTCAAACACCTGTGGCTGCAAGGCCGTGCCGGTTCGACCCCGGC
>CAJYSL010000417.1 GCA_913777515.1 uncultured Mucilaginibacter sp.
AAGAGCTGCCGCAGAGCAAACAGAAGGCCCTGTGATGATTATAGCCGGTGCCGGGTCGGGCAAAACCAGGGTAATTACTTACCGGGTAGCCCACCTTATACACAAAGGCGTTGACCCATTTAACATATTGGTACTTACTTTTACCAACAAGGCTGCCAAAGAGATGCGCGAACGTATCAGTAAAGTGGTAGGCGTCGAGGCCAAAAATATATGGATGGGTACCTTTCACTCGGTGTTTGCCAAAATACTGCGGGTGGAAGCCAGCAAACTGGGTTATACCAGCAACTTTACCATTTACGATACCGACGACAGCAAAAGCGTGCTGCGAGCCGTGTTGAAGGAAATGAACCTGGACGACAAGCTGTACAACCCGAACTATGTGTACAACCGTATATCGGCGGCCAAAAACAATTTGGTGTCGTGGCAGGAGTACCAGCAGAACGACCAGATACAAGCCGACGATTTTTCGAACGGACGGGGCCATTTAGGTAAGGTTTACGAAATGTATGCCACCCGCTGTTACCGTGCCGGCGCGATGGACTTTGACGATTTGCTGTTTAAAACCAACGAATTACTGAAGAACTTTCCCGATGTGCTTTACAAGTACCAAAACAAGTTCAAATACCTGATGGTGGACGAGTATCAGGATACCAACTTTTCGCAGTACCTGATAGTAAAGAAACTGGCCGCCATAAACGAAAACCTTTGTGTGGTAGGCGACGATGCGCAGAGTATCTACGCTTTCCGCGGAGCCAACATCCAGAACATCTTAAACTTTGAGAAGGATTATCCGGACTTAAAGGTATATAAGCTGGAACAGAACTACCGTTCTACCCAAAATATTGTGAATGTTGCCAACAGCATTATTTCCAATAATAAGGAGCAGCTAAAAAAGAACGTATTTTCGGAGAAAGACCACGGTGATAAAATCAAAGTTATCCGCGCGTTTAGCGATAATGAGGAGGGCAAAACCGTTGCCGAAACCATTATGCAGGAGCGTACCACCAGGGGCCTGAAATGGAACGACTTTGCCATCTTATACCGTACTAATGCCCAGTCGCGCTCAATGGAGGAGGCTTTGCGCAAGCTCAACATTCCGTATAAAATTTACGGAGGCCTTTCCTTCTACCAGCGTAAAGAGATTAAGGATTTGATTGCCTATTTCAGGCTCACCTTTAACCCTAATGACGAGGAAGCCTTAAAACGCGTAATCAACTATCCGCGCCGTGGCATAGGCGATACCACCGTTGACCGTATTATACTAAGCGCCGGTCAAAATAATATATCCCTTTGGGAAGTCATCATCGAACCCAGCAAATACCTGGATGGTCGCAGCGCCGGCAGCGTGGCTACGTTTTCGACCATGATTCAGAGCTTCCAGGTGCTGGCTAAAAATCAGTCGGCTTATGATGCCGCCTTGCATATTGCCCAGCATTCGGGTTTGCTGAAAGATTTGTACGAAGACAAATCGGTAGAAGGCCTGAACCGCTACGAAAACATCCAGGAGTTATTGAACGGTATCAAGGAGTTTTCGGAGCGTGAGGATATTGAAGACCGCGGCCTGGATGTGTTTATGCAGGATGTGGCACTGCTCACGAACGACGATAACGATAAAAACCCGAACGCCGAGACAGTATCGTTGATGACCATCCACTCCTCTAAAGGATTGGAGTTTCCGCACGTATTTGTGGTGGGTTTAGAAGAAAACCTGTTCCCTTCTCAGATGTCGCTTAACTCGCGCACTGATTTAGAAGAAGAACGTCGTTTATTTTATGTAGCCGTTACCCGTGCCGAAAACAAGCTAACCATCAGCTATGCAACCTCAAGGTTTAAATTCGGCACGTTGATTAATTGCGAGCCCAGCCGCTTTTTAGACGAGATTGATGCGCAGTACCTTGAGCTTGACTTTAAAGCCAAATCACAAACCGGCAATCCGTTTTTTGACGACGACCGTAAAGCCTGGAGCCGCAACACAGACACCTTCTCCAAGCCCAAAGCCCCGACCACGGTTAAAACTACTTCATTACTGGCTAAGGCACACGTACCCACCGCCGGCTTCTCGCCATCAGACACCTCTAAACTGCAGGTGGGCATGGAAGTTGAACACGAGCGTTTTGGTTTTGGCAAAGTAGTAAATCTGGAAGGAAATAAACCAGACGTTAAAGCCACCATATTTTTTAAAGAAATTGGCCAAAAACAATTGCTTCTTAAATTTGCGAAATTGCGGATTGTAGAATCATAAGTTACAACATTTAATTATATTAACTTATAAGCAACGCCATTCTGTGAAGAATGGCGTTTTTGTTAAATAAAACTAATACTCATAATTAAAACATTGAGTAATATAATTCCCATTTTGAGTAAAGTAAGTTCACATTTTTTTACTCCTATTGAGGAATCAAATCCCCCCTTCTTAACTATAAGGTACAAAAAAACCTTATTTTGACGTTAAAAACGAAGTTTTACGTTGATGGCATATACTTTGAATTACAACAAGTAAGTTACACTCTTACACATACACATCAATTTAAAAATGAGCCCGTTAATCAACAACAAAGCCGTTAACTCAGTAGGAAACAATATTCGCACATTACGTCATCAGCGTGGCTGGAGCCAGGAAGATGTAGCCAACCGTTTAGGTATTTCTATCCCTGCCTTTTCAAAGATTGAAACCGGTATTACCGATGTTAATCTTTCGCGCCTGGAGCAAATTGCAAATATTTATGAAATCACTGTAGTACAGCTATTGGGCTTAGGACTTACCGAAAGCGAAAAACAATACTCGAGCATGAGTGCTGCTCAGAAAAAATTAAATGCTCGCGAAGCAGAAATAGCAGAGTTGCAACGCAAAGTTATTGAGTTGTATGAGGAGTTGCACAACCGTAAAATGGTTGCCTCATCGTTGTAAACGGCACTGTTGTTTGCTATAACTTACACTTCTGTTTTAAAATTGGTATACCCTAACCCAGAAATTTGTGAGTTATAGCAAAGCTTTAAACGATAGGTTAATATAATTTATCACCAAACAACATTATCACTTTTTCAGGCCTTTTTGGCATCATCTACGCGCATTTGGAGTAATAATTGCACCAAGTGGCTGCAAACAAGACGCTATCTACCATGACAAACTACCTGCTATCAACATCGACGGATAATGACCAAAAGCTGGGCACCATCCACGATCCTGATACAAAGCTTAAAGTTAAGGTGATTGATTTAGTTAAATCTAAGTTCAGACCCAAAAAAGGGGAAATCAGGTTTTTCGTAACCGACGGCAATAAAAAACTGGCTTTTGAAACACAAGGCTACCAAAAGCACCGTAAACTGCTTATTCTGCAGATGGTGGCTTGGTACTGCATGTACTTAGGCTTATTAGAAGCACAAATTCATTCCAACTTACCGCTACTTAAAATAGCATAATAATACTATACCTGGCGCAGCGGCTTATGATAAGTTGCTGCGTTCCGGGTTATGCAACATATCGCTCATATCTAAAATCTTGTCGTCAATTTCCGACACGCATTTAATCATGAGTTGTATACATTCTTCCTGACTTACCAATCCCTCCTGCTCCAAGTTCATTAGCCCTTTCAAGGTGGCGATAGGCCCACGTACCTGGTGCGATAAATGCGAAGAGTAATCAGACAGCTTTTTATTCTTCAGCTGCAAATCCTTCGTCCGGTCGTCTATAATCTCTTCAAGGTAATGGTTGATTTTGTCCAGGTTATCCTTCTGCGTGGAGATTTCGGCGTTTAGTTCCGTCAGCATCTTATTGGTCTCGGCCTTGCGCTTAACGTTATTGATTAATAAGAATATGACGATGATTAAACAGGATGCCAATACAATGGTACCTATGAATTTGTTACGGTCATATTTTTGGCGCATAAGCATCGCATTTTTTTCCTGACTTAATTTGTCTTTTCTATAATTTGCCTGAAACAGGCTCAGCTCAGCTGAATTACGCGCTTTGAATCGCACACTATCTATTCTGTAAATCTCCTGCAAACGTCTAAGCGCTTTCTCATAGTTTTTGCGCTTAAGTTCCAGCATATAAGAATCCATGCGATACAGGTGCAAGATATTTTCATTCTTTACAAGCTCGGCGTAAGCCTTTCCTTCGTTCAAGCTTTTCTCCGCATTATCAAAATCGTCCTCTTCTGTATAAATTGATGCTAGTGTTAGACTGATTTGTGCGATGAGCTGATTATACTCATGCTCTTTAGCAGTTTTAAGTGCTTCGTAAAGATATTTTTTTGCTTTTTCAGGCTGACCTGTAATTGATTCTACGATACCCAAGTTAGTTAACACCACGCCTAAAAGGTCTGACTCACCTAATTGCTTTATGATATCGTAACTCTTATTATAATTTAAAAAGGATTTAGTGTAGCTTTTTTGCAGCTGATAAACGTTACCATAATTTAAATAAATAGAGGCGAGTATACTTTTGTTATTAAGACGCCTACTATTATATAAATACATAGCTGAATCTAAATAACTTATACATTGATCGTAGTCAACGTTCTGATACAATGAACTGATATTTAAATATATCCTCACCTCTCCTAAAACATCTGACACGTTTTTATAAGCGTCTAACGCAAAAGAATAACTCTCAATTGCCTTTTCAGAATGCCCTAAATAGCTTTCAGCTAATCCCCGGAGCCGGAGCGCGCCAGCCTTTCCCCTTTCATAGCCCAGCTTCTTGGCAAGAGTTAGTGCACGATCAGCGTATTTGAGGGCTTGCGAAGGATCTGTCATTCGCATATCAAAACCACGTATCGTTAAATCTATAACTTCTGTAGTATCCTGCTTATCATGCAAATTACCAACCATAGCATATGAACTAATAGTTGAGATCACTAATATCAAACAGGTTAAAAGTTTCTTCATTAAGAGCTAAAAGAGGGATTATGCTTCAAATATTATAAATATAAAAAAGATTAGCCACCAAAACCGGTCAAAACTTTTTTTTATTTTTTTTTGCATCAAAAAAAACTTAATTATATTTGCAGTGTTACTTCATATAAGATACATAAATAACTACAAAACAAAATATTATGAAAAAGTTTTTCTACATCGCAGCCTTATTAATTTCGACTGGAGTTATCTCATCTTGCACGAAAGAAAATGGTGTTAAACCGACCGTTACTAAAGTTGGTGACGTTGAGTCTGTAATCAACACAGATCCTATTCCAGCTGACGGTGGCATCGATCGTCCTAAAAGACCATAATCATCATAACATCTAAGCTATACTGATATGAAAGTGCTGTTAGCATCAGTAGCTATCTTATTGATAGCTGGAACACCATTCACCAACGGGAATCATAATCCCAATGCAAAAGCTGATAACAGTCCGACGGAAAAAGTTTCGGCATTCAAGGCTGCTGTAGCAAAAGCGGCCTCTGTTAAGAATAACAGTAGGCTGAATAAAATCAGCCCGGTAACGGCAGACGGTGGCATCTGAATAAATGATTGCAGTCATCAGTGAAAGGTTAACAGTATAAGTTAGATATCAATATCGGCAAAAATATATTTGCCTTAATATTAAATATTTTTCCCTGCTTCCGTAAGGTGGCAGGGATTTTTTTTTCCACATTTTCAAGCTGATTGCTTCAATGTGCAGCGTCAAATAAAGAAGCCTGGAAAACCCTGCATTACGTACAAGTTTAAAGGTTTTTTAACCTGCAGGATATCATATAAATACTGCATACCCTGCGTATAAATTCTATATTTGCTTTTTTCAGTAAAGCATTATGCAAGAAATTAAACAGTATATTGAAGAACATAAAGAGCGTTTGTTAAACGAACTTTTTGAATTACTGCGTTTCCCATCGGTAAGCGCAGACCCAAAATATAAGGCCGATGTATTAAAAACTGCCGAATACACCGCCGAAAAACTACGTGAGGCCGGTGCCGATAACGTTGAAGTTTGCCCAACTGCCGGCTACCCTATTGTATACGGCGAAAAAATTATCGATAGCACAAAACCTACCGTGCTGGTTTACGGCCATTACGACGTGCAGCCACCCGACCCGTTAGAGCTTTGGAAAACGCCGCCTTTTGAACCTACCGTTCGCGACGGAAAAATTTATGCCCGTGGCGCCTGCGACGATAAAGGCCAGTTTTACATGCACGTAAAAGCCTTTGAACTGATGATGCGTACCAACACCCTGCCCTGCAACATCAAGTTTATGATTGAGGGCGAGGAAGAGGTAGGCTCCAACAACCTCGGCATATTTGTAAAAGAAAACAAAGAGCGCTTAAAGGCCGACGTGGTACTAATTTCTGATACCTCAATGTTAAGCATGGAAACCCCATCGCTCGAAACCGGACTACGTGGCTTATCATACCTGGAGGTTGAGGTAGTTGGCCCGAACCGCGATTTACACTCTGGTGTTTACGGCGGTGCCGTAGCTAATCCAGCCACCATCCTGGCTAAAATGATTGCCTCCCTGCACGACGAGAATAACCATATTACCATACCCGGCTTTTATGATGATGTTGCCGAGCTTTCGACCGAAGAACGCGAGGCTTTAAATGCGGCACCTTACGATGAAGATGCCTACAGAAAAGATTTAGATATTGCCGAAGTTTGGGGCGAAAAAGGCTACTCTACGCTTGAACGTACCGGCACCCGCCCAACGCTTGAGGTAAACGGTATCTGGAGCGGCTACATTGGCGAAGGCGCCAAAACAGTGCTGCCATCAAAAGCTAATGCAAAAATATCTATGCGCTTGGTACCTAACCAAACCTCCGACAAAATTACCCGGCTCTTTACCGAGCATTTTACGCGTATTGCCCCGCCTTATGTTAAAGTAAAGGTAACGCCTCATCATGGCGGCGAGCCGGTAGTTACGCCAACCAATAGTGTGGCTTACCAGGCTGCTCAAAAAGCCATTACCGAAGCTTTTGGCGTGGCACCTATACCAACCCGTGGCGGTGGCAGCATCCCGATTGTAGCTTTATTTGAGGCCGAACTGGGGATTAAAACTGTACTGATGGGTTTTGGTTTAGACAGCGATGCCCTACATTCCCCAAATGAAAAGTTTGACGTTTATAACTACTACAAAGGTATCGAAACCATCCCTTTGTTTTATAAGCACTACGCAGAGTTGAGCAAGTAATTGCTTGTCGTATTACCATTATAAAAACGCCGTTCCGTTACTGCCGTTAATCTTTTATAAAGGTTAGCAGCGCTATACGAAACGGCGTTTTTTATATCCGTGATTTTCATTGTAACTTGCCGCCCGTATGATGCAATGGGAAAAACTGATATCGGCAAAGCGCTGGGGTGTAGATAACGTAGAAACGCAGGACCACGACAAAGCACGGTCACAGTTTCAAAAAGATTATGACCGGCTGATTTTCTCCTCCCCTTTTCGGCGACTGCAAAACAAAACTCAGGTTTTCCCCCTGCCCGGCAGTGTGTTTGTACACAACCGCCTTACCCATAGCCTCGAAGTAGCCAGTGTTGGCCGCTCGTTGGGCACCATCTTTTACAACAACCTCAAAAAACAGGAACCTAATGTAGATGCCCGCCTACCGCTCATCAGCGAGGTAGGCAACATGGTAGCCGCCGCTTGTCTGGCTCATGATATGGGCAACCCGGCCTTTGGTCACTCGGGCGAGTCGGCTCTGTCGCGCTACTTTACCGATGGCGAAGGCGCCCAATACCGCAATCAGCTCACCGATGAGCAATGGCACGATTTAATACATTTTGAGGGTAATGCCAACGCCTTCCGGTTGCTTACCCACGCGTTTACCGGTAAAGGTAACGGTGCATTTGCCTTAACCTACACCACGCTGGCCTCTATTGTTAAATATCCTTGCGCAGCCATTGCCGGCCATGTTAAAGGCAATATTCATCAAAAAAAGTATGGCTTTTTCAAGTCGGAGCAAAATAGCTTTCACGCCATTGCCAATGAGTTAGGGCTGATTAAATCATCCGACCATCCGCTTATATACAAACGCCACCCCTTAGTGTACCTGGTTGAAGCAGCAGATGATATTTGTTACAGCATCATCGATTTGGAAGATGCCCATCGCTTAAAGATTTTATCGTACGATAGAATCAAAGAATTGCTGATGCCCATTTGCAACAGCACACGCATGAGTAGCTGGCTGGAAAACGAGTTTGAGGACGAAGATGCCAAGGTGAGCATTATGCGCGCCAAGGCCATTAACAACCTGATTAATGCCTGTTCGCAATTGTTCATGGCCAATCAGGAATCCATCTTGAGCGGCAACTTTAATATGGGCCTGACGGATGCTTTAGAAGAGCCTTATCTAACTCCCTGGAAAGAAATCAGCAAAATATCCGTGGCTAAAATTTACAATTATCCATCGGTAGTGCAAATAGAGGTGGCAGGTTACAAAGTGATGGCGGGCTTGCTCGAAGAGTTTATACCGGCCGTATTAAATAAAAATTCGGCCTATCATAAAAAGCTGATACAATTAATACCCAAACAATTTATCACCAATAAGCCTGATTTATACTCGAAAATACAAAGTGTGCTCGATTTCGTATCGGGAATGACAGACCTGTATGCAGTTGAAGTTTACCGTAATATTAAGGGTATTTCGTTCCCGGCTATTCATTGATACAGGAATATATTCTTGTTGAAGCGGAATATATTACAGGAAAAAATTCCTGTTTTGATATTTTTTTCCTAAAACGTAACACAAATAAATATATATTTGCGTTACTCATACGTACAAACAAGTACAACTTATCTTTTACAGCACCTGCACATTCTTATTTATAATATAACGTGGCGCAGTTAGCTTAAAAAACTTTTATTCTGATTATTACATGGCTACAAAATATACGCCTGGAACTTTTGATTATAACTCAACCCGCAGTAAACTTTTACTAACCGAATACGGACGCAATGTCCAAAATATGGTTAAGTACATTGTGGCACTCCCAACTAAAGAAGAACGCAACCGCTACGCCAACGTGGTGATTGAACTGATGGGCTTTTTAAACCCGCACCTGCGCGACGTGGCCGATTTTAAGCATAAACTTTGGGACCATTTACACATCATTTCTGATTATAAAATTGATGTAGATTCGCCCTATCCTTTGCCAACACCAGAGGCTATACACATAAAGCCGGAGCCATTGGGCTACCCACACCAGCGCATTAAATACCGTCACTACGGCAAAACCATCGAAATGATGATTGCCAAGGCCAAAAGCATTGACGAGCCCGCACGCAAGCAGCACATGGTACAAGCCATTGCCAATTTTATGAAAATGGCCTATGTGCAATGGAATAAAGACTCGGTAACCGACGAAAGCATTTTGGCCGATTTGCGCGAACTATCAAACGGCGAACTGAAGCTGGAAGACAACATAAACCTGAACAAGGTTGACGTGCGCACACCTGTCCAAAATGCACGCAATAACAATCCGCGCAACAACAACCAAAACAATAACCGGGGCGGCCAACAAAACCGGAATAACAATAATAATCAAAACCGCAACAACAGCGGCGGTCAGCAAAACCGTAACAACAATAACCAGAACCGCAATAACGGCGGCTCGCGTAAATATTAAGCCTAACCGCTTTTTATTTAATACAATAAAGCAACAAACGTCCGCCGGGCTTACCGGATTTGGGCGTTTGTTGCTTTATTGTACTTTACATTAAAACCAATTTTAGTTTTTTAGCAATTAACTTTACATCTTTGCAGAAACTTAACAGGCCATAGTGTCTGTTAAACACTATTGTAAATCATTATGAAGAATGCTTTTGTTATACAGGGCGGCAA
>CAJYSL010000418.1 GCA_913777515.1 uncultured Mucilaginibacter sp.
CGCTCATTGATTTGGGCGTTGCCGAGGGTCAGGAATGGATGCCGGGCGCGGGCCAGGCGGTGAGCACCGTGCAGTTTAACTACCTGCGCGGCGGCGAACTCATCAACATTAAATACCGCGACGCCCAGAAGCATTTTAAGCTGAGCAAGGATGCCGAACTGATTTTTTACAACCTCGACAGCCTGGCCGGGCAAACGGAGTGCATCATCTGCGAGGGCGAACCCGACGCCCTGAGCTGGCACCAGGCGGGCTACCCGGCGGTGGTGAGCGTGCCCAACGGTGCATCGGCCAATGCCAAAATGGAGTACCTGGACGCCTGTTTCGGCCACTTTGAGGGCATGACGACCATTTACCTGAGTTGTGATGACGACACGCCCGGCCATGCCCTGCGCGACGAACTGGCCCGCCGACTGGGTGTGGAGCGCTGCCTGAAGGTGGATTTTGAGGGCCTCAAGGATGCCAATGAGTACCTGATGGCTTACGGCGAGGAGCGACTGCGCGGCAGGCTGGGGGCGGCCCGGGCGTTCCCCATTGCGGGGGTGTATACCGTGGATGAGCTTTGGCCCGGCGTGATGGACATTTACCACAATGGCCTGCCCCAGGGCGCTGCCACCGGCGACGACCGCTTTGACGAGCACCTGCGCTTTATGCCCGGCGAACTCACCACCGTTACCGGCATCCCCTCGCATGGCAAGTCGGTTTTTCTGGAACAACTCAGTTTGCAGCTTTGCCTCAACGCGGGCTGGAAGTTTGCCATTTTTGCGCCCGAAACCCACCCGCGCGAAATGTTTTTGATGCGCCTCATCAAAAAGGTAATCGGCAAGCCCGCCACCAAGGCCAACATTACCGAGGCCGACATGGAAAAAATGCGCGACTGGCTGCAAAGCCGTTTCCACATTATTTACCCCGAAGAGGAAGGATTTAGTCTGGATGTACTGCTCGAAAAAGCCCGCCGGCTGGTGCTGCGCTACGGCATCAACGGACTGATTTTAGACCCCTGGAACCGCATCGAAAACACCATGCCCGCCCATTACAACGAAAGCAAGTTTACCGCCGAGCAGCTCATCAAGATTGTGAAATTTAACCAGCACAACGGCGTGCACACCTTTTTGGTAGCCCACCCCACCAAAATGCCCAAGCAGGCCGACGGAAACTTTGAGGTGCCCAACCTGTACAGCATCAGCGGGTCGGCTCACTTTTTTAACATTACCCAAAACGGCTTTACCGTATACCGCAACCGCGTGGATGGTCAGGACGTAACCGAAGTACACATCCAGAAAGTAAAGTGGGAACACCTGGGCCGCAAAGGCCTCCTCGAATACCGCTACTGCGCGGAGAACACGCGCCTGTTAGCCCCCGGCGAAGCGTTGCTGAGTGATACGATGAGCTGGATTCCGGGCGTAGCGGACGAGCGGGATAGGTTTTGGGGGTGAGATTTGGATTTATTATAGGATGTTTTTACATTTAGCAATGCCTTTCACAATTATAAATCTCATAGCTTTTTCTGTTGATATTTGGGGTACCGTTTCTGATTGGGTAACCGTAGTAGTAACTTTGGCTAGCGTGATAATGCTTTACATAACATTGGTAAAGCAGTCTAAGAACCTTGCTGAGCAATCTGAATTGTTTAAGCAGCAATCTAAGTTGTTTGAAATTGAACAAAAAAGATATTTCAAACAGATAAGGCCCAGGCCAGAACTTAAATTGAAAACAGTGAGTCCATGGGATTATTATCTTGAATTTTTTATGCATGATAACGCTGCTTATAATCTAACTGTTACAATTAGCAAAATGGTTAGTGTTAAAATGCCGGACAATCCAGACAATTTGGCGTTGCCTTTTAAAGTATTTAATACTGACCAATCTTGGCAGCTTCATTTTGAATTAGATCCACCAGCGGCGTCGGAACAATTGATTGATTCTATCGAAATTGATGTTAAATGTATTTTCGAAAACGAGATAGGCGTGACGTACGAACAAGAATTTCGTTCCATAGCTGCGATGAATTTTACTTCAACGCCCCCTCAAATTGTTGAATCTTAGCTAGTAATTTTACGCTGGAGGTATCATCAACGTCTTGTTTTACTGAGATTAATTTAATGAATTGTAATTATACATGGAACACATAACATACCTTTTAGGTGCTGGAGCGAGCGCACAAAGTATTCCAATAGTCAACAAAATGGCCGAGGAAATCAAAGCAACCAATCTTTGGTTGAATAATGCGATTCAAACTGGAAAGAATATGGGCGCATTTGCATCGGAAGATTATGGACTTTTGACAAACATCACTGATGATTTAGGCTGGCTTGCACGAATTTGCGACATAAAGGAGAATTTTAGTGTTGATACTTATGCAAAAAAAATTAAAATTGCTGGTGATTACGCCACTTATAAAAGGTTAAAAATAGCCCTCTCAATTTATTTTACACTTCAACAAAAGAGGGTAAAGCCAGATGTACGTTACGACAATTTTTGGGCGTCAATACTTGAATCCCCTATGAGCTTTCCAGGAAATATTAAAATCCTATCGTGGAATTATGATTTTCAACTTGAATTAACTTACAGAGATTTCTTAAAAGAAAAATCTTTAAAGGCAGCAGCGAGAACTTTGAATGTTTTATCTCATAATTCATCCAGTTACGACCTTCAGGACAATGAAGGGTTCAAAGTGTACAAGCTTAACGGTTCAGCGACTTATAATTCTGAGGTGAAGCGGAATTCGACAAATTACATTTGTGATAGTTTTGATATTTCCACAACAGAATTTCTACAAACATTACTAAATTGGATTAAAATGACAAATAATGGTTCTGTAGATTTTGACTACCATTTAAGTTATGCTTGGGAAAATGGGATTGGTTCCGATTTGTTTAGGTCGATAAAAAACAATGTAAGCCAAACCACAATTTTGGTAGTTGTAGGTTATTCATTCCCTTATTTTAACAGGCATATTGATAAAGCTATATTGGGTGACCATATGCCTAATTTAAAAAAAGTTTATTTTCAAGCTCCTGATGCAAATAATTTGATAGAGAGGTTTCAAAATATTCAATCTACTTTGCCTATTGAAGCTTTGGTGCCTAAAACAGATATTTATCAGTTTGTGATACCAAATGAACTCTAAGTTCTTGAAATTTAATAAGTGTTTAAATTATAATTCCATTACTTTTTAAGTAAAGTATTTAAACAAAATCTGGAGTTTTGTGCCACAACATTACCGCTACGTTAATTGAAGTCAAATGGAGTTGCTGTTCCTTTATATAGAAAGCTTTAGAAGTCTTGAAAAGTTGTCTTTCAACTTTTCATATGACCACACAATAAACTTTGATGAAGATGCCAAACAATTATCAATTACTTACAGACAAAAGGTTTTAAATAATTTTTTTGGCGAGCAGATAACTAACGTTTCTGCGATCATCGGACGGAATTCTTCAGGTAAAAGCAGTGTTTTGGAACTGCTTACCTATTTAACTAAAGGTAGTGGCTCTCGTGCTGGTAACTACCTAATGGTTTTTAAGACGAATAACAAGAATAAGTCTTTATCGTATAAATGTTATACAAATATATTAGGCATAACAACTGATAATTCTGATGCGACGATTTTAGATGAAAATCAGTCTTTAAAGGATTTAAGTGTAATATTTTTTTCTAATGTCATTGACGGGCAATCACACAATTTCCCTAAAGAAGTTATCGATCTTTCTCAAAATAAATATCAAAGGCCGTTTGAAAGACGAAGTGATTACTATCTACAACTGAAATTCATCTTGTCAGAGCAGTTTGATCTGATTGGATTCGAAACACCGCGATCCTTGATTTTATCTTTAAGGGATAACTCTTGGAACACTAACAAATATCAAAGTTTAGAGCATTATTTTCCTGACCTTCCCAAAGAGGTATTAATGTACATACGACCAAAATCGATTAAAAATTCACGAGAACTTAAACAGGCATTTCGAGCTTGGTTGTTTGTGACACTACTCAACGAATTTAGTGGACGTTATGGAACATTTAGAAGAGTTTTCGATGAAAGTACACAATATAATGATTTGTCTATAAACGACTTACGCGGTTTGATTAAAAGAGTATTTAGTGCAAATCAAGGCAAGTATCTTCACGACGTGTTGGCAATATTTATAACCGAATTATTTAATTCTATCGAAGAGGCTGGAAATACAAAGCGTAAAGATATTGAAACATTGCTTAATTTTGATGATTTAGTTGAACTGACAAACCCAGAAAGATTTGAGGAAAAATTATCTGGACGACGGAGATTTCTTATCAGATTGACCCCTAAAAATCAACAGTACCTCAAAAAGTTTGCAACTGTATTTGATCATCCTGATTTGGTTGATGTGTCTTGGTCTGGAGTGAGTTCGGGCCAGTTAGCTTTTCTTAATCTTTTTTCTCAACTTCATTCTACAATAAAAAGGGTTAGCCAACATGAAAATGTGCTATTATTAATAGATGAAGGAGACCTATATCTGCATCCTCAATGGCAACAGGATTTTTTAAATAAACTTTTGAGTTTTTTGCCTTTAGTTTATAGAAAGAAGAATATTCAGTTGATTCTAACTTCACATAGTCCTTTTTTAGCCACCGACTTGCCTCGTCAAAATATTGTTTTGCTGGAACGAAATTTTGAGGGAAGAAGTAGGGTGATATTACCACAGGATTCAATAGAGCGAACATTTGGCGCTAACTTATACGATTTATATGAAGGTTCCTTCTTTTTAGATAATGGCAGTATAAGCTCATTTGCGCTTAAGTGGATACAAAAAGCTATCGCCATCTCTCAAAATGAAAATGCATCCAAAGAGGAAATAGCAAAAGCTAAAGAAATTACAGGAATGATTGGCGAAGAGTTAATTAGGTATAAGCTTGAAAAAACGTTAGCTGATGTTGAAAATAGGTAGTAATCCGTACGTTGACTTGGATGTTTTAGTTGATGCTCACTTGGCTTTTGTAAATGGAAAGGTAAAAAGTGGAGCGAGAAAAGGACAATGGAAGGAAAATTCTATAACGAGTAAATTAAATACAGCAATAAATTTAACACAGGGTGATGAAAACTTATTTCTTAAGTATTTACTCAACACCGTCACTGTAGATGAAATTATTAAAGGAACGCCGGTAAAGCTTGAGAGCATTTGTAATGAAATAGATTTGCGTTTTCCAAATTTAAATTTCTTTACAATAACGGCTAAAACACAGACTATCAGACCTACTGACCTTGGAAAGATGCTTTATGATATATTCGATTATACGGCTTTTAGAAAGTCACAAACTTGTATATCAACGCTCAATGCTTATGGTTACGCACGAGCAGTCCCTTGTGTGTATTGTAACTTGGATGACGTTTGTGTGGTTCCGGTAAATTCCAAATCCAAAGCGCATACAATAGAAAAAGCTCTTTTAGATATGGATCATTTTTTTGCAAAATATAAATATCCATTTCTTGCTTTGTCTTTTTATAATTTGATACCATCTTGCCATAATTGCAACTCAAGATACAAAGGGTATAAAGATTTCCTGCTATCCAGTCATGTACATCCGTTTGTACATAATTTTGATGACATTTTTAAATTTGAATTGTCTAAAGCTTTCGATCCGAGTCAGACTGAAGATGATATAGTTATAAAAGTTAAAAACAAGGTGCCATTCGGAGTTAATTCTGTTGAAGACCTTGGTCTCATTGAGCGTTATCAAGCCTATCGTTTTGACTTGTTGAACGTATTGCAGATAATGTATAAAAATTTAAAAAGAACCAAGTCAATAAATGACCTTTTTGGTAGTCCTAATGACACGAAAGACGTATTTGAATTGGCAAAGATACCTTTAACGGCATTAGATATAGCGACGTGTAAAATGGGTAAATTGAAAAGGGATTTATTAGCTGATGTTGGTGTAATTTAAGCGTTCCTTTTTCTGAATAGCGCGAGTATATCGGCAAGAGGCAGAGCAACGGCTACTCGTGCCCTCCACTGGCGCGAGTATGTCGGGCAGGGTAGAGCAATGGCTACTCGTGCCTTCGCGTTCAGGGGTAACCCCCCTTTAGCGCAAGTCTTAGTGCGGCTGCCGTGCGGGTGAGCCTGACTTGTGCTTCGGAGATAGGAAGCGATTTGGTATGAGAACTGACTGGCAAGCACAAGTCGGGCACTTGCACGCCGCCCCCGGCCCTAAGACTTGCGTTAAAAGAAAATGAAAAAATGGACTACTGCTCCCCTTCAGCGCAAGTCCTAGTGCGGCTGCCGTACGGGCGAGCCTGATTGGTGATTTGAGCAATTGTTAAACCCCAGTCATGCCCAGGCCGCTACCTCGAGTACTAAAACTCGCGCTGAACAATCACTATCACCTAAAGTAATCATAAACGTTAAGGAAACGCTTTTCGCAAATCTGGCCCAATACTTTTACAAAATGTATCTTCGGGCAAATGAGCACCAGGTATAAGTTTTCCGATCCGGATGGATTGTATTTCGTTACTTTTTCGGTAGTAGGCTAAATAGATGTGTTTACCCGCAAGGTTTACAAAGACCTGTTACTGGATGGTCTGAGGCACTGCATCAATCAAAAGGGCTTGGTACTTTACGGGTACGTCATCATGAGTAACCCAATGCATCTCATCATCAGCTGTAACGGTACAGCTACACTCCCCGAAATCATGCGCGACCTGAAGAAATATTCGTCGTACCGCATGATACAGGAAATTAAAGAGAACGTTCAGGAAAGCCGCCGCAAGTGGTTGTTGTACCTCTTTGCTAAAGCAGGACAGGCCAACAGCAACAATACGAATTACCAGTTTTGGCAGCGGGATAATCATCCTGTATTGTTACACTCAAATGCCGATGAGTTGGAGCGAAAGCTTAATTACATTCACCAAAATCCGGTGAGGGCCGGTTGGGTTTTAGAAGCCTCGGCTTACCTTTACAGCAGCGCCGGCAATTACGGGCAAATGGAAAGTGTTTTGCAAGAAGTGACGTTGTATCAAATTTAATCAGATAAGCACAAGTCAGTCCCTCGCTTGCGCCCGGCCGCATTAAGACTTGCGCTAAAAGAGGGATGTCAACTATGACTATCTTAAATAATTATCTTAAATTATATAATTTAACGACTTCAAGATGGAAATTAAATATTTGAAAATTTTAGAAAACAATCCAACTATAGAGAGTAGGAACTCCGATTTCGTTTATATGCTAAAGCCGATGATTATGAGTGAAATTTTAAATTTGGAGTCTATTTACAATCAAGGTAAACCTTTCCCTACAGCATTAAGAGAGTTACTTTTTTTGGCTGGCAGTAAATGCTATGCACTTGATTACGGAGTTGAAGATACTCAGCAGGAAATGCAGGAAGAAACTCGAGATGCATTGACTGCATTTAATAAAAATATTGATCGGCCATACTTCGCAATAGAAGTTCACAATGGATCAGAATCTTTTTTATTTGTATATATAGACGAAGCAATAAAAGATCCAGAAATATATTTAGCTTACCCTAGCTCTACACAAAGCTACAAAGAACCTTGGTTAAGAAAATACAAGAGGAAATTATCAGAATGTATAAATGAGAGAACTATGGCGCTTTTAAATGGAAAACCCCTATTTTAACTTTCAGTCGCTGCTTCCTTTTATAATCTCTGCCATGATAGCGTTCATACTTAATAAACTATTGAAGGTTATATAGTGTCAACACAAGAATAAGTGCGATTACTATATAAAACCAGGCATAAAGCAACTTCCCCCCTTGTAGCGCAAGTCTTAGTACGGCTGCCATGCGGGCGAGCCTGATTGGTGCTTCGGAGATTGGAAGCGATTTGGTATGAGAACTGACTAGCAAGCACAAGTCAGGCTCACGCCGCTACCTCAAGCACTAAGACTTGCGCTAAAACAAGCCCTCGCTTGCGCCCGGCCGCATTCAAATTTGAGCAAAACGTATTAGCTTAGCAAAATTATACATGCACTACATAGCTGCGACAACAAAAACCATAAGCTAAACCAAAACACAAACTCACCACTAAAAACATGGCCAGATCAATTTACTTCAAGCTTGATGATAATCAAAGGAATGTTACCGATGTACGGTTCCAATTCGGAGCTTATGCACTAATACTTTTTTATGCAAAACAAATAGACGAATCGAAAGCGGAAGAATTATTTAATACAACATTAAATGAATTTTACTACAGGTTGTATAATAATCTGTCGACAGAGGGTTACGATAGTGACGATGATTCAGCACATTTTGACGTTAGTGAAATCAGGCGCGTCATTGCGTTTTTAGACGAGCAAGTTATTCCTGCTATAGACGCTGAAACCACTCTTTTAACAGAGAAATACGGAGGAGTGAAACGTTTTGAAAGAAGTTTTGGTAATGGCGGTGGATTTTTAAAACGCCTGTCCGTGTCTGAGCATGAGGTATACAATGACTATCCTCCAGCATTAATTGATAATTTGGAAGGTTTTAAAGCCTTACTTCAACAATCAGCTGATACCGGAAAGGCAATGATACGCTTCTTCGAATTTTAGATTCCCCCCCGGTTACCGGCGCGAGTATGCCGCGTTGGGTAGAGTAGTGGTTAATTGTGACTGTGCGTTCAGGTCACTCCAAGTTCTTAAAACCTTTAACTCATGAACTTTTTTAGCTTCTTTAAACCCAAGGCAACCCATCCAGCTACGGCAGCACAACAGCAGGTGCTCCAGAAATATAACATTGAACTGGTAGAACGTAATCCGGCCCGCGGTATATTGCACAAAACCATCAGGGGCGGCGGTATGATGGAGGATTTTTTTGACCTCAGTTTTAATTCGCCTGAGAGTTTAGACCGGCTCATTAGCGTAGCCCAGCATATGCATCAAGGCAATGAGCCGCCTTTTGAAGGCGACGAGTGCGAATTTTTCGGCATCAGTACCTGGGCCTTTGTAGAGCGTGAAGGGATGGAATTTTACGAGTCGCAACAGGATGGCGAACCCTTAAAACTCGTTCAAACCGTTCCCCTGGCCGATTTTATCATCATCACCCAAGCCTTAAAAGTTTTTTTGTGGGATGAACGGTAATGGGGCATGCAGGGTTGCAGAATAGGTGAGTTAATTGCGTTTTAAAAATGTGCCCTAAGCAAGCCGTCTTAACCACTTGCCCTGTTCTTCATAATAATCCTTGAATTTACCCGCCCCTGTAACCGGCGATGGTATGTCGGGCAGAGCAATGGTTACTCGTGCCTGCGCGTGCTGGTAATGAGTAGTACGCACACGGACAACGCTATATACTTGCGCCGGTAAACGTGAAGGAAAAAATAGATGTTGTCCATTCTTTTTAAATTAATCAAAAGCCGAAAACTCGTAAATTTGAGCGATAGCGTATATGATTAAATGGAGTACAGCAGAATAAGAATAAAAAACTTCGGTCCTATTAAAGAAGGTTATGCAAGCGGGGATGGTTGGTTTAATATAAAGAAAGTAACCGTATTTATTGGTAACCAAGGATCTGGCAAGAGTGCTGTAGCAAAATTAATCTCTACACTGAGTTGGATTGAGAAAGCGCTGGTACGCGGTGACTTAGAGGAAGCTTCATTTGAAGATAAAGGTCAGTTTGAAAAGCATTGTGATTATCAAAATATTGATGAGTACTTCCGCCCAGATTCGGAAATTGAATACCAGGGACATGCTATTCAATTTTCTTTCAAAAAAGGAAAAACAACGATAAAGCGCATTGATACCAGGGAGTTTTATCTTCCCAAGATTATGTACGTGCCTGCTGAACGAAATTTGATTAGTGCGGTAAGAAACGTTAGAAATTTAAAGGGCCTTCCGGGTACGTTATATACATTTTCTGACGAATATCTTAAGGCGGCCGAAGAGTTAAGGGGCGCAATCGAATTGCCAATTAATAATGCTAAGTTTGAGTATCAAAAATTAAATGAGTTGGCATCCATAGTAGGTGCTGATTTTAAAATTCGGTTAATGAATGCCTCAAGCGGGTTCCAATCGTTGGTTCCGTTATACCTGGTGTCAAAATATTTATCAGAAAGTATCAATAACCAAAATCGTTACATACATCATTCATCCAGCAACGAGTATAGTTTAAAAGAAGAGAGTCGCTTGCGGAAACAAATCAACGATATATTAAATAATCCCAACTACACCGAAGAAGTTAAACGAATACAGATTGAATTATTGTCGTCCAGGCTTAGATACTCATCATTCCTGAACATTGTAGAAGAACCTGAACAAAACTTGTATCCAAGTTCACAACAAAAAATTTTAAATGAATTAGTTGCGTTTAACAATTCAAAACGCAGAAATGTGTTGGTGATGACTACACATAGTCCGTACCTGATAAACTATTTAACGCTGGCCGTAAAGGCTGCGAGTTTAGCAAGTAATGGTACTAATAACGAAATAATAAGCGAAATCACGGCTATTGTTCCAAAAGTGTCCTGGATTAACAGTGAAGATCTGGTTATTTACGAATTAGATGAACGCACGGGGTGTGTCAATCTGCTTAAGGATTATAAGGGAATTCCTTCTGATGAAAACAGGCTGAATGAAGAATTAGGAGAGTTTAACGACTCGTACGCTCGATTGTTAGATCTGCAGCAACAAATGCAATGATCGATTTTTTTCAGCGACCATGCCAAAGTCAGTCCAGGCAACGCAAGTTTGGGCTGTGCGATGACCCTACACCACCCGGCGCTCCAGGTACACCTGCTTATATTAACGAGACAAACGGAAAAAACTGGATTGCCACTGTTGATAATCATTACCGTGATTTAATTAAATTTTACGCTATTGATCACTGTGTAGATTTTCCACCTGATGCAGATGGCAGAACATCGAAGCGATGTGATGGCGTTTTGGTACAAGAAGAAATTATTGCTTTTGTTGAGCTGAAATCGCGTAACGAAAACAGAGCAGTGTGGGTAAAAGATGCCGAAAAGCAATTGTTAGTAACTATAAGACACTTTGAAGAAACCGTTCATTCCGATCAATTTAGTGTAAAAAAGGCTTATGTAGTTAATAGCATGAGACCACATTCGCGGGTGAGTCAGGCTACTCGAATGGAGTCATTTTTTGATGAAACGGGTTATGTGCTTTATATAAAAGCTCGCATTGCATTATACTCGCCTGAAGGCTGATCCCCCTTTAGCGCAAGTCTTGGTGCGGCTGCCCTGCGGGCGAGCCTGATTGGTGCTTTGAACAATTGGTAAAACCGAATTTAGACTTGGGCTTTTACCACACACATTAAAACTTGCGCTAAAAGAGGAGTAAGCTTTTATCTTATCTCTTGGTTCTTGGCTCTTAATTCTCAGTTCGCACGCCAAGCGAAATAAATTTAGATTGCCACTGTTACAAAACCAACACCCGCAACGTACTGGTAAAAAACAAGACGATGAAAACCTTATCCGTTAAACTTTTAACCGTGGCTGCTTTGTTTTGCGGCTTGTCGGCCTGCAAAAAAGATAAAAAAGCACCACGATATGATGGCTTACTAGATTGGTGGACGCAGGAATTGCCGGCATCGGGCGAAGCCAGGCAATTGTATTTTGCCAAAGACAGCCTTTTTTATTACGTTAGGCCTCCTTATCAATCAGCTGTGCCAATCAAAAAGTTTAAGGGTACCTACGTGCTCAGGGGCGATAGTATCATCACCCGGTTTGGCGAAGGCAACTTTACGGGTATGGCTAATGTGCCGCAGGAGTTTGCACCCTTGGCAAGCACACCGGGTGCCTACGTACTTTTTAACCTGGGTACATACAAGCACCGGGGCGACACGCTGAGTATTACCTATCTCCCTTATTTAGGCCAAGCCCGGCCATCGGCTACCACCGCCGTGTTTATCCGCAACCCGACGATTGACTAGGCGCTTTTGGTGAGGTTAATGAGTGAATGGAAGCCAATGAGCGGATGACAGAATGAGTGAATGAGTGAGTGGAAGTCAATGAGCGAATGACAGATTGAGTGAATGAGTGAATGGAAGCCATCCCGTCATTGCGAGGATACGAAGCAATCTCTTTAGGACAGGCTTGCCGTTTGACAGGTCTGTACGCTAATCTAACCGCTGGCTCAGCTTAAAGAGATGGCGCCTGTATCATTGCAATGAAGACTTGGGAGGAAAGATTTGATTCTTGTTTCTTGGCCCTCTACGCTCTCCTCATCCTGTCATCTTGAGCCCCCTTTAGCGCAAGTCTTAGTGCAGCTGCCGTGCGGGCGAGCCTGACTTGTGCTTTTTACAATTGGTAAAACCCAAGTCAGGCTCAGATTTTTACCTCACACACTAAGATTTGCGCTAAGGAGAGGGGATTATTGTGTTTGACATCGATAGGAAAAAAAAAGCAACTAATATCCCGGATTTTTTAGTGGTGATTTTTCCAGGTAATCATGCCAGGCTTGTACAATCACAATCAAATCGGATGTTGGAATGGAAAAGCCCGGCTTGATATTTTTATCATCGTCATAGTTTCTGTAATCATCATAAAAATTGGTAATTAACTTTTTTGCAACCATCTGCTGAAGGCTTTGTGTATAAGGTTCGTAAGATTGAATTTTATCGTCTAAGACATTTTTTAATCCCAGTAAAATTCTGGCAGCTCTTGGAAGTACGTAATGGTCGCCTAAAAACTGTGACATCAATGCATCAACAGACGATATGCGGTTGTGAATTGCAAACTGATCAGATGTTGTAAACTTGACATTATATTTATTTAAAACTGTTTCCATCGTGAAGTTTTTAAAAGTTAAACAACAGGCCAGGCAGGTATTATTTTTATAGTCGAGCCAAAATGGTTAAGCATTTTCCCAAGTGCAAATTACATATTTTGCAGCTTTTGGTTGATGTTATCATCACAGGTGTTGGGAAGAATGAAAAACCTCACGCCGTCATGCTGAATTGAGTTCAGCATCTCACCAGGCAGGCTCACGTTCGTGCATCTTTACTTAAAATTTCACGACTTAGCACGTGGGATGCCGACCTTCGCCGGCATGACGAGGCGGAAATGTAAATTCTTCCCAACACCTATGGTATTATCACCAATCCACCCGCAGGCAGGCTGTAATTATTCGCTACAAAACATTCGCCATAACCCGCTATTAATTAATCCAAACCTCATAAGGTTTGTTTAATGATAAAGCCCTCTCCAGTAATTTCTTATAGCCTGTAAAATAATAAATAAGGTCCCTCGGGTAGGTGGCATAGTCCTCGTCGGTATCTATGCCTATGTCGTTCAAAAAGCCATCCTGGTCGCAAAACATGTCGTAAAATTTAGCCTGTCCGCCATAGGTTTCTAACAGATCTATTTCATTATTCTCTTTTCGTAGTGCCGGAATAACCTTGGTGCCGATGAAATTGATGATGGCCGGAATTTCATCGGGCGCAAAATGTGCCAGGCCGTCGTTGTCTATTAACTCTCCGCCGGGTAACTCATGAATCAACAAGTACCATACCTGGCTGATCGAACTATCATAAAGCATTTCGGCCAAAGCCGGGTCAATTTTACCGGCGTAATACATCATGAGGGCATAAGTTCCAAAATTTATGGGTAGGTCTGGAATGTCCGGGTCGTCTTCCCTGTAAATGATAAGTCTGTTCTCGCTCATGTTTGTTGTTGTTAATGAGTGAATATAAACCAATTATTGAAAAAGTGATTGAAAGCCAATGAGCCAATGAGCGAATGAGTGAATTTTGAATGAGTGAATGATGGATTGAGTGAATGAATAAAATTTACCGCGGCGGCGAGAACGGCTCTAGTTCCTAGCTCTAGTTCCTGGCTCTTCATACCCAGCCCGTCATTGCGAGGATACGAAGCAATCTCTTTAAGCTGAGCCAGCGTTTGTGCACAGCGGTTAAGCCAGTCCAGCGTTTACCTGTCCCGAAGAGATTGCTTCGTATCCTGGCAAGGACGACGTGGGAGGAAAGACTCTTAGCTCTTGGTTCCTGGCTCTTGGTTCTCGTCTCTTTTCTCTCCGCTCTCCTCATACTGTTATCTTGAGCGACAGCGAAAGATCTTGATACTCGCGACAAGCAACGGCGGAGTGGGATATTGATTCTTGATTCATAGTGCTTGGTTCACAAAAATGCTCGCTAACTGCAGCTTGTGATTGGTGTTATCACCACACCAATCGTCTACGGGTTTCCTTACTCGCTAAATGCCATGGTAGAAGTGGTTTCTGGCAACACCAATCATAAGCAAAAGACAACGGGTTACCTTCCGCAAATCGCGGTATTAATAACAAATTGATCATGACAGGCAAACAACGGATGGGGGCAATGGCTGGCATTTTGGGTTTGGTGGTGGTGCTGGTTTGCGGTTGGCATTATTATGATTTAAAGCGGCTACATACCTTAACTTATGGCCGTTGTGCGGTAAGGTTCAGGTATCTGCAGGCTGTTGATAGTGCTGACATGGCCTATGTTGCTGCACAAAGTGAGCTGGCCATCTGCTTGTGCGAATCTTACCTGAAGCGGAAAAATCCGGTCGACTCCGGCAAAATCATGTCGCTGTACCATCAGTACGGAACGCCTTTTAATCCCGATAGTTCCCAAAAAGCTACGTATCAACGCCTCGACAGCATCGCTAAATACCGGGAGACAATATTCGACAAAATAGGTTACCTTGATTAGCAGGTCATTGGGTAGAGAGGCTCGCAGCTTGTGGTTGGTGTTATCATCACACCACCGGGCAGACAGGTTTCCTTACTCAATAAATCGCCTGGCGGATGGTTTGTGACAACGCAAATCATAGGCTCAACCCACCCGAATTTTACTAACTTAGGTAACTCAACAAAACTTGAATGATTAGATACGTAACCGGCGATTTGCTCCAGTCGGACGCCGACGCGCTGGTAAACGCCGTGAACACCGTGGGCGTGATGGGTAAGGGCATTGCGCTGCAGTTTAAACAGGCATTTAGCCACAACTTTAAGGTGTATTCTGCTGCCTGCAAAAACAAAGAACTGCAGCCGGGCAAAATGCTGGCCGTAAAAGACCATAACCCTGTTTACGGCGAAAAGCTGATTATTAACTTTCCTACTAAAATGCACTGGCGCAACCCGTCAAAACCCGAATACATACGGGATGGCCTGGCCGCTTTGCGCGAACTCATCATTGCCGAAAACATCCGCAGTATAGCCATCCCCGCACTGGGCGCAGGTAACGGCGGCTTAAACTGGGCCGAGGTAAAGCCTTTAATAGCAGATGCCCTGCAAGATTTGGATGCCGATGTGCAGGTGTTTGAACCGGGTGAGGCGGTTAAGTAGCTGTTTAAACGCTCGCTATTTGCAGCTTGTGGTTGGTGTTGCTATCATAGCACCCGCAGATAGGTTGTTGTTGGTTACCTCATCAAGCATGGCGGATGGTTTGCGGCAACACAAACCATAGGCTAAAATGAGTGAATTTTGAATGAATGAGTGAGTGTTGAACAAGTGAATTAATAATCGCTGGCTAACTGTAGCCTGTGGTTGGTGTTATCACCACACCACCCGCAGATGGCTTTTTGGCCAGCTACGAAGCATAGCGAATAGTTTGTACACAAACCGTAGGCTCAAAATAAAGTCAGTGCTAAGCTAATTACTCTAAAAGATGCAACTGATTATTTTTTATAATTTCTTCAAACTCGGTCAAATTAACGTTAGCTAAGCCGTAAAGCGTAACCGTTTGGTCATAGCTGCTTACCAGTAGAGTATCTATATGCTCAATATAATAAATAAACGCACTTACCTCTCTTAAGCCATCTAAAACCGACAAGATAAATTGATTACTATCGGCAACTACTTCCAGCTTCTTCAGCTTGGTATCGTAATACATCATCGTAAAACGATGGTATAAGTCGATAAACATTTTTAGAAAGTGTGCTTCAATTTGCTGCATCCGCACATAATCCTTGAAAGAATTTAACGCAAAGGCCTGTTCTGCCTCAAGTTCGTTCAACCAATGGTCGTGATAGGAAATCGCGTACCTTACTTGATAACAATCAGCGTTAATGCTATTGGTGTTTATCAGTTGGTTGATTAACTGATGCAAAGTGACTTTTTCGGTAGCTTTACCCATATACTTTATTCGGCGAGTGTTTTTTAGCTTATGGTTGGCGCAGCCAATAAGTGAATAATGGATGGAGTGCGTTAAAAATGCTTGCCAAATATCCTGATGCACAATGGCTGTCAACACAAACCATCGGCTAAAAGGCGGCAAAGTGTCTGGCGTTGTATATGCAACTGTGTTTTGGCTTCTGTGTATCAGGCTTCATTCGTTGTGGCTCTTCGTCGTAAACCAAAAGATAACAGTATATTGCATAAAGCTATAAAAATACACAGCGCATATACCGCCATCAAAAATATAAGCGCCTGCTTGTTATCTTGGTTTATCCAGTGCTGCTTGTATACCTGGTGTATGGTGCCTATCAACTTTATGTATGCCAGGGTTGCCAAAAAATAGCCAGCGGAGTATAGTGTGGCTGCCGTATCAGACTTTGCTCTTACGATCAACCGATTTGCTATAAACGATATTACCGCGTATACTGGTACGATTTGCATAAATGCCGCAGCTTCTGTCATACTAATGCTGTGAGGTTAGCTTTGTAAGATTTAAATCAATTTAACAAATCTTAAGTTCAGTGTTTGCACGGGGATTGTAAAAGCTGATGTGATGACCTTTACAATGGCCCTTCTATCCATGCTACAAGCGGCTCAGGGTCGCATATAATCTCAACTATATCATTGCATAAAATAAGATAATGTACCGGATGGTAATGCGCTGCAATGCCTGCACTTTCTTTCTTATACCAGTTAAGATATTCTGAGTTGAATGAGCGTGTTAACGGGCTTGCGCCGAAGGTGTTTATACTTAATGACAGGAGCCTTGCCGACTCCTGGCTAAACCGGTAAGTAAAGCAGTTAAGGCAACTAATTTGCAGCAGGCGGTTGCCTTGGTTAAAAGATGTGCTAACTGTGAGTGTTAGCGCATTACCATTAAGTACCAGCGATTGTAAATACAGGTTGGCTAATGGTTTTGCTACCGGCAGCCAAGGTTTAAAGTGGTCAGTCATGGAGATGGTGATAGCTTATTTCTCTTGTTTACAAGTTAAGTGGTTTACAACTGTTGGCAAACCGATAGTATTAATCATTCACTACAGGTGGTGGAAACCTGGGATGGGCAGGCTTTTGAGGTGGCGGCAGTGGTGGATAAAGTGAAGAAACTTCAAAGCTTATCGGGCTCTTACTCTTTTTTGGCTTCACCCTGCGGTAGCTATCTGCAATCCAGTAAAAGGTATCTGCCACACTATCGGGCAAGCTGGCAGACTGTGCGCTGATATGTTTAATTTTACCTTTATAGTGAATGATAATTTCTAAGCCTTGATCGTCAACCGTGTGGTTGTATACCGCATTAAGTCGTTGGTAATCAATTTTTTTAAGTTTTGCATTGAGCGTATCCCAAAACTGCTGTGTAACTCTACCTGTATAAAAACCTTCGATTTTAAATTTGTCTTCCGGACGATGGGTGCGCGATGAAACCTTACCACCATAATAGCGATAGGCCAGCGAACTGTCAATGCTTGTAACGGTTAACTGACAAGGGCCCAGGCAAGCACCGGTTTCTACTTCTATTTTTGTTATCTCATTATTTGCATGCCCTAGCCTGTAACATGCGGTTAGCAAGCACATGCTTATAGCAACAGGAAACAGACAGGTATATGCTTTAGAAGTGAAGGATTTTAGGTTCATAAATTTCCATGGCAAGGTATCAATTTATCTTTTTCATCAACATAAGAAATCTCTACCGGCGCGAGTATGTTGGGTAGGGCAATGGCTGCTTGTGCCTATGGCATCTATAAAAAAGCCCCCCCCTTTAGCGCCAATCTTTACTGCGGCTTTATAGCGTAATGAGCCTGATGTGTACCTGGCCGAGCAACTTGTTTTCTGCCTCGATGGCAAGTACACGTCATATACCTTTCAGCCTGTGGTTGTTGTTATTACTACATCAACTGCCGACAGGTCGTTTTTAAACTCCTACATCGCCTGGCATAAGGATGATCTTACGCAGTCTATATTCCTGATTCTAAACTCTTGATTCTTATTCCCAACTCGTGGTTGTTGAGTTCATTACGCCACCCGCCGGCTACCTGTTACCAATCATTTCAATGCACTCTTTTATAAACCTGCTTATCGCCAGTGGCAGTGATGATAACAAGCGTATTTTTGTCCCGAAAACTAAACGGAAAACTTTCTATATAGCCATCCTCCAAGGTCATCTTAATGGTATCGCCTTTAATGGTATAGGGATTGGTAACCTGCGCATCAGGGTAGTAAAAATTGTGCTTTGAAATTTTAAAGGTTACATTGGTGTTTTGTTTATCATCAATAACCCAGTTGCCAATCAATTGGTCGGTTGTAAGGTTACTCGTTTTATTATTGGCCGAATGTTTTTCTTCGGAATTGCCCTGAACTTTTCCGGCCTGTTGGTTATGGGATGAACTATGGTTACAAGAAATCAAAGTCAGGATCAAAAACGGAAGATAGGTTATTTTCATTATGGCGATAAAGTGTGTCCAAAGGTATGATTTATTGTCAGACTTCGGTGGCGGTGGGTTTGTCAGGTGATGGAGTAGCGGTTTTGAGGGGCTGTAAGTTTGAGATTAACTAAAACCGGCGCGAGTGTGTCGGGCAGGGGTAAATCATTACCGACACGCGTCTACAGGTTCAGGTTACAGGGAGCAGCTTGCATTCGCAACACGCCACACGCCAGGCAGGAAGGGTTAATAATAACACCAACATAAGCAAATACTAACTTTTGTTTACTTTTAACACATTAAATGGTAAACTTAAACCGGATGTCCGGACCCGCAAAATTAACTATGTTATGGATAGCGCTGTTGCTGTGGCAAAGTTCCATTGCTACCGCCCAGATTACCATACCCGGTAAAACATATCCTTTTAATTTAAATTACCTGGCCTACTGCAGCAGTGTGGTGCAGCATAACCACTTGGTTACACCGGTTTACCGTAATGGGGCCTTTGTGTATGTAAACCATAAAACCGGCCAGACCTTATTCAACAAAAAGTTTCAAGAAGCCTATCCTTTTGTAAATGGTTATGGTTTGGTAAAAGCTAATGGTTTGTACGGCGTTATTAACCATTTGGGCGCGTACGTAGTTAAACCCAGGTTCCCAGCTTTTCATGTAGATGAAAGGCTTCCGCTTGATGATGGTGCGCGGATAGTTTTCAGGAATGATACTGCTTTTGAGTTTGACGGCAAATTGACAACAGAGATTCCGTACGTGGAAAATAAGATTCTCATACCTCCTTTCTATTATATTAAAAGGGAAAATCAGGAAGCGCTGTTCTCTCGCTATGACTCTAAACGACAAAAGTTTAGCGATAAGTTCTTGTTACTGTGCGACAGTGTATTAGGTACAACTTACGAGCAGGCCATTATATTAAAGGGCGGAAAAATAGGCGCGGTTGATGCAAACGGCGAAACTGTTATCCCATTTGAGTATGCCGCTTACGCCGCCAGTCCTTTTCCTAATCCGGGCATTTACGGTTTCCCTTCGAGTTATAATATGCCAATCTATTTTGCGCTTTTCAAAGGACAGGAGTGGCACTATTATCAAGAAGATCAGTTTTTATTTAAAAGCCCGATCAAAGCCATAGCGTACAACTACAACTATTTTATGTACGAGCAAAACGGGCTGTTTAACTACTTTAATAGTAAAGGCGAAAGCATTCTAAAGCGTAACTACCAGTGGCTTTATGGCAATAGCCTGGCGCTAACTACTAATGACCGGCTGGTGTTTTTGTTGAACGATGGTACTGAGGTGCAGTATTATACAAAATAGCCACTTGTCCAATTCCACTGCGGCGAGTATTGTAGCCTGTGGTTGGTGTTGTCACCACACCACCCGCAGATAGGTTGTAACTACTTGCCGCATCAAGCATGGCGGATGGTTTGTGACAACACAAACCATAGGCTGAAATAATAGATAGAAATCATGCTAATATTCGCTCCCATTAGTGATTGGATGGGTTTTAATTTAATATTAGAGGTTCTTGGCTTCCTATCTGGCAAAATAATTACTTTTTCTTTTCTTTGTCTTTAACATGTTCTGGCTGATTGGACGCAAGAAAGCCTATTTTTGAAAAAGCAGTTTCATTTCGACGAATAATTTCCCGCAGTTTTTTTGCTGCTTCATAAGGCTCTGTTTTTTTAAATATAAGATCATCCCGCAGTTCTTTCAGCTCAATCTCATACATGATGTCCCAAGAAGATCGTCTGCCGAAATCGAATGTTTTTTCGATGGAGATCACCAAGCCTGGAATACCTGCAATAATAGCTACCCAAAGACTTGGAATTACATCCTCTTTTATTCCAGCCGCCACGATTATAGCAGAGGCGAAACTTGTTAAAATGGAAACCCAGAGTAAAATATGCACCAACCTGAAATTCCAGGAGCCATAGTATTGCCGTTTTTCAATTTCATTATTTATTTCGTTAAATAGAGCTTCTTCAATACTTAAAGGTGATCTATTCATAATTTTAGGATTTGGAACTATTTATAAATGAACGGTTAAGCTGAAGGTAGTAAAAGGATTTTATGTTTCAATTTATTTTATAAATAATATTATTATAATATTTAATCCGGTTTGCTTTATCTACTGTTTTAGTTCAATAGTGATTTGTGGCTGTATTGCATGCAACTAGCAATACCTACAAACCTCCAAACTCCGGCACTGATTGAACAAGCAGTAAATTAGCAGCCAGTGGTTGGTATTATTACCTTGAAACCAATGAGTGAATGGAAGCCAATGAGCGAATGAATGGTTTGTGACAACGCAAATCACAAGCTTACGGCAACTTATCTCCAGCTACAACGCATCCTTTACCTTTTCACGGTTGGGTTTGCTGATGGGGATTTTGGTGCCGTTTTTCAGGAGCAGGCTTCCGCCGTCTTCTTTGAGCCAGCTTTTTACGTAGTTGATGTTGACCAGGTGCGATTGGTGGGTTCTGATAAAATGGTACCTGCTCAGCAAATCCACATACTCTTTAATGGTTTTGCTAACCAGCAGGGTTTCGCCGTCGGCCAGGTAAAAATTGGTGTAGGTATTGTCGGCCTGAAGGCGCACAATGTCGGCCATGTTTACATAGCGGGTTTCGGTAAACATGGGCAGGGCAATGCGCTTGATGGCGGTAGGTTCGCCTTTCAGGTAATCGGCCAGGTATTGCAGCCGCTCGTTGCTTTGCCGCTTTTGAATGGCCAGTCGTGCCTTGTTGACAGCCAGTATCAGCTCTGTGATGTCGATGGGCTTAAGCAGATAATCCAGTGCGGCAAACTTAACGGCCTCAATGCCGTACTGGTTAAAGGCGGTAACAAATATCACCTCAAAATTTACCTGCCCCAGCCGCTTAAGCAGGTCAAAGCCCGATTGGTTTTGAAGCTGGATATCTAAAAACACGATTTGCGGCCGGTGCCGGCTGATGGCGTTAAGGGCATCCTCCACATTACCGGCCATAGCACAAACCTGCACATCGGCGGCGTACTGCTGCAGCAAGTGGTGCAGGTTTTCCTGGTTGGCCTGTTCGTCATCAACAATAATGGCATTCATGTTATATCCAGTTTTGTAATTCGATGGTGATTAAGGTACCGCTTTTGCCCGATGATAGCAGCAGTTGTATATGGCTCTTTTTATGAATGCTGTTTAACAGGGCAATCCTTTCGCGGCACAGTCGGATGCCCCTGCCAGGGCCATCTTGTTCGGTATCAAAACCCTGGCCGTTATCTTTTACGGTTAAACGCAGGGTAGGGCCGGTTTGTAAAAAGTCAACCTCTACCATACCCCGGCTTTGCAGGGCAGACACGCCGTGCTTAACGGCATTTTCGGCAAAAGGCTGCAGCAGCATGGCCGGAATTTCAAAACCCTCATCAATGTTTTGCAGGTGCGACGTTATCTTAAACTGGAACCCAAACCGCATTTGCTCCATCAACAGGTAATCGTTCAGTAATTCCATTTCCTGGGCAATGATAGTTAGTTCGTGGTTGCTGTTTTCGAGCACGTTGCGCGTAAGCTTGGCAAACTTACTTAAATACTTGTTGGCGTTTTCAATCTCGCGTTTGTTAATCAGGTTTTGCACACCGGCCAGTGCATTAAATATAAAATGCGGATTAAGCTGCGACCGTACCGACTGTAACTGCAACGCAATAATAGTTTTATGCTGCGCTGCCCGGGCCATTTCGCGGTTGCGGCGGTTGCGGTATAGCCAAAAAGCAAGTCCGGCCACCAACAGCAGCGCGCCAATGCTGTACGCCAGCACCTTTAACGAAACTGTACTTTGCGCATTGAGCGGCGGCAGCACGGTAAATTTGATGGCCGTTGCTTTTGATCGTACCAATTTGATGGGCGAGCCCCCCGGGCGTACCAGTTTGGGCGTTAAGGTAAGCGTGTATTTACCCGGCGTTTTCCAAAACTCGCGGTACAAAGTAAAGCGGCTGTTACCCTCGCCAAGGTTAATACTGTCGGTTGCCTGCGCGGTTGCCCGTTTGAGGCTGATTTTGTAATTGTACGTTTGCTGGGCATTGCCAATATCAAACCCAAGGCTTTGCAGCGAGTCGTCGGCCCTGAATTTGATATTGTCTTTAGCGGTGGTTTGTACAAAGTCGGCCACGGGGCGGGGGCGTTCGGTTATTGCGCCGGTTTTACGGTTAAATACCTTTTCGTTAACTTTCTTCAGGCTGGTTAATGACCTTGATACCGGTCCGTTATCCGGTAAGCGAAACTTACTTTCTGTGTAATTATAATAGCTACCGATGCTGGCTTGCCGTACCGGTCGCCAATCTATAAACACGGCATCCTGCCGGCTAAAATTGCGGGTATCGTATATCTCCAGCTTTAAAAACTGACCGGGCGAATAATCAAACTTGCCCAAATAAGCATAGGATGCGCTTTTGTTTTTAAGCGTTTTGATGTTGGCAGGGTGGGTCCAGCCTATCAGCTCCTGGTTGTTGTTTTTAATAACGCGGTACAAATAATGCTGCGCGTCGTCGGCCGACTGTATATTTTGGGCAATGATGGATACCGGAGTGGTACCGTCAATCCATATGCTGGTAAACATGCGCCCATTGTTGGGTTGTTCTAGCCCTTCGTAAATGGTACTGCGGCCGCCATCTTCAAACCGCACGCCCAGATTTTCGTTACCCATCGGGTTAAAGTAGTAATGCTCCTGCTCGAAGTGGTTAAGCCTTAATTTTTTAAGGTAAAAGGCTTTTTGCCCGGCCGTGGCATGCAAAGTGTCAATCAGCACATTGCCAACCATTACTTTGCCGCGCATAAACTCCTCTTGGGTCATTAATTTTTGTTGAGCATCAGCCGTACCAACCAATGTACAGGCAACCACGAGGGCAAGGCACAGCGTTTTAAATAAGTTTTTCATGTTATAGAGTGGTTAAGTTAAATTTATTACCACAAAACTGTGTACACTTAGCGGCTATAAAAACTATAAATCAGTATGTAGCGGGTGGGGCTTAGCAAGTGGTGCGTTTTAAACAGGATTTAAATGGCTACGGCATGGTATGATTTATCATGTTGCTACTTTTGGAAAGCAGATGCAGGTGGCTCCGGTGCTTTGCCCAGGGCAGTGGCAGGTCAGCCGTTTATGTACTTTATAAGGCAGATGCAACGAGTCGTGCAGCTTGTGGTTGATTTTACAACGGCAGATGTCAGAGAAAATTTGTATTCCCGCCCCGTCATGCCGACGAAGGTCGGCATCTCACGCGCTAAGTCGTGAACGTGTAATTAGCAAGGCGGTGAGCCTGTCCTGAGAGATCCTGATAGGCATCAGGATGACGGGTGGGGTAAGGCTGATCTTCTGCTGCCGCAAGCCCCCCAACCCCCTAAAGGGGGAGTAGGAGTTTGATTTGCCGAGGCATTATTAGTTCAATTAATATTTCTTGCTGCCGCGCAAGCCTCCTGGCTTGTGGTTTAGCCCCCCAGCCTCCTAAAGGGGGAGTAGAAGTTTGATTTGCCTGGGCGCATCGCTCAAAATTTAAAAACATCCCACCTTAAAAGCACGTATACCGAGCCGTTATTATATCTACTTTTATATCTGCCAAATACTATGAACAACGTTATTAAATTATCAGCTGTTAATGCCTCCCGCGTGGGGTATGCCATTATCGGTTTATCGGCCTCGGTGCTGGCGGTGTGCGCGGGCAAACTGGTTTCGTTCGGGCTGTCGGCCGAGGGGATGAGTTCGGTTGTAAATGTTAGCCAGGTGGGTTTGGCCGTGGGGTTATATTTAACGGCGTTTGGGGCCAGTAACCAGCAGTCGGCCTTTGTAAATAAGTACAAGGCGCAGGCCGCTAACTTTACGCTGGTTTTTGCCCTGAGTATGCTGATTGCCGTGGCCTTTGTTACGGGGATTAACCCGCAACGCATCTTTATCACCAGCAGCAATTTGTCGTTAATGGCGATAGTGATACTGTTGGTGTACAACGTAAGCCTCCGCAGGTACCGCGTTTAATCGGGAGGGTTTTGTTGGGACGATTTCCTGTTTTGAGTAAAACGCCTTTCACTGGCGTGAATATCGTGTGATAGCTGGTGCCGGTTTAGGGAATTTTCTTTTTGTAAGAACCGGAATTGACAGAATGATAAGAATTATAGGATTACCTATCTTACGTCTTTAATTCCCACATAGGGGTAGGCTTTCAAAAAATAGACTAAGTAATTCTGTAAATTGCTTATATTTTGATGCAAATTCCGGTTCAGACCTGCATAAGGCCAATGAGTGAGTGATAGAATGAGTGAATGAAAGCCAATGAGCGAATGAGTGAATTTTGAATGCGTGAATGTTCTTGGTTCTTGGCTCTCCTCCACAAAGGGTCATAGCGGGGGTACGAAGCCATCTCTTCAGGACAGGTAAACGCGGGATAAGCTTAAACGCACTGCCCAAACGCCACGAAACTCAGTTTAAAAAACCATCACCCTTACCAGTAATTGGTTTTGGCAATAAGTTCGGTTGTTTTAGCTACGCGGTGGTCTAAATCTTCCTGCTGCTCGGCATTAAATTTACCTTCGTTTATCATTTGCATGGTGATGGTTTCGGCCCTTGCCGTACCTTTTTTTATTTGTTCAAGTTGTTTGACCGCCGGAAATATTGAAAGGTATAATGCCTGCATATCCATCTGTACGGCCGTACAAACCGAGTCGCGGACGTTTTGCGGGGCGCCGCAGTACCTGGCCGGTATGCCTTGCCATTTTTTGAGCATGGTTTGCAGGTAAAGCTTTTTGTCAGGCGCTTTTTTGGCTTCCTCAATTTTTTCAGGCAAAAAGTCTGCAGCAGTTTTCTTGTTTTGGGCGTGGCTCCGTTGCATCATGAGCAACAAAGCAGCTGCGCATAGGCAGTATTTTAAATTCAACATCGCGGATAGGTTTTAAGGATTGATATGCAATAATACGGTTAAGTATTTATTTTACATATATATTAAAATATCTGCGGATGTACAAAAAATAGCTGAGGATTTGGGTTATTTAGTTATTGGTAGGAATGAAAGAGGCCAATGAGTGAATGATAGCCAATGAGCGAATGAGTGAATTTTGAATGCGTGAATGTTCTTGGTTCTTGGTTCTTGGCTCTTGGCTCTTGGTTCTTGACTCTAATCTCTTCTCCATCAACCCAGCATATCTGCCTGTATAAAATCATAACCGCCGTCTATCAGCATTTGCAGGTACGCTTCAAAATTATCGGCCAGTACTTTGATTTCGTCCGGGTCGTGCAGGTAGCGTACCACTTGACCCGGCGTGCCGGTGGGCGAGGGGCTAAAATCGATAAACAGTTGCGAGGTGCCGCCGTTGTTAATACAGTCGGCAAAGTGCAGCCAATTGAGGCGGTTGGGGTTACGGGTGATGCGATCGTCAATTTCAACGCCTTCGTACCTGCGGGCAACATAGTCGCCAAAACATTCTAAAGCCAGGCGGCGGTTTTCTACCATTTCCTGTGACGATAACAGGTAGTAGGGATACTGCTCCACGTCAGACCCTAACAGGTAAAACGCTAATCGCTCGCCGGCATACTCGCGGTGATAGGTGCCATCTACATACAATAGTAAACTAATTAATGTCTCAGAAACTCGAGGGAAACTCCGCCTCAGGGCCTTAATGTTTTCGGGAGCGGCGCCATGTTTTACCTGTTCAAAATGTCCCCAAAGCTGTCGGCCGTTCCTGTCGGCGTAGGCCTGCTGCAACCCCGCAAGGTATTGCTGTACCAGGGCGTTTGCTTCGGCTTTGGCCTCGGGCGATGTCTGGCTGCGCGAGCCGGTAAACAAATTGATGAGCGATTGGAAGAAGGAAGGCATGAGTTAAACTTTAGTCAGGATCAGGATTAACAAGAATTTCGAATTTACAACATTATACGGGCATGGGGCTTGGGTTTTCGATTAAATATACTTTATGACTTATATTTCAACAAGCCTCATCCAAAGCAAAACGCTGGCTATGTACCAAAAAAACGCGTCATGGTGAGGATACGAAGCCATGACGCGTTGGGGAGTGTGACGACTTGTTACTTACACACTCATTCGCTTTACCGATCGCAAGTATCAGGATTTCTCGTTATCACTCGAAATGACAGACTTGGAGAGAGCCAGGAAACAAGAGCCAGGAAACAAGAGCCAGGAACCAGGAGTCAAGAGCCATTCTACCCGCCGCATCATGGCGAGGTGAGTAAAGAGCCAAGAACCAAGAAAAATTCACTCATTGGCCTGCATCTGCACATCCGCACACTTGCATATCTGCACATTCACTCATTCAGAACTCACTTATTCGCTCATTGGCTTCATTCATTCCTCCCAATAACCTGATAACCTAATAACTCAATAACCATTAACTCACCCCCCTCATTGCCTCACTACCGCTACAAAGCCGCCCCTCGGCAGGCAATCCACTTTAACGGGTTGGCCGACGGTGGCCGAAAGCGTTTGGGTGGCGAAGGTTTTGTCGTCGTCGCCGTCCTTAATCACCATCAAATGGCCGGGTTTGCCTTTCAGGAAGCTGAGGTCAAACTGCAGGGTCTGGGCCTGGTCCTGCCCGTTGAGGCCGCCAATGTACCAAGTTGTGCCGCGGCGGCGGGCGATAACGACGTGCTTGCCGGGGTAGCCGCTTAGCAGGCGGGTTTCGTCCCAGGCGGCGGGTACGGTTTTCAGGAAGTTTTTAGGTGCGTCGGGCAGGTTGTAAAAGGCCTCGGGGCGGTCGGCAAAGTTTTGCAGGGCCGACTCAAACACTACCGACAAGGCCAGCTCGTGCCCGTACGTGGTAATGTGCGGGTGCTGACTATTTGAAAACGCTACCGGGGTGTAATCCATCGGGCCAATGACGTTGCGGGTAAAGGGCAGCGTGGCATTGTGCGCAGCAGCCTTGTTGGTAAAATCGCCGTTGTTGTTATACCACTCGGCGCCACGCACGGCCTCAATAGTCATCAAATTGGGGTACGTGCGCGACCATCCCCTCGGTATCGTAGCGCCATGGAAATCAACCATCAAACGGTGGTCGGCGGCATCTTGCAAAATGTCGAGATACAGTTTCATCATGTCTTGCTGGTCGCCGGCAAAAAAGTCAATTTTTACGCCGTAAACACCAAGCTGGTTAAGCCAGGCAAACTCTTTCAGGCGCCGTTCGCGGGTGCGCATACGGTCTACCGGGGTATCGTGCGACCAGTCGGTAGTGCCCGAGTTATACCACATCAGCGGTTTAATGCCCTTGGTTTTGGCGTACTTAACGGCATCTTCCAGGTTGCCGCCGTTGGCCATCTGGTCCCATTCCCAGTCAATCAGCACATAAGGCCAGTTCATTTTTACGGCCAGGTCAACGTACTCAATTACTTTTTTATAGTCTTTAGAGCCGTGGTTGTTGGCCCAATACACCCACGCCGACGAACCGGGTTTTACAAAATCGGGATTAGGCACTTGGCTGGGTTCGCTTACGTCGGTAATCAGGGTGGATTGCACCACCGTAGCCAGCGACCCTAACATCATAGTGTGCCACTGCGATACCCAGGGCTGATTAGCCATAGCGCCCTGCTGGTCAAACCCTTTACGCGGACCAGGGTAAGTAACTTTGTAGGTATTTTCGTCGCCGCCATTGCTCAATAAGGCAGCGCAGTTTTGGGCGGTATTGGCTGCTTCGGATAGCAGGTAGTAAACTTCCTGACCATTCACTTTAAACAGTGCAGGGTATGCCCACTTGTGCGATTGGTTGCCGCTGCCGTCGGTGCTGTAAGGGTAAAACTGTTCGTAACCCGGATCGTAGGTCTGTACCCAGCGGGCCGTTTGCCGGGGGATGTGGTAAGTCGTGTACTCGTCCTTCACGTTTACCGGTTCGGTACCCGATGCCGGCAGTTGGTACCTGAAGGCCACACCATCGTTATACACCCTAAAAATTACTTGCAGCTGTTTACCCGCGCTGTTGGCAAAGGTAAATACCTGCTCGGTTGCCTCGTTGGTGCACTGGCTGCGTTTGCCGGTAAGCATGCGGTAGCTCT
>CAJYSL010000419.1 GCA_913777515.1 uncultured Mucilaginibacter sp.
AGGCCACTTACTAAAATAGCTGCTGCAATGATGAACTTTTTCATAGTATCTAATAATTTGATAATATGACAATCATCACCGCCCCAAAGTTTAAAAAATAAATTGTATCGGTTTGGTTACAATTTTAAACCGGGCTGTTAATGCTTGTTGTTGTCGTCAGCAGGTTTGGCAGCAGCCAGTGTGAGTTGCGGCTTGCCAATTACTTTATACACCCCTTCTCCTTTCAGTATGGCCGCAATTTGAATTTTATCCTGCATGGTTTTTACCGCCTGCGCCAACTCGTTATCGTACTTAAAGTTGGCCTCGTAACGTCCTTTTTCAAAGTAATAGCGCGACGCTATCTCGTTTTCGAGTACTTGTTTAATTTCGGGCTTATGTACCTGCAAGTCATTCTTTTTGGTGCTTGATAGTTTGTTTCTCAGGGCTTCCAGCTCGGGTTGCAATTCGGCAAACTGCTTGTCTTTCGAGGCTTCTGTTTTCAGGGCCGACAGTATTTTTTCGCTGGCGGTACTGTAGCTATAATTTTTACCTGATAAGTATTTTACAAAATCGGCGTAATCTTCATCGCTCAAATTAAAGTTTTTAGCCGGGCTTATTTTAGGATGCGTACTGCGGTATAAACTGGCGTAATCAAAAATAAGGTATTTACCCACCAGAGTTTGTGTAATATCAGCAAAGCGCTCTTGCTTAATGGCAATATCCGGATAAACGCCGCTGCCATCATAAACAGAACGGCCTGCACGGGTTTTATATTCATGCAGGGATGAATCGGCCATTTTAAGTACGCTGCCATCATCTTTACGGTGGGCATAATCAAGCGCCTGCACACAACGGCCCGACGGAATAAAGTATTTGGCAATGGTAATTTTAACCAAACTACTGTAAGGTAAGCTAAAGGTTTGCTGCACCAGCCCTTTACCATAACTGCGCTGACCAATTATAATAGCCCGGTCCAAATCCTGCAGCGAGCCGGCCACAATTTCGGATGCCGAAGCCGAACGACCGTTCACCAGCACTACCAGGGGCAGGTTAGACTCAAGCGGTGCATTAACGGTACGGTAAGTAAAATTCTTTTCTTTAATCTTTCCTTTTTGCGATACCACCTCTACATCGCGCGGCACAAACAGGTTTACTATTTTTACCGCTTCCTGCAAAATACCGCCGCCGTTAGAACGTAAATCGAGGATGATACCGTTAGGATTATTTTTTTTGATGCTGGTTAAAGCGGCAGTAACTTCATCGGCCGAGTTTTCCAGAAACTTATCCAACTTAATGTAACCCATGTTGCCCTCTACCATACCATAGTAAGATACGTTGGGCTGCTTAATTTCTTCGCGGATAACGCTTTTTTCGATTTGCTCATCGCCACGTTTTATCAACAGTTTCACCCCTGCGCCTTTGCTGCCTTTAAGCAGCTGGCTTACCTGGTCGCTGTTACGGGCAGTGAGCTCAATATCGTTAATTTTAACAATCTGGTCGCCGGCGCGGATGTCGGCCTTTTGTGCTGGGAAACCCTCAAACACTTCAGAAACATACACTTTGCCATTACGCGAAAATATGCCGGTACCGATACCGCCATACTGCGTACTTACGTAATGCAGTTTATAATCTTCAATCTCCGATTCGGGTACAAACTCGGTATAAGGGTCTAAACCGTTCAGCATGGCATCAACCCCGGTTTTAACCATTTGGGCCGAGTTAATGTCATCTACATAATTTAAATTAACCTCTTTATACACCGATGCAAAAACATCCAGGTTTTTTGATATCTGAAAAAGATCGTCGCTAAAGCTCCACACGCCGGTAGCCAGCAATGCGCCACCCACTATTACACCCGCTCTACGGTAAATTTGCTTTACACTCATTTGGCTTTTAAAATAGCTGTAAATTAGACAGATATATAAATATATGAAAAACCCTCCTGTTTTAGCAGAAGGGCACTAAAATTTTACAAGCGGTTGTTGTCAATATTTACCAGCGCCTTTTTAAGGGTAAACACCACATAGTCGCGGTCGCGGTTTACCAGGGTGGCCAGTTTACCAATCAGGTTATCTTCCTGCCCCTCGGTATATTGCAATTGCTCATCGGTAAGCTCCCGGTATTTACGCTTCAATTTTATTTTAACACGGGGCCAGTCTTTATTACTGATACTGATTGCTGCCATAGAAACAAAAATATAAAAAAACGGCATTTAAAATAATGCAAGCCAAAATCTTAAAAGCAGCAATGTTTTTAGATAGGTGCTAACCTGCTTACCTTATCTCTTGCAACTTTTGCCAAATCATATCGGCAATGGCCTGCATACCTTTATCGCCGGGGTGCCCTTTAACAGACTGGTCAACGTTGAGCCTGTCAAATGCATAATTGGCAATGTCGAAACCTAACGGCTCGAGCGATAAATATGGCTGGTGCTTTTGCATTTCGGCACTGGCATATCCCCTATCGGGCCAAAATGAGCCTACGGATAAAACCGTTAAATCTGGATTACCATTTTTAAAGTAACTGATTAAATCGCTATAGCGCTGCTGAAACATTGCGGCATCAAAACCTGCCTGCTGTACATTTTCGCCAATGCGCAATATCAACAAATCGGGCTTTAAGGTGCGATAGGCACGGAGGTCATTGTTAAATTCGTATTGTTTATAATTAAGCTCAAACGCAGCAATATTAAGCACACGTACCCGGGCTGATGAATCTGCCTGCCTGAATTTATTGCTCAGTAAATGCACATAATCCTTTTCGCGGCTGCTGGCTGCCATGCCCCAGCTATCGTTCCAGCCAATACTGGTATTACGCTCTGAGTAAGTGATGCTGTTACCTAAAATAACAATTTTGGTAAATGCCTTGTGGGCGGTATCGGGCCGTATACCGCCTTTTTTACACGCCCCAGTAAGTAGTATCAGTAAAAGCAGGTATAGGTTTTTATTCATTTTACGGGTTTGCTTAGCGCCAGGCTGCGCAAACTTACTAAATTACCGGCTGCCTTTAACAGGCTGTACTTTAAGGTATGGCCTTAAAACGCTATTTTTGAGGATTGATGACTACCCGAAACAAAATATATTTTGCCTCTGATATTCACCTCGGTGCGTTAGGCTACCAAAGCAGCCG
>CAJYSL010000420.1 GCA_913777515.1 uncultured Mucilaginibacter sp.
GCAATTCCAGTACTTTCGACACAATTCCGGACGCCATTGAATTGTAGATGTTGTGCTTACCCTGTAAGGCTAATTTGGTGATAGTCATTTCGAGATGGTTGTTTGGTGTATTTATAATTAGTTTTTCATGGTCGAGATATGCTCCCAACGGTAGTGTTTTGCTGACAGAAAATGGCAGCAACTGAGCTGCAAAACTGCGCAACGCCATGCCTTTTTGTGTCTCGGCATCGTCGGCACAATAAATAAAATAATCTTCGGCAGTTTGATTCTGCACAATGCGAAACTTGCTGTTGGCATAGTTTTGCATTTTATAATCGTAACGGTCCAGGTGGTCGGGCGTGATGTTTAACAACACGGCGATGTTTACCCTAAACTGATACATATCATCCAGCATGAAGCTGCTTAGCTCCAGCACATAATGGTCAAAGTTTTCGGTAGCCACCTGGTAGGCAAAGCTCTTACCAATGTTACCCGCCAGGCCTACATTCAACCCTGCATTTTTCAGGATGTGATAAGTAAGGCTGGTGGTGGTAGTTTTACCATTAGAACCTGTGATACCGATAATGTTGGCTTTGGTGTAACGACCGGCAAATTCAATCTCCGAAATCACCGGGATGTTACGCTCACGCAGGGCTTTAATGATAGGCGCCTTTTCGGGAATGCCCGGACTTTTAATCACCTCAACCGCCTCAAAAATTTCGGCTTCGGTATGCTGCTTTTCTTCAAAGCGGATACCCCAGCTTTGCAGCTGAGTTTTATACTTATCGGCAATAGCGCCAAAATCAGAAACAAACACATCATACCCCTGCTGTTGGGCCAGGTAAGCCGCACCGGCACCGCTTTCGCCTGCACCAAGCACAACCAAAAGCCCCCCAGCCCCCTGAAGGGGGAGTTTAGCAGCAGATATGTTGTTCGTTTCGTTCATTAATTTTATTCTTTCTAATATTTATTCTCCTACTCCCCCTTTAGGGGGCTGGGGGGCCTTTTACCTCAATTTTAAAGTGATTATCGTTATTATAGCCAGCAGGATACAGATAATCCAAAACCGGGTTACGATTTTAGCCTCGTGAAATCCTTTCTTCTGATAGTGGTGATGCAGTGGTGCCATCAGAAAAACGCGTCGGCCTTCGCCAAATCGCTTCTTGGTAAACTTAAACCAGCCTACCTGGATAATTACCGATGCATTCTCTACCACAAAAATTCCGCAGAGTAAAGGCAGCAGCAGTTCTTTGCGGATGAGGATAGCAAACACCGCGATGATACCGCCGATGGCTAAGCTGCCGGTATCACCCATAAATACTTGCGCCGGAAAAGAGTTGTACCACAAAAACCCAACACAAGCTCCAACAAAGGCTCCGGCAAAAATCACCAGCTCACCCGAATTAGGTAGGTACATGATGTTCAGGTAATCGGCCACGATAACGTTACCTGATACGTAGGCCAGTATAGCCAGCGTAATGCCAATGATAGCCGATGTTCCTGTTGCCAAACCGTCGATACCATCCGTAATATTAGCACCGTTGGAGATAAACGTGATTATCATGATCACAAAGAACATGAAAACCACCAACGCGTAACGCTCCGAACCGGCACCTAAAAACTTGAGCACCTTACCATAATCAAACTCATTGTTTTTATAGAACGGCACGGTGGTTTTGGTAGACTTGATATCCTGCGTATATACGGGAACTTTATTTTTAAGGTGATAGTTAACCGGTGCATCGTACTTTACCGGAAGTTTTACTTCCTGGCGCATGGTGATGTCGTGGTTAAAGTACATCGTCCAGCCAATAATTACGGCCAAACTTACCTGACCTGTAATCTTAAATCTGCCGGCCAAACCCTCTTTATTCTTTTTAAATACCTTGATGTAGTCATCCAGAAAGCCTATGGCACCTAACCATACGGTGGTCACCAGCATCAGGATGATATAGATGTTATCTAACTTGGCAAACAACAGGGTTGGCACCAGGATACCCAGCAAGATAATGATACCGCCCATGGTTGGTGTACCGGCCTTTTGCATCTGGCCTTCCAAACCCAGGTTGCGCACGGTTTCGCCCACCTGCTTAAAACGTATATAATCGATTAGCCGGCGCCCCCAAACTGTGGTTATCACCAGCGACACGATAACTGCCATAGCCATACGGAACGTCAAATACTGAAACACCCCTGCGCCAGGAATATCGTAGTTGCGGTCCAAATAACTAAACAGGTAATAGAGCATGAGTTCTTTTTAAGTGGTTTGATTAATTAGCTTAATGAATTAAAAGCAGCCAACAATTCTTCTTTATCATCAAAATGGTTCTTTACACCATTAATTTCCTGATACTTTTCGTGACCCTTGCCGGCTAATACAATGATGTCTCCGGGTTGGGCCAGGTGTACTGCAGTTTTGATAGCCTCACGACGGTCAACAATACTGATGGTTTTGCGCTGATTCGACGGGTCGACGCCGGCTTCCATATCACGGATAATTTGCGCAGGGTCTTCCGAACGCGGATTATCAGAGGTCAGGATTACCTTGTCGCTCCAGTCGCAGGCTGTTTTGGCCATCACCGGGCGCTTGGTTTTATCGCGGTCGCCGCCGCAGCCAATTACGGTGATTACTTTTTCGTTACCTTTACGAATATCATGCACCGTATTCAGTACATTTTGCACCGCATCAGGCGTATGCGCATAATCTACAATACCGATGATTTGGTTCGGCGATATGGTATAATCGAACCGGCCTTCGGCACCTTGCAATTTGCTCAGGCTGGTTAGCACCTTTTGCTTGTCTTGCCCCAACAACACAGCTGTTGCATACACCGCCAATAAGTTATAAGCGTTAAAGCTGCCTACCATTTTAAACCAAACCTCATCACCGTCTACGTTAAGCAATAAGCCGCCAAACTGATTTTCCAGTATCTTCACCTTAAAATCAGCCATATTTTTCAAACCGTAGGTCTTTTTGGTGGCTTTGGTGTTTTGTAGCATCACGTTGCCGTTTTTGTCGTCGGCATTGGTGAGGGCAAATGCACTCTTAGGCAGCATATCAAAAAAGCCTTTTTTAGCTTTTAAGTAGGCGTCAAAAGTTTTATGGTAATCGAGATGGTCGTGTGTCAGGTTCGAAAATATACCACCGGCAAAAGTCAAACCGTCAACCCGGTGTTGTGCAACCGAGTGTGAGCTTACTTCCATAAAGCAATAATCACAACCGGAGTTTACCATCTGGTCGAGCAAGGCATTCAAAGCCACCGGGTCTGGCGTGGTATGGGTAGAAGGAATAACCTTACCGTTAATCTGATTTTCTACTGTAGACAGCAAACCACATTTATAACCTAAATCGCGGAATAACTGATACAACAAAGTAGCGGTAGTAGTTTTACCGTTGGTGCCGGTTACCCCTACCAACTTTAACTTAGCCGAAGGGTTATTATAAAAATTAGAAGCCAATACAGCTAAAGCAGCAGCCGAGTTGGCTACCATCAGGTAGTCGGCTTCCTCGGCGGTGTGGCCGGGTAAATCTTCACATATTACTACAACGGCGCCATCTTTTACGGCTTGCTCTATGTAATCGTGGCCGTCTACAGCAGTGCCGCGTACAGCCACAAAAAGCGACCCAGGCACCACTTTGCGCGAGTCGAACACGATGTTGGTAATCTCCACATCGGCAGCGCCCTGAAGTTCGGTAAAGGCCAAGCCCTCGAGTATGTCGCTTAAAAATCTCATTGTAGTTCTAAAGTTATTTTTGCCCCTTTAGGAATAATACTTCCGCCGGTAACCGACTGGCGGGCTACCACGCCACTGCCGCGTACTGCAGTTTTATATCCGGCGTTACCCAACACGTATAAAGCATCACTCAATGTCATGCCTGTTACCGATGGTACTGTACCTTTTTTGTATTTAATTTCCTGCGGTGCGATACCATTGCTGGTATCGGCAGAGCGCGGTGCATTAGCAGCAAACAGCGGTTTAACACCCAGCTTGTGATAAACCTGCTGTAAGGCTTTCATGTTGCCGGTTTTAACCTGCGGCAACTGCGTATTGCCTACGTAATGCGATGGCAAGTTCTGGTGCATTTCTAAGTCGCTTGAGTACACCTTGTCGGCAATTTCGCGAAATACCGGACCTGCAACCTCAGCGCCGTAGTAACCGTTTTTAGGGTCGTTAACTACCACAATTAGCGAATACTTTGGCTTGTCGGCAGGGAAATAGCCGGCAAAAG
>CAJYSL010000421.1 GCA_913777515.1 uncultured Mucilaginibacter sp.
ATGCTTCGCAGTACCAAGATGGGTAAAGTTGGTCGTCAGCGTGTTGCCGCATGGGAGGCGCAGAATTTACAAATGGCTGTGGCTATACGCGAAGCAACCGCGTCGATTGCCGGAGGCCGCGCGCTACTGGTGGTGGGCGCTGCCCACAAACCGTTTATTGAAGCTTACCTGAGAATGTTTACTGATATTGAGATTGTCTCGGTACCTGACATGCTTAATTCGGCTCCTACTGGCTGTAACGATTAATCTTAAGGAGAGAGAACTTATCTTACTTTTTGAAACTGCTCCAGGCTTAAAACTAAACACTTTGAATTAGCGGAGTCTCCCCTTGTTAGCATCCTATAAATTAATCAAACCAAAATTTAAATCAAGCCATCTTTTAAAACCGATTCCTGCTAATACTTTATGAGCCAAATACCACTCTGAATAGCGACCCTTCCCCCGGATGGCTTTCTACACTGATCTGCCCGCCCAAAGCTTCGACCTGCGATTTGACCAGATATAGGCCTACGCCATGCGCATCAGAATTACCATGAAAAGTACTATATAGCCCAAACAATTGCCGACCATGTTTTGACAAGTCTATCCCAATACCATTGTCTTCGATTTCGAGTGCCACCTTCTCTTCTTTACAGGTTGCCCTGATTTTTACATGGCACTGTCTGTCCGGGCTTCTGTATTTGATAGCATTGGTAACCAGGTTAGTAATAATACTTTCTAAATAAGCTGCTTTGTGTTTTACCTGGAAAGATTCGTCAATCTTTACTGCAACTACTGCATCATACTGAACAATAGTTTGCTCTAAAATCTTTAACACATTTTGTACGGCATGCCGTAAATTCAGATACTCAATTTTATCAAAAGAACTGCTGTTCACATCCACCACTTCACTTAACTGGTCCAGGGTTTCTAAAAGATAAACTGCTTGCTTAAAAACCAGGTTCTGCATATTGCTTTTCTCCTGCTCATCTTCCTCCTGTGGGATGAGTTCGGCCAGCATTTTAATGTTTCCGGTGTGGGTACGCAAATTATGAGATACGATGTGAGCAAAATTACTGAGCCTGCTATTTTGCTCACTTAACAGCTGCAAATTATTCTCCCGTTCCTCTTCTAAAGACTTGGTTACCGTGATATCCTCTAAAGTTCCGTAAAGATTATGACAGCCAAACTCATCGCCCGTGGCGTTAATACGAAGCCTTACACACTTTAGATTACCTAAAGCAGTCGTAATTTGAAATTCACCCATTCGGGGCTGCAAGGTTTCAATAGTTTCGTTTATTAGCTGATTTAACAGAATGTGGTCGCGATATAGAGTACTCAAATGTTCATGTGGAGGAACAGCCTGTGGCGGCATCTCGTAAATATCCCACATGATAGCATTCCAATACGTTTCGCCAGTAGCAAACTGGTACTCCCAAATTCCCAACTTAGCCAACGGAGTTACCTTCTGATAAAGCTCCAATCTTGTTGCATATGGACTACAACGATAGAAACAATAAAGTTGTTACCTTAACTATTCATTTAAAACACTGTATGTTTAAGAAATCTTTTTATTATTTTTTTTGATTTTTAGCTCTTTTTAAACGCCAGTAATTACCAGCTTATTCTGCGACGTTTCGTCAGCTGCTGTTTCAATTCTTGTTAAACATAAAAACACCAACTGGTACGTCAGCAAGTATTAAAAACTGCCCACCCTCATTGACCGGATTATCGGCACAAAAAACTAACTGATTATCAAACATTAGAGCAATTACAGCGGTGTGTATAACGTTTAGAGAAATGCACACATAACATGAACTTCCATACTTTTAGCCCATAACCGCCACGCTTCCTGACCAGTGATTTATGTATCATCAAGATTATCTGAAAAAACGGGCAACAAAATTTCTAATGCGCACTGTCAATCAGAACATTAAAACAAGCTTTGTTTAAGCTACTGCTTTCTCACTTTAGGGGCTGTTTTTAGCATGGTTATTGTAACTATTGATTAAAAAACCGATTATAGAGACCGATGACAGGGAAACGTGTACTAATTATTGAGGATGATCCGGATATCAGCGATCTGCTCAATACCATTTTATCTGATGAGGGTTACGAGGTGAATGCCATTGTTGAAAGTAACGATATCATTGCCACAGTGACAGAATTCAATCCGCACCTGGTTATTACAGATTATATACTGGCAGGCATCAACGGCGGCGAATATTGTAGCCAGATAAAACGAGATGACCGCACCTCTCATGTCCCGGTCATTATTCTGTCGGGTTACGGACGGGTATTAGAATCATTAGGGCATTATGGCGCCGACCGCATTGTGGATAAGCCGTTTGATAACGAAAAACTTTGCAGTATCGTAGCTGAGTTAGTTACCCAAAACGAACCCTTATAATTTTGCAAACTGCAACTGGCTGTTTTTAAATACTACATATCGAATGGATAAAATGTAACTAATAACATCATCTCATTAAAACTGCCTATATCATACTAGACGTTGCTTTGATATACGTGATGCTATCAATATAATTTTCTATGATGGTTTATCATAAAAAAGGACTTCATTTGCTGTAATAACAGCATTTTATCTTTCCATCCTAAATATGAACGGAACTACCAGCCAGCTTTTATCGCTCATTACATTCGGCAATCAGTTTTTAAAAACAGGGCAGCTACCGGATAGCTATTACCCGGCCAACCCGGTTTTTAAGTTTTGTAATACGGTTAATTTTATGCACCTATCCTCCCTGCCGGATGGTACGACGACCGAAAAATCAGTAGCCAATAAACCCATTGACTGGTTTAAATTGTTGAAACAGGAAGGTTGCCAGGAATTAAAGGCGTACTACCATCCCACTGAAGGAAATAACAGTGGCACACCCGACCACAAAATGGCCGGCTTTGTTGGCGGCGGCGGTACCTGGCTTATCGAAGCTATTTACCCAACCTACTCAGATTTTTGGGCAGCCCGGTGGCAGGTTACCCGTCAGGACGACCCGGAGCAAAACATTTGGTCTGTTAATTACGGTCGCACCGTTCATCAGACAGATACCATCAACTTTAGGCCTGATACCGACGATATTCGCAAAGGTTTACATAGCGTGTTAAATAACATCAAGCTTTTTGCCGAACAACACCAGCTTAGTAATTGGGCATCCATTTTTGATAAAGCCTTGCAGGTTTTGCAAGGTAAGACACCGGCAGACGAATGGTTGGACCAGCAAATGAGCAAAGAAGGCTATGAACCCAAAGACCTCCAACTGATTTATGCAGCCATGACGGCACACGTATTTGGCGGCATGGGCTCATGGAATGACCTGGGTTTTGAAAAGCCGGAAGATAACGCCCGGTACGAGGAGTTGTCGTTCCGCCTGTACGATTACATGAACCGCGCATTAATTGGCGGCATTAACTCGGTTAAATAGCCCACGTACATAAGCAGGTTAATGTATGAAACTTATCCGGCTGGCTGTATATGTATTGGTGATGGTTTTGTTGGCCTCCTGCCATAAACCGCGCACTGTAACCACGGCGTTTTACTACTGGAAAACTGTTTACGAAGTTAATGCCACCGAACAGCATTACATGGATTCGCTTCATTGCCAACGGATGTATGTACGCATGATGGATGTAAACAACGGCGATAGCGGACCAGTACCAGTGTCGCCCATCAGGTTTAAATCTACTGTTCCTGCTTCGATACAAGTCGTTCCGGTGGTGTTTGTTGTAAATGACGTACTTAAAAATCAGTCGCATGTGCAGCTTAATCAACTTGCCTCAAAAATTGTCAATTACGTCAATGGCAAAATCAGGCAATCGGGCAAAACTTATTTTAATGAACTGCAAATAGATTGCGACTGGACACACAGTACGCGCAACAACTACTTTTACCTGCTCAACTGCATCAAGGCCAACCAGGCTTTAAAAGGCAAGCAGCTATCGGCCACCCTCCGCCTGCACCAGCTTAAAAATCAGCAGAGCAGCGGTATACCACCGGTTAACCGCGTGATGCTGATGTGCTACAACATGGGTAATTTGCGTAAATATGGACCGCAAAATTCAATTTTAGACCAGCAGGAACTCGAAAAATATATGGGGTCAAATCTTAAGCATTATCCCATGCCGGTTGATGTTGGCCTGCCGCTTTTTAGCTGGGCAGTGGTATTCAGGCAGC
>CAJYSL010000422.1 GCA_913777515.1 uncultured Mucilaginibacter sp.
TTTTAAGCCTCAGGTAAGTTCCGGACCGGTTCCAGAACGAGTTGGTTTGCACGTTGGCACTACCCTGGTTAAGCGCAGTAATGCGCGGGTACTTGGCATTAGGGTCCGGGTTAGCCGTAGTCCAGGCATTGTCTGCCTGCCATTGCTGTATGTTACCGGCATTGTAATAAGCAAAAGCCTGGTACGAACCCATTTGTACGGTATAACCACCCAAACCGGCCAAAAGCATCGAGAAATCAAAATCTCCGTAACCGGCATTGATATTCAAGCCAAAGGTGGTTCTTGGATTTTTAGTTCCGATAATTTTACGATCGTAAGTAGGGTCAACCTTGCCATCCGGCACGCCGTTAGGGCCGCTGATATCCTTAAACCTAATTACCCCAGGTTGGCCCGGAGTAGGCTGCGTTGGATAACTGGCCACATCGGCAGCATCCCTGAAAATGCCATCGGCTACGTACCCGTAAATCGGATTTAATGGCTGCCCTAAAAAGAAGTTCGGTATTACATTTTGCAGGTCGCCGGCAATTTTGATGATTTTCTGCTGGTTATAAGAGAAGTTAGGTGTCACCGCTAATCTAAACTTACCCATCTGTGCATTGTAGGTTAAGCTTGCTTCAAAACCTCGATTTCTGAGAGAACCTGCATTTACTACAGGTGCACTTAAACCTAAAGTAGTTGATACCGGAACCTGATATAAAATATCTTTGGCGGTTCTGTCGTAAACATCCAGGGTACCAGTTAATTTATTTTTAAACAAGCCAAAGTCCAAACCTATATCAGCAGTTGTGGTGGTTTCCCACTTAATATCGGCGTTTGCTGCGTTTGTTACCGCGGCACCTGGTGCTATGGTGCCGCCAAAGGTGTACCGTGGACCAGTACTGATTGCATACTGATAAGGATAGTTGCTGATATTGGCATTACCCAGGGTACCGTAAGAAGCGCGAAGCTTTAACTCACTTAACCAGGCAACGTTGTCTTTTACAAACGACTCCTCGCTGATGCGCCAGCCGGCCGAAACTGCCGGGAAGAAACCAAAGCGGTTACCCGGAGCAAACCTTGATGAACCATCATAGCGGGCGTTGGCTTCAAAAAGATACCTGCCCTTAAAATCATAGTTTAAGCGACCGAACACCGATTGGAAAGCGTACTCATTAGCCGAACCGCTATTTTGCTGATTAGTGGTAGCGCCGGCATCCAATTGATAAAGCAAGTTATTCGGAAACCGGTCACGATATGCTCCAAAATAATTGTCTCGGTGTTCTTCTTGCTGATAGCCTGCTAATAAATTAAAATTATGCTGACCAAAGGTTCTGGTATACTTGGCAAGCGCAATTAAAGTTACCTCCTGTCCGTCTGTGTGGCCTTTGCTCAAGCTATTAGGACCTACGTAAGTTGTACGGTCTAAATTTACATCGGCAATGTAGGTGGTGTTAACGCTTGTATAATAATGATATCCTGCTGTACCGCTTAAATTTAAGCCTTTAGCCACATCCCATGAAAGCACGGAATTACCATAAAAATTTTTGGCGCTGAAATTATTGAAGCCCTCACTGTCGAGCCAGGCCTCAGGCGCATAAAAATCCTGATGACCATAAGTACCGTCGGATTTACGCCCTGCAAAAGTATTGGGTTCACGCACGGCATAACCAATTATACCACCTATACCCGACGCATTAGACTGTGGCTGATTTTGGTCTTGAGAAAACCCAAGGATACTTGTTTTTAATGATAAACCACTTGTAATACGGGTATCTAAATTAGCCTGAATGTCGTAACGTTTGTTATTGGTTTTGGCAGTGATACCATTTTGATTGCGGAAAATACCTGATAAATAAAAAACAGTTTTACCTTCGCCGCCAGATACATTGATGTTGTGATACTGCTGAAAGCCCGAACCAGAGTTTAACAAGTCTTTCAAATGAAAAACGTTAGGATAGTTATCCGGGTCTGACCCGCTACGATACTTGGCTACAACGTCCGGCGTGGCTCCGGTTAATTCAGCGTATCTCCAGGAATCTACAAATTTTGGCAGAGAGGTTACTTTTTCCCACCCGAAGTAGTTGTTGTAGCTTAATGATACTTTACCGGCTTTACCGCGTTTGGTAGTTACTAAAATAACGCCGTTGGCAGCACGGTTACCATAAATTGAGGCAGAAGCAGCATCTTTTAATACCGTCATGCTGGCAATATTGTCCGGCGCAACATCATCTAAAGAGCCTGCTATACCATCAATAAGTACCAAGGCAGCCTGCCCTGCGTTAAATGTACCGATACCCCTAACCGTAACTGTTGCGCCATCGCTACCAGGGCGGCCGCCGCCCTGCTGCACCTGCACACCAGCCGCCAAGCCGGCCAAAGCTTGCGATGCTTGGGTAATAGGCCGGTTTTCGATATTAGCTGAGGTTACAGTTGACAAGGAACCGGTTAAGTTTACCTTTTTTTGCGTGCCGTAGCCAACCACTACCACCTCATTCAAGCCCTTATTGTCAGTTCTAAGACCAACGTTTACAGTGCTTCTACCGGCAATGTCTACCTCTTGTGTAATATAACCAACGTAGGTAAATACCAACCGCCCGTTATTATCGGGTACCGAGATAGTATACTTACCGTTTACATCTGTTACGGCAGCAGCGTTACCGCCTTTTAGCTTCACCGCTACACCAACCAGCGGTTGCCCGGTGGTATCGGTTACAGTACCCGTTACGGTAACCGCCAGCGTGGTATTCAACGCGCGTGCATCAAAGCGATTGCTTGCCTGCGCATCTGTAAAAAATATCAATAATCCGCTCATCATTAAAAGGCAGATTAGAAACCTGCCCCAACCAGGCAGCAGTTTAGTTTGATTAAATTGAGTAAATGTCAGATTCATAAAAGTTGTTTAAAACTCCAAAATTGTTTCAGTCACTTATGCAGTTATATGTTCTGCACCGATAATTGTCATTGATAAAAAGCATCATGATGTCGAAATTCACTTTTTAAGATTTCATCCATAAGCACCTGTTTAATTGTCAATTAGATAAATAATTTAAAAAATACAGGCAATAAATTTCCATGCGAACGAAAAACAAGAGGGTAGCAAATTCTCCGTTGTTGCTTCACAAAAAAATATAAACCTGAATCGTTTAAGTTTAACTGGTTATTTGCCCGAATAGAAAATTCGTTATTTGGCAATGGTCAAAGATATTGGGAGTTAAAGGCCTTTATTTAGAATTAAAGAGACTTTTGTTTGTAATAATCCGACCTTTTTAAAAATTAACATATGTAAATTGTCATCTTTTTTCACATCTTAGATTACCAATTATTATTATTGAACCGATGATTAGGCGAGCGCTGCGGCACACATTCTCCTTGTTAAATATTGATTATGTACAGTTAGGTACCAAGTGGAATTATAAAGGCATCATGAGCCCTTACTACAGGCTCTACTACATTGATGGAGGCTATGGCGAAATTTCGAGTGCGGGTACTACGTTAAGCCTCGAGCCGGGACATTTGTACCTGATTCCGAGTTTTACACTGTGCGATTTAAAATGCGACCATTACCTGAGCCAGTACTTTATTCAGTTTTTTGAGGAATCGACCGATGGTGTCTCTTTATTTGCCAATAATCGCACCATTTATAAAATAAGCGCCCAGGAACTTGATATAGCCAACTTTAAACAGCTTCTACTGATTAATCCCGGCCGGGGCATTAACCGGTCTGACAATCCCAAGATATATGAGAAAAAGGTTTTTTACGAGGAGTACCAGGAACTGAATAACCAGCAAAGTTTATCGGTTTACACAGAAACGCATGGGCTGCTGCTTTACCTAGTATCGCGCTTTTTAACCCCCGAGCTTTTTAAGCAGAAACAGTTCAGGCATATGCCCGTTAAAATTCACGATGCCATCAGCTATATCATGCTTAACCTCGAGAAAAAGATAACCGTAAGCTCACTGGCCGAGCGAGCCAATCAAAACACAGATTATTTTTCCAGAAACTTTCAGCACATTGTTGGCGACAGGCCTTTAGATTACATACAATCTAAACGTATTGAGAAAGCCCAGTACCTGATTGTAACTACCCAGCTTACTTATTCGGAAATTGCGCAGGAAACAGGTTTTGAAAACGTATCCTATTTTTCTAAAACTTTTAAACGGCTCACCGGCATGTCGCCGCGCAAGTACCGCAACCAAAGCGATTCCATGCATGCTTAATTTTTTGAAATGCGCTCTTTGATTAAATAATTTCGCCCGCAAAAGCTGCCCAAACATAAATCCACACCATTAATAAATGTCGGATATTTACAAATCAAAGTCAGATTTATATCAATCATCGTGCAGCAGTAAAACTACATTTGCTTTGCACTTACACCAATTATAGCAACTGCGTAAAACTACACCAAGTCAGGTTATGGCAGTTGTAGATATTGCTTAAATTTATTTAATGAAAAGGCTACCTGCAAAACGGGATGCAGCTGCATAATAACGACTATACCAATCATCAAAATATATACTATTACTTGTAATGACCCAATCTAAAAACACGTTCGCCATTATTCTACTTACCAGCCTTTTCTTTTTATGGGGGTTCGCACACAACCTCGACCCTATACTTATCCCCCATTTAAAGCGCTCGTTCACGTTGTCGAACGTGCAGGCTACACTGGTTGATACTGCGGTATACGCTGCATATTTTTTAATGGCTATTCCGGCCGGTATGATTATGAAGCGGTTTGGTTACAAAACCGGTATTATTACCGGGCTTTTATTGTTTTCGGTTGGTAGTTTCCTGTTTATTCCAGCTGCCAACACGCAGTTGTACTCTTTCTTTTTAGTCGCCTTATTTATAATAGCCTGCGGCTTGGCCATACTCGAAACGGTAGCCAACCCTTACATGACTGTTTTGGGTGATAGCACCCACGCAGAGCAACGGCTTAACTTCGCCCAATCTTTTAACGGTTTTGCTACCATGATTGCTCCGTTCGTGGGCACTGAGCTAATTTTAATCCAGTCGCATAGCGACAGCCAACTGGCCACCATGACCGAAGCGGCCCGAAAAGCGGCATTGGCTGCCGAGGCATCTTCTGTAAAAATTCCTTACCTGGTGTTAGGTACCGTATTATTGCTTATTGCTATCGCATTTTCGTTCACCAAATTGCCGGACGTACAAAGCAACGAGGCTGAAGCCAGCAAAGGGAGTATTTTTAAAACGTTGCGTCATCCGCAACTGGCCTGGGGTGTGGTAGCCCAGTTTTTTTATGTGGGTGCCCAAACCTGCGTTTTAAGCTTGTTTGTTCTGTATGCCCCGCACGCCGCAGGCATCACCGAAAAATCGGCCGGTCATTTTGCCAGCCTTTGCGGTTTAGCTTTTCTTATCGGCCGGTTTGTAGGCACGTTTTTGATGAAGTATTTTAAGTCCAACAGCTTACTTGCGGTTTATGCGGTCATCAACGTTTTCCTATCTATAGTTGCCGTATATGCTCATGGATACGTAGCTATTTATACCGTTATCGCCATTGCGTTTTTTATGTCGATTATGTTCCCTACCATATTTGCCTTAGGCATCAAAGGCCTAGGGGCCGACCGCGAATTTGGCAGCAGCTTGATTATTATGTCTATTGTAGGCGGCGCTATTATCCCGAGGTTTTATGGTTACATCAGTGATGCTTATAATAACATCCAGATGGGCTATTACGTTCCGGCAGTGTGTTTTGCAGTGATTGCCTTTTTTGGCTGGCGGGGGCACCGTGTTAAGGTGAGCAAAACCGAAATGCTGCAACATGCCGAATTTTAAAACATTAATCCACACTTACTTAAACTTAACATCACTCATACACTTTTAAGCTATCAATACATTCATGAAGAGAATTTGCATGGCATTAGACCTGGTAGACGACGCCGATTTGATTGCTGAATACGAAAGCCACCACCAGCCGCAAAATAGCTGGCCCGAAATTACCGATAGCATCCGCCAATCCGGCATCATGGATATGAACATTTATCGCACGGGTAACCGCCTGTTTATGATTATAGAGGCGGATGACAACTTTTCTCTGGAAGATAAAGGCAAACTTGACGCTGCCAACCCCAAAGTGCAGGAATGGGAAAAACTGATGTGGAAATTTCAGCAGCCGCTGCCCTGGGCAAAAAACGGCGAAAAATGGGTAGAAATGAAAAACATTTACGGGTTGGCTAAGTCTGCTGTTACCGACCAACAGTTATAATCATGCTTTTTAAATAGACAAGGCATAAAATTGCGGTTATTAGCTCATTAAACTAATTTATTTGACAATACCCGTAATAATTATAGCTTTGCCATACTAAAACTAAAACCATGAGTGTTCTCGTAAATAAAGATTCTAAAGTAA
>CAJYSL010000423.1 GCA_913777515.1 uncultured Mucilaginibacter sp.
CCACTTATCATCGGCCGGCTTGCCGCTTCTGGAAAAGCTGGTTAAGCCATCATATAGTCGTTGACGAAAATCGTCGTCGTTCAGTTTAGTACGCCCCAGGCCAATGATGGCAAACTTATCCGACATCCAGCCATCGTTAAATAAGTTATAAAACGCCGGTATCAATTTACGTTTAGCCAAATCACCGGTACCGCCAAAAATGACGATAATGGTTGGTGGTGCTTTTTTTTGTGTTTTCATTACGCTGTTTTTATTATTCGGGTATCGGCTTAAAATCTATTTTTCTTCCCATTGGGTATGGAATACCCCTTCGCGGTCGGTACGCTCGTAAGTGTGTGCGCCAAAATAATCGCGCTGCGCCTGGATAAGGTTGGTAGGCAGTTTGGCAGTACGATAAGCATCAAAGTAACTTACGGCCGATAACAATGCCGATGCAGCGATGCCTTTATCGATGGCAAACTTGGCGGTAAAACGTGCAGCCTCTTGCGTATCCAGCAACGTAGCTGCAATGTTATCATCCAGCATGATGTTAGGCAACTCCGGATTTTTAACGAAAGCCTGCATAAAATCTTCGAGAGAGGTTGAGCGGATGATACAACCGCCGCGCCATATTTTAGCTACTTCGGCCAGGTTTAAACCGTATTTATACTCCTTAGAGGCCAGTTGCAACTGTGCCAAACCTTGAGCATAAATGGTAAGCATAGCAAAGTGGTAGGCTTTTTTAATGTGCTCTATTAAACCACCATGTTCATCACTGTCGTTAGCAGCATTGTTCCAGGCCAGTTTTTCTGAGGCTTGCAAACGCTCGTTTTTATATTTAGATAAATCGCGCATTGACACCGCGGCATCAATAACCGGTACCGGCGCCTGGATATCCATCGCGTTTTGCGAAGTCCATTTACCAGTGCCTTTGGCACGGGCCACGTCCGATATCATTTCTATCAAACGCTTACCTGTTTCGTCATCGTTCTTTTTCAACACAACGCCGGTAATCTCCAGCAAAAAGGATTTTAGTTCACCCTCGTTCCATGATTGGAAAGTTTGCTGCAACTGGTCGTCGTTGTATTTTAAACCGCGTTTGAGTAAATCGTACACTTCAGATATCAGCTGCATAATGCCGTACTCGATACCGTTGTGCACCATTTTCACGTAATGCCCAGCCGAACCGGTACCCATGTAGGCCACACAAGGCTCGCCGTTTACTTTGGCGGCAACCGCTTCAAAAATAGGTTTTAGCCGGTCGTAAGCATCACGGTCGCCGCCCGGCATCATGCTTGGTCCAAAACGTGCGCCTTCTTCGCCGCCAGATACGCCCATACCAAAAAAGTGGATTCCCTTTTCGCTCAACTCGTTAAAGCGGCGGTCAGTGTCGGGGAAATATGAATTACCGCCATCAACAATGATATCACCTTTTTCTAACAACGGAACCAGACTGGCAATGGCACCATCTACAGGTTTGCCGGCAGGCACCAGCAACATAATGGCACGCGGCGTTTTAAGCATCTTTACAAATTCGTCTACCGAGGTAGTGCCTTTTACTTTTTGCTTTTCGGTTGCCTCGTTTTGCAAAGCATCAACCTTACCCTGGTCTAAATCTAAACCGGCTACGTTATATTGGTGATCGGCTATATTAAAGAGCAGGTTGCGGCCCATTACTCCGAGGCCTACCATGCCAAAATCATATTGCTTCATGTTGTTATAAATGTTTAATTGTTGAATGTTTTGTTATTGTGTTTGAGGTAATACCAGCCCAAAACCGGCCAGTTGCTGTTGTGTCGATGCTAAACCGGTGTGGTGGATAGCATTAATGCCAAGCTTAGCGGCAATTTCGGTGTAAACCTTTCGGTCGTCAATGTACAAAGTTTCCTGCGGTTTAGCCTGCATCATATTTAGTGCTAAGCGGTACATCGGAGGGTCGGGCTTGCGCATGTTTACATAGCACGACGACACAAATACATCAATAACGCTTTTTAAATCGTACGTATGAATGCGGTGTTCGTTCAGTTCAAGCGGCTCATTATTTACTGTAGCCACCGGTAGCTTAAAATGATGTTTTACTTGCTTGATGAAGGCGATGGTATCCGGATAGGGTTTTGACTCGGCCATCATAAACTGCTTAAACTCCTGGCGCGAGAACGGCCTTTCCTCATAAAACACAATGAGGTCCAGGTAATCATCCAAAGTAATTTTGCCCGACTCGTAAGCGTCAAAAGTGTTCCGGTGCCGCTGGTTAAGCTCAACAGTATCAAGGGAAAAAAGCTCTGCAGCTTTTTCCCTTGAACGTGTTTCCCAGCCATCAGTTAAAAGTACGCCACCAATATCGAGCAGCAATAATTTAATCGGCGACTGCATTGTGCTATTTACTTACTTGCTTACTTTTTTCATCAATCACCTTCATCAGGCTGTCAAAAGGTTTTACAAACTTTTGTATGCCTTCGGTTTCCAGCTGCTGGGTAATCTCTTGTAAGTTGATATCCAACACATCATCTAACTGGTATAATTGATAACGCGCCTCTTCCAGTCCGTCTTCCAGGCGGGATGCCGGGTCGCCGTGGTCGCGGTATGCATTTAAGGTGTCTTTCGGCACGGTGTTTACCGTGTCCGGACCAATTAAGGCTTCCATATACATTAAATCAGGATAATCTTTGTTTTTAACGCCGGTACTTGCCCATAACAAACGTTGCGGCTTGGCACCTTTGGCAGCCAATGCTTTGAATCGTTCCGAACCAAAAACCTCTTTATAAATGGAATAAGCGTCACGCGCGCTGGCAATGGCTATTTTACCTTTAAGCTGTTTGGCTACGGTTGCATGGCGGTGGTCGGCTTCGGCAGCTTTATCCAGCAATGGGTCGATAGCGGTATCAATACGGCTCAAAAAGAAACTGGCTACTGAGGCTACATGGTCTATCAGTTCGCCTTTGGCTGCACGTGCTTCTAAACCTTCCACATAAGTCTCAGCTACAGCGCGGTACCTATCTAAGCCAAACAGTAATGTTACGTTGATATTGATACCCTCGCTGATGAGCTGTTTGATGGCCGGCAATCCAGGCTCTGTTCCCGGAATTTTAATCATCACGTTTTTACGGTTCAGCGTTTCCCATGATGAACGGGCTTCCTTGATGGAACCCTCAGTATCCAGCGCCAGGCCCGGAGATACTTCTAAACTTACATAACCGTCTAAACCATCAGTTTTTTCGTAAACATCTTTAAACAGGTCGGCGGCGGTTTGCACGTCTTCAATGGCAATTTTCAGAAAAGCTTCCTGCGGCGACAAATTTTGCTTACTTAATTCGGCCAGCGTGTCGTCGTAGTCATTGCTATGGGCAATGGCCTCTTCAAAAATGGCCGGGTTGGATGTTACTCCTCGCAGGTCGTCTTCGTCAATCAGTTTCTTCAGTTCCCCACCCTCGGTGAACGACCTTTTTATATAATCAAGCCAGATGCTCTGACCAAATTCCGGAATTCTTGCTAAGGGATTTTTCACGACTTTGTGTATTTATGTTCAATTGCAATTACTTTGTCCAGGCGGCGCTGAAAACGCTCGCCGCCATCATACCTGGCCTTCAGGTATGCTTCGATAATTTCCCACATCAGTACCAAACCAATCACGCGGCCACCTAAGCAAAGCAGGTTCATATCGTCATGCTCCACGCCCTGGTGGGCCGAGTAGGTTTCGGTGATTAAAGCTGCACGTATGCCAGGCATTTTATTGGCTGCTACAGACACACCTACCCCACTGCCGCAAACGGCAATGCCACGCTCTACCTCGTCTTTGGCAATAGCCTCGCCCAGCGGGATAACCACGTCCGGGTAGTCATCGGTGGCCTCGTAAGTAAACGCGCCGTAGTCTTTAACGTCGTAACCGGCGTTGGTAAGCATTTGGAGCAGCTTTTGTTTAGGCTCAAAACCGGCGTGGTCTGCTACAATACCTATTTTCATGGCGCTTATTTGTTTAAAAGTGCTTTTGCTTTTTTTACTACATTATCGGTAGTAAAGCCAAAATGAGCCAGTACTGCATTACCCTCGCCCGATTCCCCAAAACTGTCGATGCCGATGATGTCACCTTCTAAACCAACGTACTTATACCAAGGCAAGGTAACGCCAGCTTCTACCGCCAAACGTTTGGTGATATTTTTCGGTAATACCTCTTGCTGGTAAGCTTCATCTTGCTGGGCAAAAATCTCGAGTGATGGCGCGCTTATTACACGAGCGTTGATACCCTCGGCAGCCAGTTTTTCTTGCGCTTCCAGTATTAAATGCACCTCAGAACCGGTGGCAATCAGAATGATATCCGGCGTACCGCTTTTGGCTTCGCTCAGTATGTAAGCACCTTTCCAAACGTTAGTTGCAGGGGCATATTTCTCCTGGTCGATGACAGGCAACTTTTGTCTCGACAAAATTAATGCTACCGGGCCACGCAAGCGGCTCATGGCTACTTTCCATCCTTCTACAGTTTCGTTAGCATCTGCCGGGCGTAATACCGTTAAGTTTGGTGTTAAACGCAGCGAAGTAATCTGCTCTACCGGTTGGTGAGTCGGACCATCTTCGCCCAAGGCAATACTGTCGTGGGTAAATACGTAAGTAACCGGGGCGTGTGTTAGTGCCGCCAAACGGATGGCACCGCGCATATAATCAGAAAAAGTAAGGAACGTACCGCCAAAAACGCGGGTTCCGCCGTATGAAGCCATACCATTCAGGATAGCGCCCATACCGTGCTCACGTACACCGAACCAGATGTTACGGCCGCCGTAGCTACCCGGTTGGAAACTATCCGAACCATCTTTACCAGGGGTTTCGGTAGAACTTGATAAGTCGGCCGAACCACCTACCAACCATGGGATAGTTTTACGCAAAGCTTCGATGGCTTTGCCTGATGCCTGACGGGTAGCTAATTGTTCGCCCGGTTTAAAGTTTGGCATTTCTGCATCCCATCCTTCAGGTAATTTGCCGTCCTGACTGGTAGCAAAATGCTGTGCCAAATCAGCGTTATTTTTCCGATATTCCTCAAACTGCGTTTCCCACTCGTTGTGCAATTTAGTACCTCTTTCAATGGCTTGTGCAGTGTGCTCTTTTACACCGTCGGGGATGAAAAACGTTTTTTCAGGGTCCCAGCCGAAAAATTCTTTAGTTTTTTTCAGATTTTCTTCGCCCAAGGCACTGCCATGTACTTTGTTGGTACCTTCTTGCGGACTACCGTAACCGATAATGGTTTTTACCGAAATCAGCGTTGGGCGTTGCTTTTCTTCCTGAGCTTGCAAGATAGCGTTTTCGATAGCAATTAAATCATTACCATCTTCAACCGTTAGGGTTTGCCAGCCGTACGAATCAAAACGGGCGGCTACATCCTCGGTAAAGGCCAGGTCGGTTGGCCCGTCTAACGATATTTTGTTGTCGTCATATAAGAAAATCAGTTTACCTAATTTCAGGTGACCGGCTAATGATGCTGCCTCGGAAGCCACGCCTTCCATCAAATCACCATCGCTTACCAAACAATAGGTGTAATTATCTATAATTTTAGCATCGCCCACATTATATTTAGCTGCCAAAAACTCCTCGGCCATACCAATACCCACGGCATTACCAAAACCCTGACCTAACGGACCAGTAGTTACCTCGACACCTGCGGTATGAGTAGACTCGGGGTGCCCCGGCGTCAAAGAACCTAACTGACGGAATTTCTCGAGTTCCGACATTGGTAAATCGTAACCGTACAAGTGTAGCAACGCATATAATAAGGCTGAACCATGGCCAGCCGACAATACAAAACGGTCGCGGTTTGGCCATTTTGGCTCTTTAGGGTCAAAACGCAAAAAGCGGTTCCATACTACATACGCCATTGGCGCAGCACCTAAAGGCAGCCCAGGATGACCGGAGTTGGCTTTTTGCACCATGTCGGTTGCCAAAAAACGAATCGTGTTAATGGTTAGTTTTTCAATGTCTGATGATTGAGTTGTTGACATAATCTCGATTTAAAAAATTATCAGCATAATACCGTTTGAGTTTCAACTGTATTTTGAAGAACTTGTTTTCAATAGTGCACGGTTTTAATGAGAACTTAATCAGTGTACTGTCATAGTTGTCCGGTTAACGGTAAAACCAAAAGGAGTTTATTACCAAATCACCCCATAATTATTTTCGTGTACATGAAACAACATCCCGTTTTTCA
>CAJYSL010000424.1 GCA_913777515.1 uncultured Mucilaginibacter sp.
TTTCAAATGTTACCTGTATTAAAGAGTTAACATTAATTTAACATAATCGAGTTACCTTTGCACAAACTATTGTATCAAAATGTCACTAAACAGCATATTCCAGTATTTTGTACCGAAGGATAAAAAAGTATTTTTTCCGTTGTTTGAGCAAGCTGCCAACAATGTGGTAGCCATGGGTACTGTTTTGGTTGAGGCCGTAAACAGTAAAAACGCCGGGGAGCGTACTGAGCTGTTTAAAAAAATTGACCAGTTAGAAAATAGAGGCGATGAGTTAACTCACCAGATTTACCTGGAATTAGGCAAAAACTTCATCACACCTTTTGACCGCGAGGATATTCACGCTTTGGCAACCGCCATTGATGACGTTGCTGATTACATCCAGGGCTCTGCCAACCGTATGCTGTTGTATAACATTGAAGAATACACTGAGCCGATTTTAAAGCTGTCGGAATTGATTTTGCAGGGAAGTGTTGATTTGGAGAAAGCCGTTAAAGAATTAAAAGACCTGAAAAATGTACGCAACATAGCAGACTCTTGCATTCGTATTAACAGTGTTGAAAACCAGGCTGATTATGTATTTGACCGTGCCGTTGCTGATTTGTTTTTATACGAGAAAGATGCCCTGCGCCTGATTAAGTACAAAGAAATATTAGCAGCCTTAGAAACCGCAACCGACATGTGTGAAGACGCTGCCAATGTAATGGAATCTATATTAGTTAAAAACGCATAATATCAACCCCTACTTACATGACTTTCCTGCTTATTGTTGTAGTTGGCCTGGCGCTGATATTTGATTTTATCAATGGTTTTCATGATGCAGCCAACTCTATTGCTACCATCGTATCTACCAAAGTACTTACCCCTTTTCAGGCTGTAATCTGGGCTGCGGCCTTTAACTTTTTGGCTTTTTTCCTGATTAAAGAGCATAAGGTAGCCAATACAGTTGCCAAAACCGTGCACGAGCACTTCATTACTATGGACGTTATCCTGGCCGGTTTAGTAGCCGCCATTGCCTGGAATTTGCTGACCTGGTGGTTTGGTATCCCATCAAGCTCGTCGCATACGCTGATTGGTGGTTTTGCCGGTGCCGGTATGACTAATGCACTGTTTTTAGGTGTTAACCCCATTACTGCTGTTGATGCCACCTCGATATTAAGAATTGCCGCTTATATATTTTTAGCGCCTTTAATCGGCTTGTTTATAGCCTATGTCATTACTATTATCATCCTTCATATCTTTAAAAACTTCCGTCCGGCAGTGGCCGAGCGCTGGTTTAAAAGTGTGCAGTTAATCTCGTCGGCAGCTTTGAGCTTTGCCCACGGTGGTAACGATGCGCAGAAGGTAATGGGTATTATCTACGTAGCACTGTTTACTTCCGGGCAGATTGCCAACGGCGATAAGATGCCCGATTGGATTCCGCTGGCCTGTTACAGTGCTATTGCTTTGGGTACGATGTCGGGCGGTTGGAAAATCGTAAAAACCATGGGTAGCAAAATTACCAAGGTTACCCCGCTCGAAGGCGTAAGTGCAGAAACTGCGGGTGCTATTACCCTGTTCATGACCGAGCGTTTAGGTATACCGGTATCTACTACCCACACCATCACCGGTTCTATCATCGGTGTAGGCTTAACCAAAAGGGTATCAGCCGTACGTTGGGGCGTTACCATTAACCTGGTTTGGGCCTGGATTATCACCATTCCTATCTCGGCTTTAGTGGCTGCACTGGTATTTACCATCATGCATTACGTATAGGACTTAAACTTTCGGGCCTCCCGGTTGTCCTATCTGTACTTATGAACAAGATTGTATTATTAACTCCATTGTTGTTGGCCCTTACGGTTAACGCAGGTTGCGACACGCTAACCGCAGCAACCGGTACGCCAGGCAGCGTATATAGCAACAGTCCGGCGCAAAGTATACCTTCTAATTTAGAAATGGTAAGCGGGCTTAAACAGGCTCTGGAGTTAGGCACCGACAAAAGCGCCAGCCAGCTTTCGGCCGTTAACGGTTTTTTCGGCAATGCAGCCATTAAATTACTTCTCCCACCCGAGGCTCAAAAAGCGGAGAATACCCTGCGTAAACTTGGTTTCAATAAGTTGTGCGATGATGTGATTTTGTCGCTTAATCGTGCTGCCGAGGATGCCGCCGGTAAAGCTAAGCCCATCTTCATCTCGGCTATTAAACAGATGAGCGTGCAGGATGTAGCTAACATTTTGCTGGGTAGCAGTAAAGACGCCGCTACACAATATTTCAGGCGGACAACTACCGACCAACTGACTGCCGAATTTGTGCCGGTAGTACACAACAGCTTATCTAAAGTTGGCGCTACGCGTTATTACAGCCAACTGGCCACGCAGTACAATCGCATACCTTTGACGTTTAATAAAATCAATCCCGACCTCGACGCTTACGTAACTCAAAAAGCTATTGATGGCTTGTTTTACCGGATCGCTTTGGAGGAACTGAATATCCGCAGCAGCTTTGCCTCTCGTACTACGCCATTGCTGCAAAAGGTATTCGGCTATGTTCAGAAAAAAACTAACAATTAATCATTATATATAAAAGCGAAAAGTACGGCATAACCGTACTTTTCGCTTTTATACAATATGGGCAATCTCTGCGGTTACCCCAAAATAACATTTAATAATCGTTATAGTTATTGGCTGCTAAGTTATTGGAGCGTGTTAGCTCACGGTCTAAAAAATGCACCCACGCTGCTTGTTGCTTGCGGTTTTGCATGTGCTGGGTGTCTTCGTCGTAATCTTCGTTCATTTGCCGGTACTTATCGTCAATACGCTTAAAAATAGCGTTGGCCTGGCGTTGATAGTCGCCGGTATAATGATAAGCGTTTAGCTCCCTAATCATTTCCTGCTGCATCAGGTAAGCAATCTGGTAATGGCCTTGCTCGTGCCGTAGTACCTGCGCCAATGATTCGGGCGTGTTGGCTATTTTACGGTTTAACCACGAGCGGTCACGGTTAAGTTTAAGCTGAATATCAAACGTAAGATTGTAATTGCTACGGGAGTTGCGCACTCGATAGTTCATAAACACATTGCAACTGGTATGGGCTACGTAAAAGCCACTGTTGGGCGGCACATCCCCAGTAAAATCATCGGCTGTAAGCTGCCGGTATGATTGCGCCTTAACCACGCTACTGCCCAGCAGGCAACAAACCAAAGCCAGCATCAATCGCATGTATCGGTAATTCATCAAAAGGAGTATAATTTGTACTTGTGCTTTTGACGAAAACGCAGCGTTAAGGTTTAATTAAAGAAGACGAATATTTAACTATTGATTACGCTTTATTTCGTCGGTTTTCAGCTGTTGCAAACTCATCATTTCTTTCATGGTTTTCTGCATACTGTCTGCCGAACCATCCAGGAAGATAACGTTGCCCTTAGAATTTTCAGAAAAATGCTTGATGGCTTCGGTCCACATGGTAAATAAAATTACAGA
>CAJYSL010000425.1 GCA_913777515.1 uncultured Mucilaginibacter sp.
TTAACGCAAAGCCAAAAGCTTTGATAAAATATTAAAACATGGCTCACAAAAAAGGTGCGGGTAGTTCCAAAAACGGCCGCGAATCGCATAGCAAACGTTTAGGTATCAAGATTTTCGGTGGTCAGCCTGCTATTGCCGGTAACATCATCGTTCGTCAGCGTGGTACCCGTCACAACCCAGGTCTTAACGTAGGTATCGGCCGCGACCATACTTTATTCGCGTTGATCGACGGTCAGGTTGTATTCAGAAAAAAAGCTGATGACCGTTCATACGTATCAGTATTACCTTACGAAACTGCTGACGTTGCTGTTGAAGCAAAACCAGTAGTAAACGTACAAACTGAAGCTGCTGCTAAACCAGCTAACGGTAAAGCAGTTGCTACTCCTGCAGAAGAAGCCCCTAAAGCTGAAACTGCTACTGAAGGTGAAGAAGTTGTAGCTGAGTAATCTCAGGTTACTATTATAATAGAAAAACCGTCTCATAAGCTAATTATGAGGCGGTTTTTTTGTTTGTACTTAATATCTGAAGTTTCACGTGACCTTTATTTTTATGATAAGCAATCTCGTTTGTTTTTTAGGCTAACAGGTTGATAATTAAATCGCTGACTATAATTTATCATAATTTCATACTTTAAATCATGGGACATCATATCTGCGCGTTAATCGGCAAGGCTCCAATCAATGAGGATAAAGCCCGGCAATATGGTTTAGCGGTTGCTTATGAGAATGATTTTGCAATTGTTATTCTGGATTGGGATCAAATGCAATATTGGGAGGGCAGGTTAGGTTACGATATTGTATCGCATAGCGAGGACATAGATTGGGATTGCGAATTGTCGTGGTTTTGGGCTAAGGAACTTGGATGGCCCAAGTTTGCAATTATTCAAACCAATTACTTTGCGGGTATGGGCGAACAAAGTGCCTGTTTGTATAATAATGCTATAAAAGTAATTGCAGATAATAATATCAATTCGGTTCTTGAAGCTTTAGGTGTTGTTCCTCTGCCTTATAAAGATGCGTTTGACACGATCAACTTAGGCGAGTACCGAAATACGGAGAGTTATTATTGGACTACTCACAATGCCGCAACTAACAAGGCTAACATGATTGAAGGTAAACACTGGTCGCTATTTGTTTAAGAGTGCGTTACGAACAAACGTTAATTAATAAATTTAATAGATTAGTATCTATGTTATTGCAAAAGCTTTCGGAAGCTCAATTGAAGCTGAAGGAAATGAAGCCTCCTTATGATACCAATGTTGCAGAATATGTGGTCAGTGAATTTTCACAAGATCTTTTTACAAGGGAGCAGATCGAAAACCCGAATTCTTTCTCGGAAGAAGAGTTAGACGCTTGGTTGGCAAGTGGAAGCAACCTGTGGGATGAGGATGTAAAATATTTTGGAGTAGGATATGACACTATCGGTTTACACATTGGTGACAGGCAAACGTTGGAGCAATACTGGTACGTTGAGATAACCAGAAATATAAAAACATACTGGGATGAGGACATGAGCAAGTTCTCGGTAACTTTATATTACGAAAGAAAAGTTGCTGATACCTTAAGCAAGAACTTTGATTTCTATTCTGAATTTGGAAGCTGGAATGAACTAATTGAAAAGCATTTTCTCTCCAAGGTCAAAAATATAGCGCCATCTAAAATAGATACCGGCTTTCACCTTGACTTTGTAGGCCTTCGCTAATTATAATTTGTGATTATTGGCTAGTATATCTACTAGCAAGTATAATTTATAAATACTTTGATGTACTTCAAAGGAAACATAAACGCTGCAATTAATATAGACCTTCTCTCGGTTTATCTGCTTAAGAAGTGCTAATCTTACTGTCATGGCTTGAAAGATATTTACTTCTATACCTTCACACAAATAAAAGCATAGAAGTAAATATTCAAATTAAATTAAGGAGTTTTAAACCTTTAGTCGTTATTTTATTGACGCGTATAGTCTATTTTAAAGCAACGCTCTTTACTTCTCCCTAATCAGCAAGCTATCGGCAAAATTCCGAAGGTATTGTTTCCGTTCTTCCGGCAGGCTTAACTGGTTAAGTGCGTCAAACGCTTTTTCGGCAAAGGTCTGCATCGCTTTTTCGGCATGTTTTCTCACGTCTAACTGGTTGTATAAACTGGTAATGGCATTTACCTTTTCGGCATTATCAAAATCGGCAGCGTGCAGCCAGCGGTTCAGCTCCTGTTTGTCGTTGCCCTCGGCCAGCTCCAGTGCCTTGATGAGCAGGAAAGTTTTTTTGTTGGAGATGATGTCGCCGCCTACCTGCTTACCAAATTTGTCCGGGTCGCCGTATACGTCCAGGATGTCATCCTGTAGCTGGAAGGCTGTACCTAACTGCTCGCCAAAGGTGCATAGCAAATCAGCATCGGTGTCACTAGCTCCGCCAATCAGAGCGCCTATTTTGAGCGCTCCGCCTAACAGTACCGCCGTCTTCAGGGTAATCATGGTGAGGTAGTCATCAATGGCTACCTCGTTTTGCTCTTCAAAGTTCATATCCATCTGCTGGCCTTCGCAAACGCCAACCGCAGTGTTACTGAAAATGGTGAGCACCTGGCGCAGTATCGGCGTTTCTACCTGCATCATCAGCTTATAAGCTTCAACCAGCATCACATCACCCGATAGGATGCCGATATTGGTGTTCCACTTTTCGTGTACTGTAGCTTTGCCGCGGCGCAACGGGGCATTGTCCATAATGTCATCATGCACCAGGGTAAAGTTGTGAAATACCTCGATGGCCAGTGCAGGGTTCAGGGCAGCTTCTACATTGCCGCCAAATAAGTCGCAGGCCATGAGCAGCAGGGCCGGACGCATACGTTTGCCGCCAACAGACAAGATGTAAGTGATGGGCTCGTATAATTCGGCAGGAGAGGCAGGGTAATGCAAGTTGCTGACTGCTTTTTCAATCAGCAACTGTAAATCTTGTAGTTTGTTCATATAAGTAGGCCGGCTGTCTGGTTAATCCAGCACCAGCGAAAAGTCGATTTGCTTTTTAGTAAGATCTACATTTTTAACCTTAATCCGGACTTCGTCACCTAACTGGTACACTTTCTTTTTCCGCTGACCGATAATGGCGTAGTTTTTCTCGTCTAAGGTATAAAAGTCGTCCGATATATCACGTAACCGTACCATTCCTTCGCAATTATTCTCAATAATCTGCACATACATGCCCCACTCGGTAACACCCGAAATAACGCCATTGTACTCGGTACCAATGTTATCCTGTAAAAACTCGGCTTGTTTATACTTAACCGATGAGCGTTCAGCATCAGCGGCTTTCTTTTCCATGTCCGAGCTATGCTTACACAACACCTCGTAATGCTCGGCATTGGCCGACTCGCCGCCGTTGAGGTAATGGAACAGCAAGCGATGCACCATCACATCCGGGTAGCGGCGTATGGGCGAGGTAAAGTGAGTATAATGGTCAAAGGCCAGGCCATAGTGACTGCTGCTTTTGGTGGTATAAACGGCTTTGGCCATAGAGCGTATAGCTAACTGCGTTAACACATTTTGCTCCTTTTTGCCCTCTACATCGTGCATCAGGTGGTTTAACGAGCGGGCAATATCCCGGTCAGATTTCATGCTGATTTTGTAACCAAAGCGGGCGGCAAACTGCGCAAAGTTACCCAGTGTTTCGGGGTTAGGCGCGTCGTGGGCTCGGTAAACAAAGGTGTATTTCTTTTTGCCTTTGCCTTTTTTGCTTACAAATTCGGCCACTTTGCGGTTGGCCAGCAGCATAAAATCCTCAATTAGTTTATGTGCATCTTTACGCTCTTTTACATAAACGCCTACAGGTTTGCCCTGCTCGTCCAGTTTAAATTTAACTTCGGTGCTCTCAAAGCTGATGGCGCCGTTTTTAAATTTAGCATCGCGCAGTTTATGGGCAATGGCGTTGAGTTGCTGTATTTCCTCCACGTAATCGCCCTGACCGGTTTCAATCACTTCCTGCACCTCCTCGTAAGTAAAGCGGCGGTTGGAGTGGATGATAGTTTTACCAAACCACTGGTCAATCACCCTGCCCGATTCATCCATCTCAAACACGGCTGCAAAACAAAGCTTGTCCTCGTGCGGGCGAAGCGAACACAATCCATTCGATAGGCGCTCCGGCAGCATCGGGATAACACGGTCTACCAGGTAAACCGAGGTGCCGCGCTCAAAAGCTTCTTTGTCCAATGCCGAGTCGGGGATGATATAGTGAGCCACATCTGCAATATGCACGCCAACCTCAAAATGGCCGTTTTCTAACTTTTTGTAGGATATGGCGTCGTCAAAGTCCTTGGCATCGAATGGGTCGATGGTAAAGGTCAGCGTATCCCGGAAGTCACGACGCTTGCTGATTTCTTCATCAGAGATAACATCCGAAATGGCTTCGGCCTCACGCTCCACCTCGGGCGGGAACGATAGCGGGAAACCGTATTCGGCCAGGATAGCGTTCATCTCAGTATCGTTTTCGCCCTGGGCACCTAAGATGGTTTTAACGCGGCCTATCGGGTTTTTAGCCTGCGGCGGCCAGTCGGTTATCTCGGCAACCGCTTTCATCCCGTTTTTAGCGCCGTTCAGGTCGCTTAGCGGAATAAAAATGTCATGCAGCATTTTGCGGTCGTCGGGTATCAGGAAAGCAAATTTCTCCGACAGTTTGACAATACCGGTAAACTCCATTTTAGCACGTTGCAGTATCTCTACCACTTCGCCTTCTTTGCGTTTACCTTTGTTTTTAGCATATACGTACACCTTTACACGGTCGCCGTTAAGGGCGGTACGTACCTTGCGTGGGGCTACGTAAATATCATTTTCAAATTCGTCGTCGGTAACGATGAACGCCGAGCCATCATTGGTCATATCCACCCGTCCTTCAACAAATGTTTTCAGTTCGAGTACCTTGAATTTACCGGGCGATACTTCCTGCAATACGTTATTGCGCGCTTCTTCCTTTAAAATTTCCAGTATAGTTTCGCGCGATTCGGGCTCGCGGATATTGAGTTTGGAGGATACCTGCTTGTAATTCAGCGCTTCGCGCGCGTTCTGTTCAAATACATCCAGCACCAACTGGGTGAGTACTTGTTTAACAGAATTATTAATATTTTTCTTTTTAGCCATTTAGCAATAGGTAATGCCGCTAATATACATAACGCTTGTAAAGTTATGGGTGCGGTCGGTGAGTATTGAATGTAACAAACACAGCCGTATAAAGTTGAGTAATTTATTGTGCGATGCTGATTTGCGGAATCGAGGCAATCAGTTTTCGCGTATAAGCGGTCTTGGGGCGGTTAAATAACTCGTCAGGCTCGGCAATCTCTTCCATCCGGCCTTTGTTAATGACCATGATACGATCGGAGATGTGCCTGATGACTGACAAATCGTGCGAGATAAAAATGTAAGTCAATCCCAAATCCTGCTGCAACTCACGTAGCAAGTTCAAAATTTGTGCCTGCACCGATACATCCAATGCTGATACCGACTCGTCGCAAATAATAAACTCAGGCTCCAGGGCTAAGGCTCTGGCAATTACTACCCGCTGCCGTTGCCCGCCCGAAAACTCGTGCGGATAGCGGTTAAAATGCTCAGGCAATAAACTCACGCGCTGCAATAATTCCATTACTTTTTGCCTGCGTTGCACATCATTGCCGTACAGGTTATGAACCTGCATGGGCTCCATGAGTGCCTGGGCAATGGTAAGCCGCGGATTGAGCGACGAGTAGGGGTCTTGAAAAATGATTTGTACCTGTTTACGCATCTGCCTCAACTGGGCGGCACTTAGCTCACGCAGGTTAGTACCTTTAAAGGTAATGCTGCCCGAGGTAGGCTCAATCAACCGTAATATGCTGCGACCCAAAGTGGTTTTTCCGCTGCCCGATTCGCCTACCAAACCCAGAGTTTCGCCGGGGTAAACTTCAAAGCTGATATCATCAACCGCTTTTACGTATTGCTTTGTACTGCCAAACCAGCCAGCTTTTACCGGATACCAGGTACATAAGTTTTCAACCTTAAGCAGGGGGGCTTGCTGATAAAGCTGCTGCCGGCGTTGGTTAACCTCGCCGGATAGATAAGTAAACCGGTCCTTCACACTATTAACCGCCGTACCGGTACCGCTGAGTTGGCCTTCGGCGTCAACGCTCATAAAATCACCAATAACGGGTAGCTTTTTGAGAGGTTGTGTTGCCGAAGGGCGGCAGGCCAGCAAACCGTGAGTGTAGGGATGCTGAGGGCGTAAAAATATATCTTTTACCGGGGCCTGTTCTACGACGTTGCCTTTATACATCACCAAAACCTCATCGGCAATCTGACTGATGACGCCTAAATCGTGCGAGATGAATAGCAGGCTCATCTGCCGTTCGGCTTTAAGCTTAAGCAGTAAATCAATGATGGTTTTTTGTACGGTTACATCTAAAGCAGTAGTGGGCTCGTCGGCGATTAATAGTTCGGGGTTACAGGATAAGGCCATGGCTATCATCACCCGTTGCCGTTGCCCGCCCGATAGCTGATGGGGGTAGCTGTCAAACATAGCTTCAGGGCGGGGTAACTGCACCTCGTTAAACAAGGCAATGGCTTCTTTTTTAGCTTCTGCCTTACTAAGCTTCCGGTGCAGCCTGATGGCCTCGATGATTTGCTTACCGCAGGTGATGACCGGATTGAGTGAGGTCATGGGCTCCTGAAAAATCATGGCGATGCGGTTGCCGCGCAAGGCCTGCATTTCTTTTTCGGAGGCATGCCGCATGTCAATGCCATCAAATTGGATGTCGCCCGAAATCTGGGTATGCTGTTCATCCAACAAACGCATCAGGGTAAGTGCCGTAACCGATTTGCCCGAGCCGGATTCGCCCACAATGCCCAGGGTTTGGCCTTTGGCCAAGTTAAAGGAAATTCCCTTAACGGCCTCAAACCATCCGTTGGATGAGCGAAACTGAACTTTTAAATTACTGATTTGAAGCATACAGCGCCAGGCAAACTTAGCGGCTCAATATACTTAATTCGCGTTAAAGGAGCCGAAGTTTATAGGCGTATTTAACTCCTGGTCAACAATCGTTATCTGTTCTTCGGTGAGTAATGGCTCGCCTTTGAAGCGTTTGAGTACCTGGGCAGTAGTAACTACATCTTTTTGGCAATAAGTGCAGATGCGTTCCAGTTGATTGTCGACCCAGTATACATGGGCTACCTGGCTGCCATCAATATCATCCTTAGGGGTATGGATACCAAATATGGCGGCCAGTAAGTTTAGGGATGTGTAGTTCTTAAAATCGCCAAATTTCCATAGCTCCATTGTATCTAAGTGGCAAATCTCCCATGGTTTTTTGCCGGAGATATGCAATTGCACCGGCAGCGGAATACCATTAATGAGCAAACGACGGCAGATGTAAGGAATATCAAATTCCTTGGCATTATGACCGCAAAGTATCAGTTTAGGCGAGCGCCTGCCCAGCATGTCAGAAAACTTGCGGAGCAGCGAGGCTTCGTCATGGGAGGCAAAAGATTTTATCCTAAAATCTCCGGTTTTCGTAAATACTCCGGCCGATAGGCAAATGATTTTGCCGAACTCGGCTTGTATGCCGGCACATTTGTAAAACTCGGCGGGGCTTTCATCGGGTGGGCGCTGCTTCTGCGTTTTTTTATCCCACAACTCCTGCATATGGCGCGGAACCTGGTCGAAACTGGGGTACTGCGGTACCGTTTCGATATCTATCACCATCACATTATTCCACTCCAGATGTTCCAGCATATTTGCCCCGATTGTTAATACAACTGCAAAATAATGTAAATTTTTTAAATAACGAGTGACACGCCTTTGGCAGTAGTGCTTTATAGGGTAAATTAACGTAAAAAATAAAACCCTTGGGCGGTTTTCCCAAGGGTTTTACAGTCAGTAGCTTATCGGCCTAACGTTTAATTTTACTTTATCATCACGCCCGGTTTATTGACTACGGGCAATTTGATAAAATTAGACTCGACAATGCTTTCTGGAAGGAAAATAAACTTCTTATCAAATATCTCTTTGCCGATGTAATAGCTCACCCAGTACTCATTGTTCAGCCCAAAGGTTTGCTCATCAATCGGCTCAATCAGTGCTGATGCCTTGCTTTCTATTTTAGGCATCATATGGCGTAAAACTGAAGTTTTTACCTGCTCGCCATCCTTTTCGCCGTAACCTTTAGAGGTAACCAGCACGTTTTCGATGGGCTGATTTTTGAGGTTAATTAAATAAACATACCAGGTTTTACTTTCAACGCTTTCACCCTCGAGCGCCACGGCTACGGCAATATCTTCAACAATATTCTGAGGCAAATCTTTTATCATATTCAATCAAAAAACGCCTGTTTCCAGGCGTCGTGTATTATTTTGTTTTGGCAGTTTTTTTAGCCGCCGGTTTCTTAGCGGCAGGCTTTTTGGCTGCTGCTTTTTTCCCGTTAGGTTTCTTGCCTTCTTTCTCGGTGGCTTCGGCCAATGCCTTGCACTCTTCAAAAGTAAGTTCGAGTGGCTCTTTGCCTTTCGGAATTTTTACGTTAAGTTTCTCAAATTCAATATATGGGCCCCAGCGTCCGTTCAATATTTTAACCTCAGGGTTCTCGTCAAAAGTTTTGATGAGTTTTTCGGCGTCTTTCTTACGCTTCTCATCAATAATTTCGATGGCCTGCTGTTCGGTTACGCTCATCGGGTCAACGCCTTTGGGCAGACTGTAAAAGCTGCTGTTGTGCCTGATGTATGGACCAAATTTACCGATAGCTACCGTCATTTCCTTATCCTCGTAAACGCCTACTTTTTTAGGCAGTTTAAACAGTTCTAAGGCATCTTCGAGGGTGATGGTTTCAATCATCTGGCCGGTACGCAGACTAGCATACTGAGGTTTTTCCTCCTCGTTGTCGCTGTCGCCAAGTTGTACAAACGGACCATAACGGCCAATACGTACCGACATCTTTTTGCCGCTTTCAGGGTGTACGCCCAGTTCGCGTTCGCCACGGGCTTTGTCGGCTGTTTGTATGGTGCTTTCTACACCCTCGTGAAAAGGGTAGTAGAAGTTTTTTATCATGGCGGTCCACTCTTTAAGGCCTTGGGCAATCTCGTCGAATTGCTTTTCAACGTTGGCCGTAAAGTGGAAATCTACAATGCCTTTAAAATGCTGTACCAAAAAGTCGTTTACTACGGCACCGATATCAGTAGGGAACAGCTTGCCCCGCTCGGCACCGGTATTTTCGGTTTTTTCTTCCAGCTTGATGTGCTGGTCTTTAAGCGTTAGCACCTTAAAGTTACGGGATTTACCTTCACGGTCTTCTTTAACCACGTAACCGCGGTTTTGTACCGTAGAAATGGTTGGCGCATAAGTAGACGGGCGACCTATACCTAACTCTTCTAATTTTTTAACCAAACTAGCCTCGGTATAACGAGCCGGCGGACGAGAGTAACGCTCGGTAGCCGTCATTTCCTGCAAGTTGAGTTGTTGGCCTTTGCTTAACGGCGGCAGTATAGCGTTGTCGCCGTCCTGGTTGTTATCCTCCTCATCATCGTTTGATTCGAGGTAGACTTTTAGGAAGCCATCAAACTTCATCACTTCACCATTAGCTACTAAATCTTCGCTACGGGTAGATATATCAATTTTAGCTGTTGTTTTTTCAAACTGCGCTTCGCTCATTTGCGAGGCAATGGCTCTTTTCCAAATCAACTCATACAAACGTTTTTCGGCATTTTCGCCGTCAACGGTATGCTCGTTAAAGTAAGTAGGGCGGATGGCCTCATGTGCTTCCTGCGCACTTGCCGATTTGGTTTTATACTTACGCAGTTGATGATATTTCTCACCGTACGAAGATGTAATTTCTTGATGAGCAGCGTTTAAGGCTGTGTCAGATAAATTAACACTATCGGTACGCATGTAGGTGATTTTACCAGACTCGTACAGTCGCTGAGCCACTGACATAGTACGCGATACCGAGAACCCTAACTTGCGGCTGGCTTCTTGCTGTAGGGTAGAGGTGGTGAACGGTGCAGCTGGCGAGCGTTTGGTTGGCCTTGTATCAAGCGACTTAATAGTGAATGCTGCATTGACGCAATCTTTTAAAAACTGCTCTGCTTCCTGTTGCTGGGTAAAGCGTTCGGGCAACTCGGCTTTGAAGGCCTCGCGGCCTTTGCCAAATATGGCTACAATACGATAGGCAGCTTCGGGTTTGAATTTATTAATCTCGCGTTCGCGTTCTACAATCAACCTTACGGCTACCGATTGTACACGACCTGCAGAGAGCGATGGTTTAACTTTTTTCCAGAGCACGGGCGAAAGCTCAAAACCCACCAGGCGGTCAAGCACTCGGCGTGCCTGTTGAGCATTAACCAGATTGTAATCAATAGTACGCGGATTTTCGATAGCCCGCATTATGGCCGGCTTGGTAATCTCATGAAAAACAATGCGCTTGGTTTTGTCTTCTTTCAAGCCTAAGGTTTCGAACAGATGCCAGGAGATTGCTTCACCCTCCCGGTCCTCATCGGAAGCCAGCCACACCGTTTCGGCTTCTTTAGCTAACTTCTTTAACTCGCTAACTACCTGCTTTTTATCGGCAGGTACCTCATACCTTTGTGCAAAGTTATTGGGTATGTCGATGGCGTCTTCGGATTTCACCAAATCACGAATATGGCCATAGCTCGACTTCACGGTGAAGTCTTTGCCGAGGTACCCTTCAATAGTTTTGGCTTTAGCCGGAGATTCAACAATGAGTAGATTTTTAGCCATTAATGCTCTTAATTTTCTGCAAATAAAACACAAAGAATGTGAAACGCAAATTCACACGCCTTATTAATTTTTAAGGGCAACAGTAAATAAAAAGAAATGTTCGGTAAAATGCGGTTTATGTTTTGGTCGCTGTTACATCAAAAAACCGCCGCCCAGCAAATCGTTCCCCTCATAAAAAACCGCCGACTGACCCGGGGCAATACCCGATACATGGTGATGAAAATCCACTTTCATGTGGTCGCCCATTTGCACAATGGTGCTTTCGGCGCCGGCATCTTTATAACGTATTTTTGTTACGGCTTGTATAGGCTCAGTAATACTTTCGTATTTAACCAGGTTAAGGTTGCGTACCCAGGCTTGTTTACGCTGCAATTCATCCTGCGTACCTAACACTACGGTGTTGTTGGCAGGGTTAATCTGAGTAACAAACATAGGTTGCCCCAAGGCAATGCCCAAACCTTTACGCTGACCGATGGTATAAAAAGGATAGCCCTGATGTTTGCCCACCACGGTGCCATCAGCCAATACAAAGTTACCCGGACCAACGCGCTGGTCTAAATCTTCAACCTTGTGGCGTAAAAACGCGCGGTAGTCGTTATCGGGTACAAAGCATATTTCATAACTCTCGCTTTTACCTGCCAGTTCGGCCTGACCCATTTCTAAGGCCATCTGCCTGATTTCGGCTTTGGTAAAGCTACCTAATGGGAATTTAGTACGTGCCAGGTTTTCCTGAGACACACCCCAAAGTACGTAAGACTGGTCTTTATTTTCGTCGCGGCCTTTAGATACCACGTAGCGACCGCTATCTTGCTGGCGGATGTTGGCGTAGTGACCAGTGGCAATAAATTCGCAGTCGAGTTTGTCGGCTCGCTTTAGCAAAGCATCCCATTTAATGTGGGTGTTGCAAAGCACGCAGGGGTTAGGGGTGCGGCCGGCCAGATACTCGTCCACAAAGTTGTCGATAACGTAATTGCCGAACTCGTTGCGGATATCCAGAATATAATGCGGAAAGCCATAGCCTACGGCCAGTGCCCGCGCATCATTAATACTGTCTAAACTACAGCAGCCGGTTTCTTTAGAACTACCGCCCGATGAGGCATAGTCCCAGGTTTTCATGGTAAGCCCGATTACCTCGTAGCCCTGCTCGTGCAACATAATAGATGCTACCGAACTATCAACGCCACCACTCATGGCCACTAAGATTCTACCGTGCTTACTCATAAGGCTACAAAGATACGCATTAGCGGGGTTAGCCTAAAATATGCTTGTCAGGCGCAGGTAAAACATGTTTTCTGTTCGCAGGTGCATTTAACTGTTAGTAAATTAAATTTGTAAATCAGATTGTTGCATTACGCTATATCAATTAAAACAGTAGGTTGCTTTACTGTTTAACGAATGTAAACCGTTTTAATATTCACAAATTCGTGGATGCCAATCATGCCTAACTCGCGGCCATAGCCCGACTGTTTGATGCCACCAAAAGGCAGACGAGGGTCGGATTTTACCAGCGAGTTTACAAAGCAGGAACCAGCCTCGAGCCTGTTGGCTGCAATGCGTTCGCCGCGTGCGGCATCTTGAGTAAATACCGCACCGCCTAAACCAAAGATACTGTCGTTGGCTAACTGTATAGCATGCTCTTCATCTTTAGCGATGATGATGGCTGCTACCGGGCCAAAAAGTTCTTCGTCAAAGGCGGGCATACCTTTAGTTACGTTAGTGAGGATGGTAGGCGGGTAGAAGGCATTTTCACCAACCGGAACTTCGCCGCCCAAAATGCATTGCGCTCCGGCTTGTACAGAACGCTGTACCTGCTCATGCAGTTCATCACGTAGGTCCATCCGGGCTTGCGGGCCAACATCGGTACCTTCTTGCATCGGGTCGCCCATTACTTTGGCGCTCATTTTTTGCAGCATCAGTTGAGTGAATTGTTTGGCAACGGCCTCCACCACGATGAAGCGTTTGGCAGCAATGCAGCTTTGCCCGCTGTTAATTAAACGGCTGTCGGTACAGGTGGTGGCAGCCAGTTCCAGGTCGGCATCTTCCAGTACAATATAAGCATCGCTTCCGCCCAACTCCAGTACGGTCTTTTTAATCAGGCTGCCTGCTTTTTGCGCCACCTTAACACCGGCCTGGTTGCTACCGGTTAAAGTGACCGCTTTAATTAACGGATTTTCTATCATGGCATCTACCTGGCTGCTGCCGGCCAGCAATGTTTGAAATACATGCTGTGGGAAGCCTGCCTGCTGCACCATCTCCTCAATCACCAAGCCGCAGCCCGGTACATTAGAGGCATGCTTTAATACCCCGCAATTGCCCGCTGCCAAGGCCGGCGCCAAAAAGCGGAACACCTGCCAGAACGGAAAGTTCCAGGGCATAATGGCCAGCACCACGCCAATGGGCTGGTAGGTGACGTAGCTTTTACTGGCATCGGTGGCAATCAATTCATCCTTCAAAAAATCGGCGGCATGGTCGGCATAGTAAATGCACACGGCGGCACACTTTTCGACTTCACTTACGCCCTGTTTAATGGGCTTGCCCATCTCCAAGGCCATTAAGCGGGCCAGTTCGTCTTTGCGGCTTTGTAATACTTCAGCAAGTTTAATTAGTAATTTACTGCGCTTGGTCAAATCGGTTTGTTTCCATAAAAGCCAGGCTTCGTTGGTCTGGTTTATTTTATCAGTGATTTGCTCGTCGCTTAATTGCGGATAAGATTTTATTTCGGTGCCGTTGGCCGGATTGATAGATGTAATTACCATTTAATAAAAGCAGGTGGTAGGTTGATAAAGTTTTGTTAAAAGTAAAATTGCTTCTCGCTATGGGCAAAAATGCACGTAGTTCTACGTGGAAAGATTGGATTTTATCACTAAAAGTTTTGCGTTTAAAGGCAGATGTAAAGTTTATACTAAATCTGCGCTAATAAAATTTAAAGCAAAATGGTTTTTAAGTGTAGAAAATACACTGAAAATGTGACAACAATGAATTTTTATTAAAAATGCGTTTGCTGCTTGCAAACGCATTTAGCCGCTTTTATATTTGGAATAACAACTATTGATTTACTAACTGATTAAACCAAATTAAAAAATGAGTAACTTAACTATCGAACAAAAAATGCAGGGCATGATATTGGTGATTTTAAGCTTCGTTGCTATCATTACTTACATTTTATAGTTCAATAAAATATTCTTTTAGCCGGTGCTTTGCAGCTTTATTTTTTGCTGTAATCGTAACCCCAATTTTTTAAAGAGTAGTTCCAGGGAGTTGATTCAACATCGCCCGATGGTTTTTGGGCTTTGTGCCTCTTAATATAACCCACTACTTTTTGCATATGCTTATAGTCGGCTTCGCTGAGGTCGGCTTTTTTCTTGTGCAAAATATCGATAATTTTCTCGCCAGATTTGTGGCCTACCGATTCACCGTCGCCGCTGTCGAATCCTACTTCTTTCGATTCATCTGTTTTTAACCATTTTTCAAGAGATGATGCCGGCATGTTCACCAGCGATTTAAACTCGTCGTATATCTCTTTTTTGTCTTTATCTTCCAATGCTTTGCTCATGACTTTATGTAATTGTTTTATTAAGTAACATCAGCCATTAGTGCTTGTTGACAAAAAAGTATTCTTAACGATTGTATATCTGGTAGATGCCTTTGAGCAGGCTGCCATCGGCCGAGGTAACTAAAATGGTGGTGATTTTCCGGTTCAGCATCAGTTCTTCGGCCTGGTGTATCAGTTCGTCCTCGCTCACTGTAACCGGGGTCGGGCTCATCATGGTTTTTACTGACTGCGCAGTAGTATCGGGATTGCGCATTAGGGCGCGACGTAAGTCGCCATCGGTTACTACACCCTTGATGTTGTCGGCACTGCCCACAATTACCATCCCCAGGCGGCCCTCAGACATGCGCAGCAGCAAATCGGTAAAGCTGATGTTATCGGCCACAAAAGGCAGGCTATCCGTACGCATTACATCCTTAACCCGTACTAGCAGTTTACGCCCCAGGCTACCACCCGGGTGGAAACGCGCAAAATCCTCCGGCTGAAACTGCCGTGCCTCCATAAGTGCCACCGCAATGGCATCACCCATCACCAGCGTAGCCGTGGTTGATGAGGTAGGCGCCAGTTTTAGCGGACAAGCCTCGTGGTTGATATGCACATTGAGGTGCCAGTTGCTGTTTTTAGCGATGGTTGAATTGGGATTACCCGTAATGCTAA
>CAJYSL010000426.1 GCA_913777515.1 uncultured Mucilaginibacter sp.
ATAAATTTGACTGGCAGCCTCACCCCAAAAGTATGACCATCCGCCGCCTGGCATCCCATATAGCTGACCTGCCTAACTGGATAGCGATGGCCATTAATACCAGTGAATTGGATTTTGCCGGTAACGACTGGAAAGAAGAAGTGGTTGAAAATACTGAAGCTTTGTTAGCCTACAATGAGCGTTCGTTAACTAACGGCCGCACTCAACTGGAGCATGTGACCGAGGAGCAGTTGCTGCCCCAATGGACACTTCGCAACGGTGAACATATTTTGGGTGTGTGGACTAAGTACGAAGTTGTCCGGATGAGTTTCTCGCAAATTGTGCATCACCGGGCGCAATTGGGCGTTTATCTGCGACTGCTTAATATCCCAATCCCGGGCAGCTACGGACCCAGTGCCGACGATATAGAAAATCAGTTTTAAACGAAATGGGCGTCCAAAATTTGAACGCCCATTTTGTTTAATTTATTAAGCAGTTTGTGCTTATATATATTGACTATTTACCTAATCGTTCTTTCAAAAACTGACCGGTAAAGCTTTCCGATTTTTTTAGTAAGTCTTCGGGGACACCTTCAAAAACCAGTTTGCCGCCGTGGTTACCGCCACCGGGGCCGATATCTACTACCCAGTCAGCACATTTAATCACGTCCATATTATGTTCAATCACAATGATGGTATTGCCTTGCTCGAGCAAGGCATCAAATGATTTGAGTAGCTTTTTAATGTCGGCAAAGTGCAGACCCGTAGTAGGCTCGTCAAAAATGAAGAGCGTTTTGCTGGCATTGTTACCTTTAATCAGGAACGAAGCCAGCTTAATACGCTGCGCCTCACCACCGGATAGCGTGTTTGACGATTGCCCTAACTGCACATAGCCAAGGCCAACATCCTGCAGTGGTTTCAGTTTGTTGATGATTTTGGTTTCTTTAGTAAAAAACTCCAAGGCTTCATCAATAGTCATTTGCAGCACTTCGGATACATTTTTTTCCTGGTAGGTTACATCCAGCACCGGTTGTTTAAAACGATTGCCGTTGCAGGCCTCGCAGGGTAAAAATATATCGGCCATAAACTGCATTTCAATTTTAACCTCACCTTCACCCTGACAAACATCGCAACGGCCACCCTCTACGTTAAACGAAAAGGCCGATGGTTTTAAACCGGCTGCCTTAGCGGCAGGCTGGGCAGCATAAAGGTTCCTGATTTCGTCCCACGCCTTTACATAAGTAACCGGGTTGGAGCGCGACGAACGGCCTATCGGGTTCTGGTCTACCAATTCAACGGCTTCTATTTTAGCATAATCGCCTTCAATGCTATCGTAAGTGCCGGTTTGTTCGCCCGAGTAGTTGCCCAAAACTTTTTGCAAAGCCGGGTGCAATATGCGCTTGACCAAGCTGGTTTTACCCGAACCTGATACCCCCGTAACCACGGTTAGCACACCCAACGGAAACTTGACATCTATGTTCTGCAGGTTATTTTCGCGGGCACCTTTAATCAAGATGTAGTCGTTCCATTTGCGGCGATGTTCGGGTAAGGCAATCTCTTCGCGTCCGCTCAGGTACTTGCCGGTCAGGCTGTCATCATCGGTCAAAATCTGGTCGTAAGTGCCCGAAAAAATTAAACGGCCGCCATGCGTTCCGGCTTCAGGGCCAATATCAATCAGGTGGTCGGCGGCCTGCATAATTTCTTCTTCGTGCTCTACCACCAATACGGTATTGCCTACATCACGCAGTGATTTAAGCACGCCAATCAGGCGTTGAGTATCGCGCGGGTGCAAGCCAATGCTTGGCTCGTCCAGTACATAAACTGACCCTACCAAACTACTACCTAATGACGTAGCCAGGTTAATACGCTGCGATTCACCGCCGGACAAGGTATTCGACAAGCGGTTTAGCGTTAAATATCCCAAGCCCACATCGTTCAAAAAGCTGATGCGGTTTGTAATTTCCATTAACAAGCGCTTGCCAATTTTAGCATCGTGCTCATCCAGTTGTAACTCTGCAAAAAACTGCTGCGCTTTATCCAGCGGCATTAATACAATATCTGTAATAGAATGGTCGCTGATTTTTACATAAGTAGCATCAGGGCGTAAGCGGCTGCCCCGGCATTCAGGACAGGTAGTTTTGCCCCGGTAGCGCGACAGTATTACACGGTACTGTATTTTATAAGTCTGCTCCTCAACCTCTTTAAAAAAGGCATCCAAACCCCTGAAATATTTGTTGCCCGTCCAAAGCAGCTTCTTTTCCTTATCGTTCAACTGATTGTAAGGGCGGTGTATCGGAAACTTAAATTTATCTGCCTGGCGGATGAGGTTCTGGTTCCATTCGCCCATTTTTTCGCCGCGCCATGGGGCAATGGCATTGTCGTAAACAGATTTACTTTTATCCGGAATCACCAGGTCCTCGTCGATACCTATAATTTTACCGTAACCCTCGCAACGGCGGCAGGCGCCGTAAGGATTATTAAAACTGAAAAAGTTAGGGGTGGGCTCTTCAAACTTAATTCCGTCCAATTCAAAACGGTCGCAAAAAAAGTTTTCGCTTTCCTGTTCGTCTTCCGGCTTTTGGTAACGTACAAAGCAATCGCCTTTGCCCTCAAAAAACGCCGTCTGCGCCGAGTCGGCTATGCGGCTCAGGGTTTCATCCTCATTGTTTTTGGTAATACGGTCAACCACAATGCGCAATTGGTCATCCTGGGTGAGTGATTCGTTGCTAATCGCTTCATCCTCAAGCAAACCTTCAATACGCGATACCTTACCCTGGTACTCCACGCGTACAAAACCTTTTTGCAGCAGCACGGCCAGTTCTTCTTTCAAACTGCGGTTATTGTGCGGATGCAACGGGCAAAGAATGGTCAGCATGCTATCGTCAGGTAGGGCTTGCGCAAAATTTACTACGTCGGTTACCGTATCTTTTTTTACCTGCCTGCCCGATACCGGCGATATGGTTTTACCAATACGCGAAAAAAGCAGTTTGAGGTAATCGTAAATTTCGGTGCTGGTGCCCACGGTTGAGCGTGGGTTGCTGGTAATTACCTTTTGCTCAATAGCAATGGCCGGTGCAATGCCTTTAATATAATCTACATCGGGCTTATTCATCCGTCCTAAAAACTGGCGGGCATACGAAGATAAGCTTTCTACGTAGCGGCGCTGCCCTTCGGCATAAAGCGTATCAAAAGCCAGTGATGATTTACCCGAACCCGACATGCCCGTAATAACTACCAGCTGATTTTTAGGGATGGCAATGTCCAAATTTTTTAAATTATGTACACGTGCCCCCTTGATGATGATATGTTTTTGAGGATCTTTCTCAGTTTCTACACTCATGATATTTTATTGTAGTTCATGATTACGGAGTTAACAGCTATAATTGCAAATGAGCCTTGCAATTAACGAACCACGATCTTGAATTTATGATTGCAAAAATCCTAAATAAATTAGCATTATGCAAATTTGCCTTG
>CAJYSL010000427.1 GCA_913777515.1 uncultured Mucilaginibacter sp.
AGCTCATGTAGCGCGTTTGGTAGCGTTTCTTTAAAAAGCTATCAAAATTGCGTTGTATAGTCAGATTGTATAAGCTTTTGGCTTTGATGCCCCACGATTTATCCCAGGCGCGTAATGATATAGAGAATGAGCCATCCAGATATTTCATCCAATGCCAGTAACCGGTAGGCATAAACAGTGTATCGCCGTGTTCTAAAATGGTTTCCTGACCTTCAATACCGTCCAACGCCGGGAATTTTGAAAAGTCCGGGTTTTCGATATCATAATCTTCCAGGGCATAAGTGGCGAACGGTATACAATACAAACGCTCTTTCCATTTATAATCAAACAGCATCACATGCTTGCGGCCCTGAAAATGGGTGTGGAAGATGTGTGCTAAGTCAATATCGTAATGTAAAAACGTAACCGAACCGGCTCCGCCAAAAAACATATTCGGGTATTTATCTAAAAAGCCTCCCATCAAATCTTTGGGTGAGCGATAATCGTTCAATAAACCCGGCGCATGCTTAATGGGGTCGAATAAAAAAATGCGTAAGTCGGTTGGCTCTTTCTGAATCAAGTCAATATAATCGCCAAACTTCATTTCGGCGGCCGAGGCGTTGATGGGTTTGCTGGGGTCGGCTTTAGAGCTATCGTATAAAGGTACAATCTGGTCGCCAACAGTTTCTTTCAGGTAGTCAAATGTCCATTTCTGTAAGGCAGGCCAGCTTTCGGTTGCCTTACGGATGACAAGCGGCTTGCGTGGATTTAAATAATTATTAATGAAATCTTCTTTAGAAATATGGTCAACCCGATCAATCGGATATAGTATCAAACCCATAGCAATAACATCAATTTAACATACAAAGCTAACCAAAATTAAAGCCGGGCGCTTAATTAGTTTGTTTTTGAATTGTATCTGACATAAGAAAGCCCGGCGCTCAGGGCTGCCGGGCTCAATAAAATCATATAAAATGCCTATTAGTTTGGCATTAACACGGCGTTAACTACGTGTATTACACCGTTTTTCTGAAATACGTCGGCAATGGTTACCCAAGATTTACCGCCTTTTTCGTCAACCAAGTATATTTTTTTACCATTGGCCATTGCAGTTAAAGTACCGCCACTTACGGTTTTTAACTCAGCCTTACCGTGTCCGGCTTTAATTTTAGCCATCAAATCGGCTGCGCTTACTTTGCCTGATACTACGTGGTAAGTTAATACTTTGGTAAGTGTAGCTTTGTTTTCTGGTTTTAACAGAGTGGCTACGGTGCCTTGTGGTAATTTATCAAAAGCCTCGTTGGTTGGCGCAAAAACAGTGAACGGACCAGCGCCTTTCAAAGTTTCAACCAAACCGGCAGCTTTAACTGCAGCTACCAGGGTGGTGTGGTCTTTAGAGTTTACAGCGTTGTCAACAATATCTTTGGTTGGGTACATTGGCGCACCACCTACCATTTTTGTCTGTGCATAGCTTTTCGACGCGGTTGCCATAGCTACTAAAGCAAAAGCCGCAATTAATAATTTTTTCATGTTTGTTTAAGTTTGATATGAAGAAATTACGGCCTATAGTGCTATGCGGATTTAAAGATTGCCAGAACTTGTTAACGCTTTTAGTGGTAAACACTTTTCGCAAAAAGCCAAACCGGTTTTGCTTAATTTTCGTAGAGCGCGATGCCTAATACTTAAAAGAAAAGTTCAGCCGCAATATGGTCGGCATAAAGCTTGCCAGCCGGAGTTAGGGTGAGGATTTGTTGTTGCTGTGTTAGCCAACCTTTATTGATGAACGTTTGTGCTTCTTTCTCAATGATGGCAGGAGTGCCTGATTTAATACTTTCCAGTTTTTTCAAATCCAGTCCCCATATGGTTCGAATGGCCGTCATAATGTACTCGTTCAGCCGGTTTTCGGTGGTGAGTATTTCCAATTCAGCCGGAATTTGATTTTCGGATAAGCAGGTGAGGTATTTGGCATTGTTAGCAATATTCCACTGCCGGGTTATACCGTTGTATGAGTGGGCCGATGGGCCTATGCCTACGTAGGGGGTGCCTTTCCAGTAATTGGAGTTATGCTGCGAGTGCCGACCCGGCTTGCCAAAGTTTGATATCTCGTAATGGTCGAATCCCTGCTGTTGCATTCTTTGCATCAGGTATACAAATTGCTCAGCGCTTTGCGCATCGTTTACCGGCGGGGTTTGCTTCTTTTTAATTTGCGAAGCCAGCGCAGTGCGTGGCTCAACCGTCATGGAGTAGGCCGAAAGGTGAGGGATGTTCAGCGACAATAAGGTGTTTAAATTGTGTTCCCACTTAGCTGCACTTAATAGCGGATAGCCATAAATCAAATCGGCGGTAATATTTTCAAAACCGGCATCCTGTACTCTTTTAACAGAACTTTCAGCTTCTGTCGACCGGTGCGCACGGTTCATCCACACTAAATCCTCATCAAAAAAAGACTGTATGCCGATGCTGAAACGGTTGATGGCTGTTTGTTTCAGTTGCGAAACTTTATCAGGATTCAGGTCGTCAGGGTTGGCCTCCAGCGTAATTTCCGCGTTAGGGTTAACCTGGTGATTTTGTGCAATAGTATCCAATAAAAAGCTGATTTCGCTTGCATGCAATACTGATGGGGTGCCGCCGCCAAAATAAATGGTTTCGATAGGGGCGCTGTCCAGGTAATCTTTTTGCAGTTCAATTTCACGAGCCAGAGCCTGAACAATAGCAGTCCTGTTTTTTTGAGAGGTACTGAAATGAAAATCGCAGTAATGGCAGGCTTGCTTGCAAAAAGGGATATGAATATAAATACCTGCCATTGGAAATTTCTTAAAATGCAAAAATAAGTTAACAATTTTTTAAAATTGGACAGAATGTTAAATCTGTTTTCATTGATGAACCGATATAGAAGTTCAGGCTAATATGTTCAAATAGTTTTACAAATAAAATGAGAAAAGCTGCACATAAAAAGCCATTTATTTATTACGAAAGTCTAAAAAAATGGGAAGTTATTTGCTTATTACTATATGGGGTTATTACCCTTTGCGTTGTGCTGACCTTGTTTTTTGCTGAAACCGGAATGAAGCAGGAAACAATCATTATTTACATGGTATGTTCGCAATAAGGTCTATATTTCGGCTTGTACACATCGCTGCGCAATTTTACATCATACTTGTGCTGGGTTGGCTTTGGCTTGTCGCATTTGTTAATCTTTTTTTTGTTTAAACAGGACCCGTCTCTTGAAATGTATCGTGGGAACGTCGCAATAGGATTAGTGAATACAATAATACTTTTGCTGCTGTTTCAGCTATTGAGATATGTGAGCTTAAAAATTCAACATCGGGAATTTGTTGCACCCCAAAAAGGGGGCAGAACGGATTTATTTGAAGATAAAAAAGTTACATTTTCAGATTATATAGTGTTTGTAATTTATGTAGCGACCTGGTTTGGGCTGACGGCGTTCTGGCTTTCGAAATAGTCAATTCGGATACTAACCATTTACAAGCATTTAACGCAAGCCCAAAGTAAAGATGCATGTAATGCCAGGGTTTGGCTTTTGTTATTTATTGCCTACTTGCCTGTAGGGTTATTGGTATTGAAGTTTTTTGGATATTTTTGCGGCTCAGGTACTAAAGCGGTTAATGATATTATTTAAAAAACTACTTTTTGTTTGGTTTTTGCTGATTGGCGCGGCTGTTTACGCTCAAACCGATTCGGCAGAACTGACGCCGCAACGCGATACCGTGCCTAAAAGGCGATATTACCAGCCCCCATCGGCCGCAGCCACGCTGCTCGATTCGGTGGCCAATGCCCTAGCGCACCACGACCAATTTGTGGGCGACTCTTTATCCAGGGTATTTATCAAGAAACCCGACTCGTTAAGACACAACCAGTTTTTAGATAGTATGCTTAAAACCCGGGTGGCTACTGACTACAGTTTTTTAACGCAAACCGGGCAGCGCAGAGGCATGTTGCGCGAGGGTAGCAGTCGCCGCACCCGCGACCAGTGGGTTATCGTCATTATCGTTTCGTTGCTGGTTTACATGGCTGTGCTCAACCGGATTATGAGTAAGGACATCAGCAACGTGCTGCAGTCCTTTTACAATAATCGCATCCTGTCGCAGGTGAGTAAGGAGGAAGGTATATTAAACTCCTGGACGTTTTTAGGGCTTTTTATTTTGTTCGGATTTACGTTTGGGTTGTTCTTGTACCAGCTTACTGCCTACTTTGATGTCTTTTACAGTATCAGTGGTATCGAGCTTTTTGCATCGTTTGCGGTGCTGATTATTGTACTGTTTGCCGTTAAGCTGTTAGTGCTTCGCTTTTTAGGTTTTGTATTTAACATCAACCGTTTGGTGGGTGAGTATATCTCTATACTTTACCTTACTTATTTTAACATCACTTTCGTGTTTTTGCCGGTATCTTTATGCTTTAGCTTGATGGCAGCACGATATATACCCTTTGTGTTGGGGTTGGCTTTGGTGCTGGTCATCGTGATATTTGTGTGGCAGTATCTGCGCAGCAGCGTAAATATTATTTCAAGTTTTAAATTTCACAAATTTTATTTATTTACGTATCTTTGTGCCCTTGAAATTTGCCCGATTTTAATATTGATGAAGGCGCTGAATAATTAATACTTAGGTAGTTAGACAAATACAAATTGGAAGATAGAAAGAAAAAGGTTAAGAGTATACTGGTTACTTTACCTAAACCTGAAAACGACAAAAATCCATATGCTGAACTGGCTAA
>CAJYSL010000428.1 GCA_913777515.1 uncultured Mucilaginibacter sp.
TTGGACCGCTGCTGCCGTTAACGATGTCGACACCAGCTACACGGCCTTTTAACTGTTCAACAAAGTTAGATGCTGGAATCTCTTGCAAAGTTTTAGCGTCAACGCTCACAACCGTACCGGTTACATCTTGTCTCTTTAAGGTACCGTAACCTACTACTACTACGTCATTAAGGTTACTGGCATTCCTGGTTAAATTAACAGTTCCAATATTAGTGTTGCCGCTGGTAATTGCTTTAACATAATTGGTATATCCCACAAAAGATATGGTAACGCTATTGGTACCTGCGGGCGCATTTAAAGTAAAGTTCCCGTTTACGTCAGTAACGGCAGCAGTCGATCCGCCTGTAACCTTTACGGTAGCACCTGCTAACGGCTCATTTTTTTCGTCAACAATTTTACCTTTTATAGGCACGGTTTGTGCAAAAAGCACAGAAGAAAGCATAGTTAGCACGGCGACTAACCAATATGTTTTCCTGAATTTAGAAAGTTGAAGTATTCTCATATAATTAAATTAAGGCTGGTTTTTGATTCACGATTGATTGATGTTTGATAGTTTTTCAGATGGTGGTTTAAATTTAAAATTCACTTGGTTTATTTGCTGTGTTCTTGTTTTATCAATTCCTAATTTCAGGTTTGATGAATTAATAAGTGTACAAAAAATACTTAATTACAATCGATTGCATTACTCATTATTAAAAAAGGGCATTTTACCCCATGAGTGCGTTTTTGCACTTTTAAATGTCTTATCGGTCTGAAAAATTCTGTGCAAACGAAGATGAACAGAATGTGCAAAAACAATTGGTTTTATTGGTTATGACAAGGGTAAAGGTATAGCAGTAATCAATTTGACGGAAGCAATTTTGTACAATATATATACACAAATGTTCAACAAGTACCTTTAAAAAACCCTGTTCTGCAATATAACACATCTCCTAAAATTAGCATATTTTGCCTCATTTTAGACAAGACATCTTTAATATTACATTATTATTAATAAATATCAAAGAACATTGCGATAATTTAAAATTAGACATAATTTCTCTCTGCACATTAGTCGACGTCACAAAGAAAATACGCAAGGGCATTTCTGTTCAAAATATTTTGAGCGCTTGTGAGTTTGTTGCATTGATTCCAATAGCGAATTAGCCACTGTTATTGACGAATTATACCATCATGTTCCCAAAACCAATAGTTGGACCGTGCGGTAATCTGAGTAAAGACATTAACAAAAATTGCCTAAATCAGCAGGTTGTAAAGAGTGCTTGGATACTACTTAATTTCGAACGTTTTTCGCTTCAGATTAAGGTATTCTGAAGGCAGCATATTGTATTTAGATTTGAATGATTTTGCGAAATAATTTGGCGTGGTAAAACCAACGGCATAGGCAATCTGGGCAATATTCATATCACTCTTTTCGAGTAGCAATGCCGCCTGCTCCAGTTTCATCGTGCGTATAAACTCTACTGGGGTTTGACCGGTTACTTCTAAAATTTTGTTGTATAACGAGCCCCTGCTCATACCTACATGCCGGCTCAAATCCTCTACTGACAACTGCGTATTGTTAAGGTTTGACTTGACGTAATCAACCACCGATTTAATAAAGCGCTCGCCCGCCTGTTCAATTTCAACTTCGGGAGATGCAATACTGAGTTGTTTAGAATAGGCCTTTTTCAGGCTTCGGCTAAAGGCCAGCGTATTTCGAATTTTTGCGTTTAGGATGTTGAAGCTGAAGGGTTTAGTCAGGTAATCATTTACGCCAGAGGTTAGTCCGTGCATTTGCTCACGCTCTCCCGTGGAAGCTGTCAATAAAATAACTGGTATGTGTGATGTGCGCTTATCGGCCTTAAGCTTTTTACTGAGTTCTACACCATCCATAAATGGCATCATCATATCGCTGATGATGAGTTCAGGATGATGCGCCAGTGCCTGCTGCCAGCCCTCTTTACCATTAGCAGCTTCAATGATGCGATAATTGGCTTTTAAATGGTCTTTAAGATAAAATCTAAACTCTTCGTTATCGTCAATAATTAAAAGTAAGGGTTGCTCTCCGCCTTCCGTTTCTAAATTATTAGCAGCTATATCCGCTATTTCACTTTGCTCAGGCAAACGCTCCAGTGAGGATAGCATTGGCAAACTAACAGGCTCATAAGGCAGCTCAACTGTAAACGTACTACCCTGCCCAGGCTCGCTTTTCACGTTAACACTGCCTCTATGCATGTTCACAAACTCCTTGACGATGGACAAGCCGATACCACTGCCCTGGTTTAATATAGCCGGCGACTGGTCGCTTTGGAAAAAACGTTCAAATATCTGCGCCTGCTGGTTAGCGCCGATACCTATACCCGTATCATATACCTCAATCATTAAACTGCTTGGCTGAACCTCCTGCACATCGTTACGGAGGTATACATTGAGCATCACCTTACCCCCTTCCGGTGTAAATTTGAAAGCGTTAGACAGCAGGTTGAATAACACTCTTTCCAACTTATCATGGTCGAAACGCATCAGCAGCCCTTCTAACCCACTGTTGAACACAAAAGTAATTTTCTTTTTCTCTGATAAATCTCTGAACGACTCGCTTACCTCTTTCAGAAACGCAATCACATCACCTTCGGTAGTGCATAGCTTTAGCTCCTGCTCTTCGAGTTTACGGAAATCGAGCAACTGGTTTACCATGTTCAATAACCGGCGCGCGTTACGCTTAATGATATTGATTTGCGCCGAGGTTTGAATATCAACCGGCTGGCTAAGCAGTTTATCTGCCGGTGCCATAATCAATGCAATAGGCGTTCTAAATTCGTGACTTAAATTAGTCAGAAACTTAATTTTACTTTGGTCAAGCTCGCGCAGGCGCTCCTGCTCGCGTTTTTCCTGCTCAAACTTAAATTCCTGCTGCAGTTGCTGTATGCCCCGGTGCCTGATGTATAAAAGTACTCCGATAGACGAAGCAATGTAAATAAGGTAAGCGTACCAGGTAAGCCAAAATGGCGGCTTAACAATTATTTTGATTGATTTGCCGGTATTATTCCAAACGCCATCATTGTTACTGGCCTTTACCTCAAACATATATTCACCGGGGTTTAAGTTGGTATAATAAACGGTGGTATTGGTGCCGGCATCTATCCATTCCTTCTCAAAGCCCTTCAACCGGTAGGCATAATGGTTTTGCTTCGGACTCGTATAATTTACGGCTACATAGCTGATGGCAAAGCTTTGTTTGTAATCAACCGTAAACTTTTCGGCTACCGATATATCCTCGTCCAAATGTTGTTTATCGGCTGGGGTAATGTTTTTGCCCCCTATGGTCAAACTTGTGAATAAAACGGGCGGCACATTTTTGTTTATTTTAATGTCGGACGGTGCCAGGTAATTAAAACCGTCTGCACCACCAAAATATAGTTGCCCGTTGCTTGCTGCAAATCCAGCCCCTTGTATGAAGGCGTTATTTTGCAAGCCGTTATAGGAGTTATAGTTTACAAAAGATTTTCTGGCATCATCTAATGCACTTACGCCCCTGTTGGTAGTAACCCATATTTTACCGTTCCGGTCTTCAATAACCTTTAAAATAACATTGCTGGGCAAGCCATCACGTTCATTGTACACACGCATGTGCTTACGGGCTTCGTCAACGCTTACCAGTCCTTCGTCGTTCGTGCCTATCCAAAGCACACCACGCCTGTCCTCGTGTATCGTGTTCACTTTATCACTCGGGAAAGTTTTATTACTCCGTTGCAGGATGGTATAATGCTTGGTTTCGGGGTTATAAATATTGATGCCTCCGCCGTTGGTGCCAATCCAAATGTTACCCTGGCGGTCTTCTTCAAAAGCACGGATGAAACCGTTGTGTAATGTTGGTGGTACCGGCCCTAAAATTTCGTCCGGCAACTTACTGTCGACTGTTTTGGTAACCGGGTCTAATACATTAACACCGGCTCCATTGGTACCTATCCATAACTTGCCGCGCTTGTCCTCCAACAGGCAAAAAACATCATTGCTGCTTAATGAACCAGGCGAGCCGTCTTTGACATATTGCTGATAACTGCCTGTTTGCGGATTATACCCAAAAATACCATTTTGGTAAGTACCAATCCATAAGCGGCCGTCTCTGGCTTTGGTAAGCGTTAAAATTGATAGCCCGGAATTAGAATTATCGATTTTAGACTTAATAGGCACATGGTTCAACAGGCGGCTTTGCGGGTTAAACAGGTTTAAACCTCCGCCATCAGTGCCTACGTAAACATTACCATTTACACCGTCGGCAAACGAGGTCACAAAAGGCGCGCTTAGTCCGTTAGGGTCAAAAGGGTTGCTTCTTTTCAGGCTAAACAATGTCAGGTTTTCATCGTATTTGTTGATGCCCCCTTGGTAAGTACCAATCCAACAGATACCTTGTTTGTCAATTAATATGCTACGGATAGACTTACTGGTTAAACTGAAGCTGTTACGGCTATCGGGACCAAAACGCCTGATAGCGCCTGATGACGGATCGATGATATCCAAGCCATTTTCGGTACCTACCCACACCTCCTCTTTATTTTTGGGAGCTATTGTATAAATAATGTTGCTGCTGATGGAATTATCTGCAACCTTTGACGAGTATTTGTAATTTTTAAACCCCTGACCATTTACCGGCAACATACTCAAGCCATCGGTAGTGCCAAACCATAAACTGCCGGATGCATCTTGTGCAATAGCCTTCACTGCATTCCCTACTATGCTCAAAGCATCAGCATCATTATGCAAAAAAGCGGTAAAATGCCCGGAAGCATCTTCATACCGGAACAACCCGGCCTTGCTACCCACCCACATCCTGTTTCTACCATCTCGGTAAACGCTTAGGATAATGCCGCTTTTAAGTGCAGCAGGCAGTTGCATGTCCGTTTCAAACTTGTTAAGTTGCAAAGTAACCGGGTCGAACACGCTCAGGCCCGCAAAAGTGGCCAGCCACATTTTACCGTTTTTGTCGCAGTCGATGGCTTTAACATTGATAAGATTATAGGGCTTGTTTTTGAGGCGGGCATGGATGCGCATAAAGCAATCGCGTTGCCGGTCGTACTTATGGAGCGAGCCGCCAACGGTACCTATCCACAACTGGCCTGCGGTATCTTCAAACAGGGTCGATATCTCGTTGGTTTCTAAACTGGTAGTGTCGTTGGTGTTATGACGATAGGTTTTAAAACGGGTACCATCAAATTTGTTTAAACCATCCTCGGTGGCAAACCATAGCAGACCATATTTATCTTTCAATATCGCATGCACGGTGTTTGACGACAGGCCGTCTTTAGACGATATAGAAGTAAACTGAATATTAGATGTTTGAGCGGTAGCCTGAACAAACGCAGCCCCTGTAATGACCAGGCATAACAGCAGTATGCGTAAAACTTTCAGATTCAAATCACTCATTTTAATTCCCGGTTTCGATAGGGTTGTCTCGGCGTAGCCGCACATCACGTTATGCATTAAGAGCACAGCTCAACTGCAATCTGGCACATCCGAAAATAACACAGACGAAAATTTATAACTGGTTCACAAATATAATAATGCGTAGCCAAATTGCGACGTGTTTTTATAAAGACTTATCGCTTCTGATATTCATTATTTACGCTATCATTTTTGCTAAAACGTTTTCTATCCCTTATTTAAATGATGTTGATAACATTCATCGACAAATCATAATTTATTAACACTGCAATCGATTGCAAATTAAAGATTTTTACCTATAATTGCCAGAGTATTAAACTTATTACCATTTTTTGATTCCTGCTGGCTACTTATCTTACATTTGATGCGCCGCTGCAAAAAATTCAAATTCACCCTGTACATGTCAGGCAGACAGATTACTTTAAAAGAAACATTTATACCCATGCGTTTCGGCATAACATTATTCCTGTTTTTGATTGCTTTTGGTTCAAATTATGCTCAAACGCAACCCGCGGTTAAAGGGCTCAAAGATTATTACCGCAATTATTTTCCGGTGGGCGTTGCGGTAGCCCCGCGTCATTTAGCGGGTGCTGATGCTGTACTGATTTTACAGCAGTTTAACAGCCTCACACCCGAAAACGCCATGAAGATGGGTCCTATTCATCCTCGCGAAAACCTGTATTTGTGGCGCGATGCCGACTCTATCGTCAATTTTGCGCAGCACCACGGCCTTAAAGTACGTGGCCACAATCTTTGCTGGCACGAGCAAACCCCTTCCTGGCTGTTTGTAGACAGCCTGGGTAAGCAGGTAACTAAAGAGGTATTGTTGAAACGCCTGCATGACCATATTTTTGCAGTAGTTGGTCGTTATAAAGGTAAAATTTACGCCTGGGATGTGGTGAATGAGGCGATTGATGACGACCCAACCAAATTTTTGCGTAACTCCTTATGGTACCAGATATGCGGCGAAGACTTTATTGCTAAGGCATTCGAATACGCCCACGAAGCCGACCCATCAGCAGTACTTTTTTACAATGACTACAACACTGAGCGACCCGAAAAAACAGAACGGGTTTACCGCCTGCTTAAAAAATTAAAGGATGCCAAAGTTCCGGTACATGCAGTGGGTTTACAGGCCCACTGGTCGTTATGGGAACCTTCGGCAACAGAATTGCGCAATACCATACAAAAATTTGCATCTTTAGGCCTTAAAGTTCAGATTACCGAACTGGATGTCTCTCTTTATCCGTGGGAAAAAGAGCGCAGGCCTTTACGTGAGGGCGAAAAAGGAGAATACACGCCAGAGCTTGCCCAAAAACAGACCGACAAGTATAAAGAGGTTTTTAAGATATTCAGAGATTTTAAAGGTACGGTAACCGGCGTAACATTCTGGAATATAAGCGACCAGTATTCATGGTTGGACGAATACCCGGTGCGGGGACGTAAAAACTTCCCTTTGCTGTTTGATGAAAAGCGTCAGCCTAAAAAAGCTTACTGGGAAGTAGTAAAATTTTAACTTTACGCCCTTAAACGGGAGTATATATTTTTATAAAGCATATCAAAAATCAATCACATACATAATGGAGTTTTTTATTGACACGGCGAATCTTGCACAAATTAAAGAAGCGCATGAATTAGGTGTACTTGACGGTGTAACCACCAACCCTTCACTGATGGCCAAAGAAGGCATTACTGGCGAAGAAAATGTTAAAGCTCATTACAAAGCTATTTGCGAAATTACCGACGGTGATGTAAGTGCCGAAGTAATTGCGACCACTTACGACGAAATGATTAAAGAAGGCCTGGAACTGGCTAATCTACACAAACGTATTGTGGTAAAAGTTCCGATGATTAAAGACGGCGTAAGGGCCATCAAATATTTTAAGCAACAAGGCATCAAAACTAACTGTACACTGGTTTTTTCGGCCGGACAAGCTTTGCTTGCTGCTAAAGCCGGTGCTACTTACGTATCGCCGTTTATCGGCCGGTTAGATGATGTATCAACAGATGGCTTACAACTGATTGAGGACATCCGTTTAATTTATGATAACTACGGTTACGAAACCAAAATTTTAGCAGCCTCGGTACGTCATGCTATGCACATCATCAATTGTGCTAAAATTGGCTCTGACGTCATTACCGGTCCGCTATCAGCTATTACTGCATTGCTGAAACACCCGTTAACCGACAATGGCCTGGCCCAGTTCCTGGCCGACCACGCTAAAGCTGCTGAAGCTGGGAAATAGTTTGTTGGTTGAGTAGTTGATTCGTTGAATTGTTGATTTGTTAAGTGGTTTGCGTTATTGAGATACAAAATAAGGTTTTTCATCAACAACTTAACAAATCAACCTATCAACTGCTTAACTACTTAACTCAATCAACAAATCAACCACTTAACAAATCAATCATTCAACTAACAATCAATGACACAAGACATACAAGAACTTAAAGGCATTGCCTCGCAAGTTCGCCGCGACGTGGTGCGCATGGTGCATGGCTGCCAGAGCGGTCACCCGGGCGGCTCATTGGGCTGTACCGACTTTTTAGTGGCCCTTTATTTTTCGGTAATGAAACATAATCCATCCTTTTCGATGGAAGGTAAAGGCGAAGATCTATTCTTTTTATCTAACGGCCACATTTCTCCCGTATTCTATTCTGTTTTAGCACATTCAGGCTATTTTGATAAAGCCGAGATGTCTACTTTCCGTAAACTGGATTCACGTTTACAAGGCCACCCTACTACACATGAGGGTTTGCCTGGTGTGCGTATTGCATCCGGTTCATTAGGCCAAGGCCTTTCAGTAGCTATTGGCGCTGCTTTAGGTAAAAAGCTGAGCGGCGACGACCGTTTGGTTTTCACCCTGCACGGCGATGGCGAATTGCAAGAGGGTCAAATTTGGGAAGCTGCCATGTTTGCGCCACACAACCGCGTAGACAACCTGATTGCTACCGTTGACGTTAACGGCCAGCAAATTGACGGCCCTACCAAAGTGGTACTTTCATTAGGTGACCTGAGAGCTAAGTTTGAAGCTTTTGGCTGGCAGGTAATGGAAATGCAGGGCAATGACATGGCTGCTGTTGTAGAAGGCTTACAAAAAGCCATCAGCCTAAGTGGCCAGGGTAAACCGGTAATTATTTTGATGCAGACAGAAATGGGTGCAGGTGTAGACTTCATGATGGGTTCGCACAAATGGCACGGCGTTGCCCCTAACGATGCCCAATTAGAACAAGCTTTAGGTCAATTAGAAGAGACGTTGGGAGACTATTAGCCCCCTGGAGAGATAGAGTATAGATTATAGAATCAAGAGTACAGAGTTAGACTATTAGGCAACATCATGGTGTGTCAGCAGTGTAATATATTATCATCTATTTGGTTAATTAATTATTCCCTACACTTAATAACTAAATACACCAATAACTTAATAACTAAACCTCACTCATTAAATTACAACCGTGACTAAGTACACATATACAGAAAAAAAAGATACCCGCTCGGGCTTTGGTGCGGGACTACTGGAGGCCGGTAAACGCGACCCCAAGGTAGTGGCCCTTTGTGCCGACCTGGTTGGCTCACTTAAAATGCAGGACTTCATTAACGCCTTCCCTGAGCGTTTTGTGCAGGTAGGTATTGCTGAAGCTAATATGATCGGTATTGCAGCCGGTTTAACTATTGACGGACATATCCCTTTCACCGGTACATTTGCTAACTTTTCTACCGGCAGGGTTTATGATCAGA
>CAJYSL010000429.1 GCA_913777515.1 uncultured Mucilaginibacter sp.
TTAACTGCCTTCATCACGGCGTAAATTTCCGGCCCCCATTCTGTTTCTACAAAAGGGGCCATATTTCGGCCGGTACCATGCTCGGCTTTTAGTGTGCCATTGTATTTGGTTATTACCAGGTCAACCACGGCTTTAATAAACCGGTCGTACCGGTCAATCTCAGCAGGGGTCTCAAATGCCTGGGTCACTACAAAGTGAATGTTTCCGTCTTTGGCATGCCCAAAAATAATGGCGTTTTCGTATTCAAACTGCTTAAAAAGCTGATGCAAATCCAGTATGGCATCACCCAAATTGGCTACCGGGAAAGCAATGTCCTCCAAAATTACGGTAGTCCCGCTGGACCTCACAGCGCCTACTGCCGGGAACATGCCTTTACGCACCTTCCACAACAAGGCCTGCTCCACAGGGTTAGTGGTGAATTGCGCCTCATTCAGCATGGACAGACCAGAGGCTATAGCGGTAAATTGCGCGATTTTGGCATCTACCTCTTTGGTAGTATCGGCCTGGTATTCTACCAGCAATGCAGCAGCACTTTCGGGTAGTTCCTTGATTATGGCTGGCATGCCCGACACATTTTCGATAGACCGTAACGAAGCCCGGTCCATCAGTTCTACCGCTTCGGCGCCCGACTGCGTTAGCGGCACAATAGCCTGGCAGGCCGAAAATATGTTGGGAAAATACAGCATGGCTGTTGATTTAGCCCTATAATCAGGCACGGTATTCATTACCGCCTCGGCAATAAAGCCAAGCGTACCTTCGGCCCCTACCAGCAGGTGTGCCATAATATCTAAAGGCTGCTCAAAATCAATAAACGCATTTACGGCATAGCCAACCGTATTTTTGGTTTGATATTTATGGCGAATGAGGTCACGCAGCGCAGCGTCGCCCATTAACTTTAGCCTGATTTCTGCAAGCGTTTGCGCTAACGCAGGTTGCTCCGTTTTAAAACGGTTGTAATCGCTATTATTTTCGGTGTTATACGCCGAACCGTCAGGCAAAATAAAACGCAGGTGCTTAACCGTATGGTAAGAATTTTTGCTCACTCCGCAGCACATCCCGCTCGAGTTATTGGAGATGATGCCCCCCATCATGGCCGAGTTGATACTAGCCGGGTCGGGACCTATTTTTTTGCCGTATTTCTTTAAATAAGTATTCACCACGGCACCAATGGCACCGGGTTGTACCCGAACCGCTTCGGCATTATCTTCAATATTTATTTTACGCCAGTGTTGACTCAGGTCTACCAATATCCCATCCGTCACCGACTGGCCCGACAAACTGGTGCCCGCCGTGCGAAAAACCAGCGGCACCTGGTACTGCCTCGAAAAATGGAATAACTTTTTTATCTCTTCTTCGGAGTTGGGCAGCACCACAGCCTTAGGGCGCAGGTAATAAAACCCGGCATCCGAAGCAGAAGCAACCAGGTCAATTAATTTTGATTTTACCCTTTCGCGGGGAAGTATTTGTTCTAATAATTGGGGTATATCCATGCTAAAATCGCAGCCTACACTTTCACTGTAAAGTTAACGCGTAAACCCATTGCTTTATGGTACAATTTTTACTTTATGAGTAACAAAAGGCTATCACGTTGCCACCTGCGGCAAAACCGGCATCTGCCAAAACAAATCAAGCACTGAAACCTTATGTAATTATACATCAAATACAATATCCTATGGTACCCTATGATGATGAACCAATCAAAGACTATCCGCACCATACCGAACAATCGGCCGATGCTCCGGCAGGTGGTTACAAGGTAGAGGACGACGATAACTTAGACGAAAGCGACTTAAAACGAACCATATTTGGCGGTGACGATGCTAATCCAGACCAGCCGGGCTATGAAAGCCATGGCATGGGCGGCCAAAAATTCGGCGAAATTAACGTAAACCGCTCAGGCGATGATTTAGCTAATCCGTCGCGCAATGCAGGTTACAGCAATGATTATTTTAAGCGCACCGAACCGCTTGAAGAGCATCCGGAAAACACAAATTTTAAACCAAAAGACCAACAAGGAGAACCAGACGTGAACGAAGGAAAAGAAGAAGTTCCAGGCTACCGTGAAGAGCCTGAACAACAAAAAGTAGGCGGCGTTGAACAAGACAACGGCAAAACACAGGAAGGTACGGTTGATAACGACGGTGACCGCCAAAAAGTAGGACAAGATGACTCGGATACACCGGGCAAAGCCTACTACAAACCCGAAGACGACAAAGGCACACCAGACTACGGTAGCCATAGCCCCGAAAATCAATAAGGGTTAAAAAACGAAAAACGCGGTCAGATATCATCTACCACGTTTTTCGTTTTATATCTCTACGGCTTTAACTTTCGGGTGTAATTGGGCTTTCCTCTTCCAGCAATTGCTTTTCGTATAAATCAAAATAAAGCCCTTTTTGCTGCATCAGCTCCTGGTGGTTGCCCTGCTCGGCAATCCGGCCCTCGTCCATCACCAGTATTTTGTCGGCGCTGCGGATGGTGGAGATACGGTGGGCTATGATGATGCTGGTTTTATCTTTCATGATGCGGCCCAGGTTGCCTAAAATAGCTTCCTCGGTGCGGGTATCAACGGCAGATAAACAATCGTCAAAAACGAGTATTTGCGGCTGCTTAATAATGGCCCTGGCAATGCTCACTCTCTGCTTTTGCCCGCCCGACAAGGTTACACCACGCTCACCTATCAGGGTACTGAATTGCTGGTCCAATTCCATGATGTTATGATAAACGGCGGCATCTTTAGCGGCTTGTTCTACGGCAGGCATGTCCAGTTTGTCGGCGCTAAAGGCAATGTTGTTGGCAATGGTGTCAGAAAATAAAAATACTTCCTGCGGTACAAAACCAATCTGCGAACGGTAACTCTCGAGGTTTAGTTGCTTGAGCGGCGTGCTATCGATGCGTATTTCGCCGCCGGTAACATCATACATCCGCATCAGCAAATTAGCCAGTGTTGATTTACCCGAACCGGTACGTCCAATAACCGCCACCAGCTCCCCGGGATTCACCGTAAACGAAATGTTTTTCAATGCATGGATGCCGGTATCGGGATAGGTAAAGTTTACGTTATCAAACACAATTTGCCCGTTCACTTTTTTAGCAGTTACATCCGGCGATATAATCTCCGGTTCCTGGTGTAAAAACTCATTGATACGTTTTTGCGAAGCTGCCGCCCGCTGGATGAGCGATGACACCCAGCCCAGACTCATCACCGGAAAAGTAAGCTGCCCCAGGTATACCACAAACTCGGCAATATTACCCGAGGTGATATTACCCTTCATCACCTCTACACCGCCTATGTATACAATCAGCACGTTACTCAGCCCCACCAGCAACAGCATCATCGGAAAAAACAAGGCCTGCACACGAGTGAGTTCCATCGAGTGGTCTTTGTACTGTTCGCTTTCGGCAGTAAAACGCTCGTTCACAAAACCCTCTCTCACATACGATTTGATTACTCGGATACCCGAAATATTTTCCTGCACAAAGCTGGAAAGAGCCGACAGGCGCTCCTGTATTTTTTCGCTGCGATGCTCAATAATGTTGTTCACATAATAAATGCTGAATACCAGCACTGGCATAGGCAATAACGAAAAAAAGGTAAGCCGCCCGTTTACGCTTAGCATGGCATAAACCGTTAAAATAAACAGCACAATGGTATTGATGGCATACATGATACCCGGCCCCAGATACATCCGCACCCGGCTTACATCCTCTGTTACCCGGTTCATCAGGTCGCCGGTATTGTGGCGGCGGTAAAATGCCAGCGAAAGTTTCTGGTAATGTGCATAAATCTCGTTTTTCAGGTCGTACTCAATATGCCTCGACATCAAAATGATGGTTTGCCGCATAAAGAACAGAAACAAGCCCCTGATGAGGGCCAGTACCAACACCAAAGCCCCAAACAGCAATAGGCTCGAGCCGAATATTTGATAGATGACCTGCTGTCGCTCAAAACCGGTGTACAGATGATAAATCTGGATATTTTCGGATACCAGGTTAAAGGCCACCCGAATAACCTGCGCCGGCAATACCCCAAACACGTTTGAGATAACCACAAACAGGATACCCGGTATTAAATGCCAGCGGTATTTGTAAAAGTATTTATTGAGATATGCAAGACTTCTCATAGAGCCGGGCAAAGGTAAGGCTTTTATTATGTTGTTGGCCTATTAACCTGATAACGTAATGTTAATATAAAGCTCAAATAAACATTGCACTTTAATGTTTACGCCCACCAAAAAAATATCTATTTTTGCGCAGCGAAAGGTTCATTGATTTGATGGGTTACCGGTTTATGGATGATGTGAGGCTGACTTATTTTTTTTGGCAATAATTTCAACAAAAAACCACTTTACTGCTTAACTACATAAATTGTGAAGATTTAGCTTTTTAAAAATACAAATTACAAACGTTCTTATTCATGTTAAACAGAAGGCACCTACGGGTTAAAGTATTACAGGCTTTATACGCATACCACCAAACCGAACCGAAAGATGTAAGTCAGCACGAAAAATTACTGCTGCAAAACATTGATAAGGTATACGAAATGTATATCTGGATGCTTTCGCTTATTGACGAAGTTATTCAGTTTGCCAGCAACGATGCTGCCGAACGAGCCAACAAGCATTTGCCTACGGCCGAAGATTTAAATCCCAATCTTAAAATTCTCGAAAACCGTTTTATTGCATCACTGCATGTAAATAAAGAATACATTGCTGCTTTAAAGAAGTACAAAGTATCATGGGATTTTGAGCCCGAACTGGCTAAAACCTTATTTACCACCCTTAAAAACTCCGACGACTACAAGGCCTATCTGCAAAAAACAGATGACACCCTGCAAACCGATAAAGACATCATTAAATTCATTTTCAAAAAAGTGATTTTAAAATCGTCGGTTGCTGAGCAGGTGTTTGAGGACAAGTTTATATCGTGGCCAGTTGATAAAGATGTTTTACAGGCGATGATTGCCAAAACATTTAAAAACTTCTCGTTCGACAATCCTCAGCAAAATAAGCTGGCCGAAGTAACCGGCAACTGGACCGAAGACCGGGATTTTATTGTAGACTTGTTTAGACAAACCGTAAGATACAACTCGGAATACCAGGACATGATTGCGCAAAAAACGCAAAACTGGGAACCCGAGCGTATTGCCATGATGGATACTTTATTAATGAAAATGGCTATTACCGAGTTTATTAACTTTGCATCGGTACCGGTTAAAGTAACCATCAATGAGTACCTGGAGATTGCCAAAGAATTGAGCACACCTAAGAGTAACTCGTTTATTAACGGTATCTTAGATAAGATTTTATTTGAATTAAAAGAACAAAACAGGATCCGGAAAACCGGCCGTGGATTAATTGAATAATGATAAAAGCTATTTCTGCAGGTTTATGTATGGTCATAGCGCTGGCCGCCTGCAACCAAACCACCCAAAAAACAGAAGCCGG
>CAJYSL010000430.1 GCA_913777515.1 uncultured Mucilaginibacter sp.
CACCGGTTGAAGCGCTAAAAACGCCGGTCACCCTGGAGCAAATTAAAGCCGATGAGCGGTTAAAAGATATCAGCCTGGTACGCCAGGGCCGGTTATCGGTCATGGGTCTTAAAGCCGAGGAGTTTGACCGTATTGTTGAACTGGGTAGTTAGTAGGTCTTTTGCAATTTATAAATTAATCGGGTAACTAAATAGCTAACAAATTGTTGAACTTATTAGGGTAATGGTTACCTGTTTCTGAAACGAAAAAGTATGAAATACAGAATATTCAAGGATGTTGAAGTAGCCGAGGTTGGCTTGGGTACCTGGCAACTGGGTAGTGCTGATTGGGGAAATGTAGACGAAGAGGCTGCTTTGCAAATATTAAAAACCTACATCGATGCAGGTGGCAATTTTATTGATACCGCCGATGTATATGGAATGGGTATCAGCGAGAAAGTAATCGGTAAGTTTTTAAAAACGGTAGACCGCGAGGTTTACGTAGCTACCAAGTTGGGTAGGCGCGGAGACGCCGGCAACGGCTGGCCGCAAAACTTTACTTACGATGCCATGAAACGCCAGGCCGAAGATTCGTTGCAGCATCTCGGTGTATCGCAATTATTTTTAGAGCAACTGCATTGTATCCCGACCGAAGAGATGCGCTCGGGCAAGGTGTTTGACCATTTACGCAAACTACAGCAAGAGGGCCTGATAAAATATTTCGGTACCAGTGTAGAAACTTCGGAAGAAGCCTTGCTTTGCTTGGAGCAGGAGGGATTGGCTTCGCTGCAGATTATATTCAACTTGTTCAGACAGCATGTGGCCGATGAGGTATTTGCCAAAGCCAAAGAAAGAGGCGTGGCAATCATCGTTCGTGTCCCATTAGCCAGTGGGCTGTTAAGCGGTAAGTTTAATGAGCATACCCAATTTAACAGCACCGACCACCGTAACTTCAATGCTAACGGGGAGGCATTTAATGCCGGTGAAACCTTTTCGGGTATTGATTTTCAAGAAGGGGTAAAACTGAGCAACCAGATTAAGCAATTGCTGCCCGGCGACCGTATGGCGCAGTGGGCTATACGCTGGATACTGGACCATCCCGAAGTGACTACGGTAATTCCGGGCGCTTCAAAAACAAGTCAGGTAAACAGTAATATCGAAGCCTCCAATTTGCCGCCGCTTTCGGCTGAATTACACCAGAAATTGCGGAAGTTGTACGACGAGCAAATTCACGATAAAATCAGAGGACGATATTAGAAATCAGTAAACCGGCGTTTTGAGAATAACCTTAAACGCCGGTTTTAAGCTTATAGTGATAGCAGCTTTTTGTTGATGCGGCCAATTAAACCTGGTCCTTCGTATATAAAACCTGTGTAAAGCTGTATTAACGACGCACCGGCGTTCAGTTTCTCCACCGCATCTTCTGGTGAATGTATGCCGCCTACGCCAATAATCGGGAACGACCTGTTAGATTTATCTGCAAGATATTTGATGACCTCGGTAGAACGGCTGGTCAGGGGTTTGCCACTTAAGCCGCCGGTTTCGTTTACCACTGCAGGTGCCGAAGTTAATCCTTCACGGCTGATAGTGGTGTTAGTGGCAATCACTCCGGCAATTCCGGTCTGCTGTACAATTTCTATAATGTCGTCCAATTGTTCATTGGTTAAATCGGGCGCTATTTTAAGCAGTATCGGGCGACTAATGTCGTTTTTGCGGTTACGTTGCTGCAGGGTATTCAAAATATGCAACAGCGGCTCTTTCTCTTGCAAAGCCCGCAGTCCGGGCGTATTAGGAGAGCTTACGTTAACCACAAAATAATCTACCACATCAAACAGCCGGTCAAAACATTTAATGTAGTCGCTTACGGCATCCTCATTAGGTGTATTTTTGTTTTTGCCAATGTTGCCGCCAATAATCACCGGATTTTTGGCAGCTTCCGCAGTTTTGCGGTAGGTAGCAATGCGTGAGGCCAGTACGTCAACCCCCAGGTTATTAAAACCCATTCGGTTAATCAACGCACCGTCGGCGGGTAGTCTGAACATTCGTGGTTTGGGATTGCCAGGTTGTGGCAGGGGAGTTACCGTGCCTACCTCAATAAATCCGAAGCCCAAGTTGGCCATTTCGGCAATGGTGTCGCCGTTTTTATCAAAGCCGGCTGCCAAACCCACGGGGTTTTTGAATTTTAGCCCGAAAACATTACGTTCGAGTCGTGTATCATTCACCAGCCAGGTGCTGCGGCTTAGGGCTGAGCCGCCGGGAACTTTATTAAAGCGTTTAAGGTTGCGGGTAACAAAATAATGCACCTTCTCGGGGTCGAACTTAAATAACAGCGGCTTGAGCAACGAATACATGTCACAAATTTAGGGCTTTGTATTCTTAGTTTGCAGATATGATGAAAACAATCTACTTTAGTTACTCCAATTTACCCGTATGAGTAATCAGTTTAATCGTCGTAGTTTTATTAACAGTGCCGCCACGGCAACTTTAGCCGCCATCGCCGTACCCGGTATTGTGTCGGCCGCTGTTACTGAAAGCAGTGCAAAAAAGCTGACCTTAAATGATAATGATACCATACTGTTTCAAGGCGATAGCATTACCGATGCCGGTCGTAATAAAACCAACACCACGCCTAACAGCGTGCCCATGTTGGGCAATGGTTACGCCTTTTTAGCTTCGGGTAATTTGCTGATGCATCACGCCACCAAAAATCTTAAAATCTATAACCGCGGTATCAGCGGTAACAAAGTGTACCAGTTAGCCGAGCGCTGGGATGCTGATTGCCTGCAAATTAAACCCAATGTGCTGAGCATCATGATAGGGGTGAACGATTTTTGGCACACCCTGAGTAACGGCTACACCGGAACCATCGAAACTTACCGTACCGATTACCGCAAACTGCTCGATCGTACCAAACAGGCGTTGCCAGATGTAAAGCTCATCCTTGGTGAACCTTTTGCCGTTAATGGCATCAAATCCGTTACAGACCAATGGTTCCCCAAGTTTAACGAATACCGCCAGGCCGCCCGTGAGATTGCTGATAGTTACGACGCCGTTTGGGTTCCGTACCAAAGCGTGTTCGACGAAGCACAAAAAACAGTTCCGGGAAGCTACTGGACTGCCGATGGCGTTCACCCTACCTTAGCCGGCGCCAACCTGATGGCCGAGGCCTGGCTGAAAATGGTGAAGTAAAATTGATAAGCGGTTGGTATTTTACGCTCGCAGCAGATTGTCATTTGCCGGGGGAGGACGCATTCTGTAATAAGCCTAAAATATTTTCATCGTTTATGATTTTCATACCTAACCGTTCGGCGGTTACACCGCTGCGTAGTTTGTAATCATAAACGGGCTCATTATTCTTAAGGCCGGGTGTTAAACATCTAAAAAATATATTTTCTGTAGTCTGTAAATGTTCGGCAACTTCTGCAATATGGGTTGAAATTATGAACAGGCAACCTTTTACCTGGGCAAGTGCTTTAATGATAGCCAGCGATGCATCATGAGCATCCTTAACATTAGTGCTTCTAAATAACTCGTCGAAGATGACCACTATATTACCGAGTTCGCTAATGTTGATGGCCATTTCCTTTATCCTTAAAACCTCAGCATAAAAATGACTATGGCCCGCATTGATGTTATCCGACAGATTGATGGTGGTAAATAAACCGTTAAACAAGGATAATGTCATAGCCGATGCTGGTACCGGGAAGCCAACGTGAGCCAGCAATACGGCAATACCTACCGACTTAAGCAAAGTGGACTTACCAGCCATGTTTGCACCAGTGATGAAGCAAAGATGATTGCTTTGGTTAAAAGTGATGTTGTTAGTTACTGGGTTGGTTAGCAAAGGATGAAACAGTCCTTCAAGCTCAAGCAATGGGCCCGGAGCATCGGTAAATTGTGGATAGGCAAAATTCAATAGGGCTGCCGTTTGGGCCGCTGCCGTCAGCACATCTAACTCATAAATCGCATTTAGTAAATTTTTGATTTGCCGGTGTGCTTTGTATCGAAAGAGGCTATCATATTTTTCGAGCGCTAAGCCGCTTATATTCTCCTGAGGTTTCAGCGTGACGAAGTCGAGGTTTTTGTCTGATTCTTTTAACGAATCAATCAACATTTTGATATTATTAAGTAAAGTCGGCTTTGGGTCGCCAGTAAAGCTATGGCAAACAGTATCTAAATTATTAATCAGTTTAATGAGCAAAACCACGCCGCTGCTGATGACATAGTAGTGATTGGAGGGCGATAGATAATTTGCAAAAGCGTTTTTAGCCGCCCTGATGGCCGATGCTTTAACCGGACCTTTACCTTGGTTTAAGTAATGCTCAATAAAGTCAACTTCTTCTTTGTTTAGGTTGATTTTTATATCATGATGGTGCAGATAGGCAATGGTTGAAAGCCTGTTCCGCAATAAGTCAATATCAGCTAACGGGCGGTTAAACAGTTGCATCAGCAAGGCCTGCCCGCCAATGGTTGCCGGTTTAAATAAGCCGGTTATTGATAGCTTTGATGCAGAGCCGTTTATGGCTAAATCATTAATGGTTTGCTCATCTGTAGAAAATATCATGAAAGCGGTTGATAGGATTGGTTTGGTAAAAGTAATAGATTTAACGTTGAAAAACCCCTTCGTGGTATTTGCTTTTCAGCGTTTTAAATAATTGTTTATGCAATCCAGGTGCATAAACCAAACCATCCATGTTGAATGAGCAGTGTGTCTAATATTATCAAGCTTAAAACAGTTACAATCAGGTAAAACCAGGTGTATCGTGAAATGGCGCTCCTGTACTTTATCAATAGAGGGATAGCAATAATCGTCAACATTGGGCTTAAAGTAAAACTTACAGCGATGGTTATTGAGCGCAGTGTTACCGTGCTAAGCTGATACAAGAGATAGTTGTATTGCTTCACCTCCAATACACACCAGCCGCCCCGCAATAAGCATAGTGCACTTAGCATGAGTAGCGTAAATAGCCAGAGTTTTTCTTTACTGGTTTTACCTGATAACCATTGAATGATTACAAACAGTCCGGCAAAAAGTGAAAGCGCAACAGAAGCAAGTGCAACCATGATGACAGATATTTTACCATAAGCTATGATTGCCGGTACCTTTTCACAATAATGCTTATTAATAATCAGTACGGTATGGTCATCCTCATTTTTAGTAAAGGCAATGGTAGGCTCACTTGCGCTGGGTTGCATAAAAATGCCGGGGGCCGTTTGAAGCAGCAGATGCTTTTTCCCAAATATGCTGAAATACAGTTGTCCTTCTTTCTTTTCAATATTCACCAGCATCATTTGGTCTATAAATGATAACAACTCAAACCTGGCATCGGCGGCCTGATAGCAACCAACGTAAGCATCAGTTTCGCTGGCTTTGACGGGTATAGTTTTTATTGGCACGGTACGCGTAGTTTTACTGTTGATGAGGTAACTGGTCAATAAGTTTTCAATATTGCCCATGCCGCCCGCATTGCAGGCAATGACGAAGCCTATACCTAAAGAACGATTGTAACGGTAAGAAGAATTAAAAGTGCCCAGTTTGCCATCGTGACCTCTAAAAGTGCCATAGTCTTCGTTGCCCACTGCGTAGCCACTTTTTAACCCTGCTCTGGCAGCCAGCGTAACTTTGGGTGTTTCCATTCGTGTAATACTTTTACCTGAGAGGATAGGATAACCGGAGTTTAGGTAAAACCGGACAAGTCTCAGCATATCTTCGGTGTTAGACCACAACGAGCCGGCCGAACCAGCTAAAAATGTAACCGACGGAACAGCTTCTGCCTGTCCGGATGATAACAGGCGGTATTCCCTGGCGTCGTATTGGGTTTTAGAGTATATGTTGAAGTTGGAATTCGTCATGCCAAGCGGTAGCAAAACATGCTGCGTTAAATAATCATCATACTCCTGGCCGGTAAGTTTGGTAATCAAATAGCCTAAAATTACGTAGTTTACATTACAGTAAGTATAACGCTCTCCCGGTCGCCATCTCGAAACCATAGACGCCGTTTGCCGCAGCATCATTGCCTTAGTAGTGAATTTACGCTTTTGTAAACTATACATATTTCCCAGTTTAAAATCGTCAAAGCCGGTAGTCTGTTCCAGTAAGTCCTGCACCCGGATGGGATTGGTGGCTTCCCAAGGGTTATTGAAAGGTACTTCAGGAGCAAGATTTTTCAGGCGGTCGGTTAAGCTTAACTTCCCTTGTTCGGCAAGTTTAAGCATGGCAACAGCTATTAATGATTTAGTTATAGACCCCATGCGAAACAGTGTATTGGGGTTAACAGTCTTTTTTTTTGCAACATCTGCATAGCCAAAACTTGCGGAGTACAACACGGAGTCTTTACTTGTAATGCCCACCATCAAACCCGGAATATGGCGTTGTTTAACCAACGAACGGATGGAGTCTGTTAGCTGCTGCTGATTGACAATTCTTTTGGCTTTTTGCGCATGGCAAGTAAAGCCATGCAGTAATAGAGTTAGCGTAAGTAAACAGAGCTTTTGGTAACGATTCATGCTTAAAATTGGCAAGAATCATAAGCGAATAATAAGTTTTGGGATATACGCAAGTTTTTGAAGTACAGACTAATCAAATCATGATGTCAATTCATTCGTCACCCTTTTTGGCCAGTCCGAATGGAGATTGCCATCGTTTACATAAGTAATCATGAGGTAGCAATATTATTTCAGATATTCGGATGGTGGACAGTATCAAAGTAATTTCCGGGTGGATTACGGCTAAAAGTGTTCGACTGCACGTCGGGCTTGTGATTGGGTTATTGCTGTTAGATGCAGCAATTACCTTACAAAGCGGGCATTTTTGGATGGTTGCACCCCGTGCCGCATTACTTTACGTCTTAATTATTAGTGCTATTTACATCGGCCGCTGGCTTGTGCAAAAGTTTATGGTTAAAGGCCAATGGTGGCCGTTGTTACTTTTTAGCTTGTTATCCATTGTTTTTTTATCCACGGCAGGTGCATTTGGCATGGGGTACTTGTTAAATCTTCTTGACGGAGCAGACTTTACAACTATTGTAATAACTATACCATTACTGGTTACCATTGCTGTATTGACAGGAGGTGTAATATCGTTAATCCGGGTACTTTTCAAGCAGCAACAGGCAGAGGCGCAAGCCCTGCAATATCAAAAGGATGCTGAAATCAGGCAGCTTACTGAAAAACTCAGTCCTCATTTTTTATTTAACGTGCTGCATACGCTGTACGGACTGTCCATTAATGCGCCGCAACAGGTGCCTGACCTTCTACTGCAACTATCAGGACTACTGCGCTATAATGTGTATAGCAGTAATTTGCCGTTGGTTTTACTGGATGAGGAAATTGCACACCTGAATAACTATATCGCATTACAACGCGTGCGTATGCATGACCGTTTAGCGTTAAAAATGGACGTTTCGAATTCCAATCATCAAATCAAAATAGCGCCTTTACTGCTGATGACGTTTGTAGAAAATGCGTTTAAACACGCCAGGCAAAGTCTGTCGGACACTATCAAAATAGACATTGAGCTTCAGACTAACGCGCAGAACATTTATTTTAGAATCAATAATTCTAAAGCGGAATATACCAAGCAACAACAGCAGCATAGTGATGCTAAGTCCGGATTCGGCTTGCCTGCTACTATTCAGCGATTAAATTTGTTGTACCCTGATGCCTATACATTAAGCTATGGCGAAAAGGATAATAATTTTGAAGTGAACCTAATCTTAAGCAACCGTTTTGAATAAACTGACCTGTATCATTGTAGATGACGAACCCGTAGCCCGGGAGCTTTTAATGACTTATTGCAGCTATTTACCTAACCTGGAAGTAATTGCAGTTTGCGGCAATGCATTTGCGGCCAGGGAAGTGCTCATGCAAAAAAAGGTTGATTTGCTTTTGCTGGATATTGATATGCCGGTGCTGGACGGAATCAGTTTATTGAAAACACTAAGTTACCTACCGCAGGTAATTTTTACTACGGCGTATGCAGAACATGCCGTAACTGCCTTTGAACTGGCTGCATGCGATTACCTGGTTAAACCCTTTTCATTAGACCGCTTTATTAAAGCTATAGACAAGGCCAGCCAGCATTTGAACACATCACAAAATGCAGCGCCAGCTAAACAAAATCATATTCTCATTAAAGCCGAAAATAAACTTTACCAGCTTCAAGTAGATGATATTCTTTTTGCGGAAGCCAACGGTAATTATTCTAAGATTACACTGGTTCAGCAAACCATAAAACCCGGTATCAGCTTTACCGCGCTGGAAGAATTGCTGCCTAAGCAACAGTTTTTTAGAGTGCATCGCTCATTCATCATCAACCGTGATAAGGTTAACTACATTGAGGGTAACAGAATCTTTATCGGGACGTTTGAGGTACCGATTGGTAATTACTACAAAG
>CAJYSL010000431.1 GCA_913777515.1 uncultured Mucilaginibacter sp.
GAGGGCTAAATCCAATAGAAAAGTTCTTGGCAACAAATACGCCAACAGTTGGGCTCAAGAATACCTGAGAATTTACACTACTCGATGTGTTTTGGTTAGAAGTTGACCTACTGAAAGCCACGCTACCGCCGAGGTAGACTGTCCCTTTTTCTGTTTGCGCTTTGGCGCAGATAGAAAAGACAATAAGAGTTAAGGTTGAAATGAGTTTGTTCATAAATTATATTTTACTCTCAAACGGAATAAAATATAATTATTGTACGTATAACTAAAGATTTAATTATCCTTTAACGCACAAAGTCTACCGCTGTTGAGTCAGGGTATAACAACTTTAAGTTATGGTCATCCAAATGCTCAATCACAAATTTGGTGTAAGGCTGGTTGCCTTCAAAAGAGGTAAACAATGAATCTTCCTTCAAAAAATAGTCCTCGGCAATAGGTTCACCGCTATCATTTAAGATAAACTGCTTGCCGGTAATTTGCAATGTATTTTTACCATCCTTAGTATGCCAGCTACCTTTCAAATTGCTTTTGCCAGTATCAGAACAAGCTGCCGAAATCAGTACAAGTGCACATGCCACATGCACAAATACTAAAAAATAATTTTTCATGGTATGGGGGATGGTGTAGAAGATAGTGCCCGCCCTTAGGCAGGCACTATAATAAATTACATTGGTTTGTTTCTCAACTCAGCTTTTCTCACATATACGTGACGGCCTTTTTTATTTACATAATAATAAGCCGAGTTTTTATCTATATAGATAGTTTGGCCACCAGGACCAACTTTGTCATCATATTTTTTATCTACTACAGCAGCCTCACCTTTCGAAGCAATTTCGGCTGTTTTACGACCTACAGCTTTAGCACCTTTGCCTACGGCTTTGGCACCTTTGTCAATTCCGCGACCTGCTTTTTCGGCCACTTGTGCATGAGTATCGGCAGCTACAAATAAGCCAGCTGCAAGAAGAGCAACTTTAAATACGTTTTTCATGGTTTAATTGAATTTTAATTTGAAAAATCTAACTCAATTGTTCTGCCAAACGTCTCATTTCCAGTGCCGGTGCCTGTTTTTTATATAAAATGCGGTATACAGCCTCACAAATGGGCATGCGTACGGTGTATTGTTTATTTATCTGGTGTAGACAATTTACTGCATAGTAGCCCTCAGCCACCATATTCATCTCCAGTTGTGCAGACGTTACCGTATAGCCTTTGCCTATCATATTGCCAAAAGTACGGTTACGGCTAAACTGCGAATAAGCTGTTACCAGCAAATCGCCCAGGTAGGCCGACTCCTTAATATCACGGTCAATGGGGTGAACGGCGTCCACAAAATCCTTCATCTCGCGGATGGCATTAGAGATCAATACAGCCTGGAAATTATCTCCATACCCCACCCCATGGCAAATACCACTGGCCACGGCATAAATGTTTTTAAGCACCGCGGCATACTCGGTACCGTAAATATCATCAGACACTATGGTTTTGATGTACCGCGTATTTAACATATTGGCCAGTTGGGTAGCCAGCGCGGCATCCGCTGATGCAATGGTGAGATAAGACAACTTTTCGAGCGCTACTTCCTCAGCATGGCAAGGTCCGCTGATGACTACCAAATCTTCAAAAGGTATCTGGTAATATTTATGCAAAAACTCACCAATAATCAGGTTTTCGTCAGGCACAATACCTTTAATAGCCGATATAAGTTTTTTACCGGCTAAATCGGCGGGCGTAATTTCCTGCAAGGCATTCTTTAAAAATGCGGCCGGTACGTTCAGGAGCACAAAATCAGCTTTGGCTATTAAGGATTTTAAATCAGTAGACACGTTTTCTACCGGCACTTTAACCTCTACCGAGCTTAGGTAATTAGGATTACGCTTAAACTTTTGTATATCTTCAACCGCCTGCACATTACGCATCCACCAAAATATTTCTTTGGGTGTTACGTTATCACTAAGCATTTTAATGTTTGCGGTGGCCCAGCTGCCTCCTCCTACTACCAGTATTCTTTGTGGTTGCCCTTGCATGGTTTTTCATCGGCCCGGCAAAATTGATGTTCATTTTCCGGATGAACAAAGGTATAATTTTTTATATGTGCAGCAGGGCATTATTGGAGGATAGCCAAATGAAAACTGCGATAACGCTTAATTGAGCAAAGCCAACTAAAAATATCTTATTTTGCCTGCATGTACCTGGTTAAAACCCCCTGGCTGCTTAAAAAGCTTTACCCCAAACTGGTATGGAACCATACCCGCACGCAGCCTGTTATTTACTTAACTTTTGATGACGGGCCAATACCCATTGTAACTCCCTTCGTGCTTAAAACGCTCAAAGAATTTAATGCCAAAGCCACTTTTTTTTGCATTGGCGATAACATTCAAAAACATCCGGAGATTTTTAAACAGGTACAGGCTGAAGGCCATAGCATTGGCAACCATACTTTCAATCACCTGAAAGGATGGAAAACGGAAGACCAAATATACGCCGAAAACTTTTTAAAGGCCGATGAGCAGCATCCCACTCTATTATTCAGGCCGCCTTACGGCCGGATTAAACGCTCGCAGGTTAAGCAGCTCCAAACGTTAAAGCCTGGTTTAAAGATTATTATGTGGGATGTATTGAGCGGAGATTTCGACATGTCACTTAAACCGGAACGCTGCCTGAAAGGCGTACTGAAACATACCGGCAACGGCGCTATTATCGTCTTTCACGACAGTTTAAAGGCGTTCAACCGACTCAAATATGTGCTACCCCGGGCTTTAGAAGCATGGCAAAAGGCAGGTTACACGTTTGAAAAGCTTACGGTTTGATTAAATTTCCGTAAAATTGCCGGCTTAAAATAAAACCAGGGTTACCACTTTTATTTTAAGCCGGTGAATTACAGGCACCGTTATTGACTGCATTATTTAAAAAGTTCAAACATGTCTATTACATCAGATATCGAGTTAGCAGGAATTCAGGAAATCAGCAATTGTGTGGCATTGGTATTAAAAGCCATGCGCGAGTACTGCAAACCCGGTATCACCACCCATGAGCTTGACGAATACGGTGGCAATATGCTGGCAGACATGGGTGCAAAATCAGCCCCTAAATTAACTTATGGTTTTCCGGGGCATACATGCATCAGCATCAATAACGTAATTGCACACGGCATACCCTCAGCCAATGTAATATTAAACGAAGGCGACCTGATTAACATTGATGTATCGGCCGAAAAAGATGGTTACTGGGCAGATAACGGTGGCTCGTTTGTATTGGGTAATGATGTTAATAACCATCAGGCTTTAGTTACCGCATCGCAAGAAATACTACAGAATGCCCTAAGCCAGATACGCGGCGGGGTAAAGATAGCCGACATTGGCAAGTTGATTGAAACGCAGGCGGCCAAACGCGGATACAGAGTAATTAAAAACTTAGCCGGACATGGCGTAGGCCGGAGCCTGCACGAAGAGCCGCACGATATTCTGAATTATTACGAAAGGTCAAATACCGGACGCTTTAAAAAAAACAGTGTAGTAGCCGTCGAAACTTTTATTTCTACCCAATCTACCTGGGCCAATACCGGGGCAGACCAATGGACGCTGACCGGCGACAAGGGCGGCTATGTAGCCCAGCACGAACATACCATTATTGTCACTTCGGGCGAGCCTATTATTCTGACACAGGCTAACGGAATTTTTGCTTAACCGCTAATTCGCCTTTTTATTTTTGCGCAGCCCAAAACGCTTCGGCCAGTTGCTGCAAGTTTGTTATAGTCTGCTCAAGCTGCATAGTATCCGCAATATGTTGATAAACCTGTCCAGGCTTGTATCCCTGCTCGCGTAAGTATTTTACAGATGTTGCCCCGGCAGATTTAGACAGCTTCTGGCCGCCGGCTCCTGTAATCAGTCTGTGATGGTAAAACTGCACCTGGCCAAAATCGTCAGCACCTAATGCCTGCGCCAAATACAGTTGTGCCAGGGTAGATGGCCATAAATCCGCGCCCCTCACAATATGGGTAATGCCGAAATGCATGTCATCCACTACCGAGCTTAACTGATAGGCCGGGTTGCCGTCTTTTTTTCGCACCACAAAATACTGTATGGAGGCAGGTAAGGTAGCCGTTTGTTCTTTTTGTTGCCAAACGTTTATTGACACCTGGGTATTTGGCGGCGTTTGTATTCTCCAGTTCACCTGTTCCTCATTAAAATTTAAGGCTTTGTGGCAACAGGTACCGGGATAACTTTCGTCGGCACTTAGCGCTTTAATTTGCGACCGGGAACAATCGCAGGCAAACAGCTCGCCGATTTGCTGTAAGCGCTTTAGTGCCTCGTGGTATAAAGGCATACGATGCACCTGCGACCACTCGGCATTAAACTCCTGCACATCACGCGGGCCTTCGTGCCAGGGCAGTTCTAAAAAGTTAAGTGTATCAAAAATATCCTGTATATAATTGGCATTGGCCCGCTGCTGATCCATGTCGTCAATCCGCAGTAAAATGCGGGCCTGCTCACGCTCAGCTAATGCAGCAGTTAACGCAAACGAAAGTACGTTACCAATGTGCAGGTAACCGCTGGGCGTAGGAGCAATGCGTACTTTGTTCATGGATATTGTACCAGCAAAACTAATATTTGCCTTCACTTTTACCTACCTCTATAAATTGATTTTTGACGTCAAAATCATAATTAACGCCCTTTGCATCACACTATTCAGAATAAATCTAAATAGTATTTGCTAAAATACAGCGACCTTATTTGGGCGTTAAATTTCGTACATTCGCGGCGTTCGCCCTGCAAAGGGTTTTTGAACAGCGAATTGTTCATTTTTTACCTAAAAATCAATCAAATGGCTTTTGATTTAGATATGATTAAAAAGGTGTACGACCGCTTCAGCAGCCGTATTGAAGCTGCCCGCCAAGCGACCGGCAAACCTTTAACTTTAACTGAAAAAATCCTGTATTCTCACTTGTCTGAAGGCGAAGCAAAGCAAGCATTTCAGCGTGGTACCGATTATGTAGATTTTGCACCAGACCGCGTAGCGATGCAGGATGCAACGGCACAAATGGCTTTATTGCAATTTATGCAAGCTGGCCGTCCGCAAGTGGCTGTACCCTCAACTGTACATTGCGACCACTTGATTCAGGCAAAAATCGGCGCTACCGAGGATTTGAATACAGCTAAAGATATCAACAGCGAAGTTTATGACTTCCTGGCTTCGGTATCTGATAAATATGGTATTGGTTTCTGGAAACCAGGTGCAGGTATTATCCACCAGGTAGTTTTAGAAAACTATGCTTTTCCGGGCGGTATGATGATTGGTACCGACTCGCATACCCCTAACGCGGGTGGTTTAGGTATGATTGCTATTGGCGTTGGTGGTGCTGATGCCTGCGACGTAATGGCTGGCTTACCCTGGGAGCTTAAATTCCCTAAACTGATTGGTGTTCATTTAACCGGTAAATTATCGGGTTGGGCATCAGCTAAAGACGTTATTTTGAAAGTAGCGGGTATTTTAACTGTAAAAGGTGGTACCGGCGCTATTGTAGAATATTTTGGTGAAGGTGCACGTTCATTATCAGCTACCGGTAAAGGTACTATCTGTAACATGGGTGCTGAGATTGGTGCAACTACCTCTATTTTTGGTTACGACGAAAAAGCAGAAGCTTACCTGCGCGGTACTAAACGCGAAGATATTGCTGACCTGGCTAATGCTATTAAAGAGCACTTAACCGGTGATGCTGAAGCTTACGCTACTCCTGAGCAATACTTTGACCAGGTAATTGAAATTAACCTGAGCGAATTAGAGCCACACGTTAACGGTCCGTTCACTCCGGATTTGGCTTGGCCTATCTCTAAGTTTGCTACTGCAGTTAAAGAAAACGGCTGGCCAACTGAGTTAGAAGTTGGTTTGATTGGCTCTTGTACCAACTCATCTTACGAGGATATTACCCGTGCAGCATCTATTGCTAAACAGGCAACTGATAAAAACCTTAAAACTAAAGCTGAATACACCGTAACTCCAGGTTCAGAACTGGTACGTTATACGGTAGAGCGCGATGGTTACTTAGATACTTTTGAGCAAATTGGTGGTGTAGTATTGGCTAATGCTTGCGGACCATGTATTGGTCAGTGGGCACGTCATACTGATGACCCAACCCGCAAAAACTCTATCATCACTTCGTTTAACCGTAACTTTGCTAAACGTCAGGATGGTAACCCTAACACTCACGCATTCGTAGCATCGCCGGAAATTGTTACTGCTTTTGCTATTGCAGGTGATTTAACCTTTAACCCGTTAACTGATACTTTAACTAACCAAAACGGTGAGCAAGTTAAGTTAGACGAGCCACTGGGTATCGAGTTACCGGTAAAAGGTTTCGCGGTTGAAGATGCCGGTTACCAGGCTCCTGCCGAAGATGGCAGCCAGGTACAGGTAATTGTTGACCCTAAATCATCACGTTTACAATTACTGGACCCTTTTAAACCTTGGGAAGGTACAGACTTGAAAGACCTGCGCTTGTTAATTAAAGCCAAAGGTAAATGTACTACCGACCATATTTCGATGGCTGGTCCGTGGTTAAAATTCCGCGGTCACTTAGACAACATCAGCAACAACATGCTGATTGGCGCTATCAACTACTTTAACAACACTGCCGATAGCGTTAAAAACGAACTGACCGGTGAATACGGTCCGGTTCCGGCTACCCAGCGCGATTATAAAGCCAACGGTATCGGTACTATCGTAGTAGGCGACGAAAACTACGGCGAAGGTTCATCACGTGAGCACGCTGCTATGGAACCCCGTCACTTAGGTGTTCGTGTTATCCTGGTAAAATCTTTTGCCCGCATCCACGAAACCAACCTGAAAAAACAAGGTATGTTAGGTATCACCTTTGCTGATACTGCAGACTATGACAAAGTTCAGGAAGATGACAGAATTGACGTTTTAGGCTTAACCGAATTTGCTCCGGGCAAACAGTTAACCGTTGTATTACACCATGCTGATGGTACTGAGGATTCTTTCCCGGTTAATCATACTTACAACGCTCAGCAAATTGAGTGGTTTAAAGCTGGTGGTGCGTTAAACATCATCCGTAAACAACAAGCTAATTAATTAGCTTTTACTCCATAAAAAATGCCGTTGCACCATTGCAACGGCATTTTTTGTTTATAGCCCTTTGATGTTTTATAACTTCTTATCCGTAGCTACATGATAGGCCGGGTCTTCTACAATATTTACATCAATCACCGCATCGGCATTTTTTAATAGCTGCCTGCAATCAGAACTCAAATGTTTTAGATGAAGCGTTTTTCCGGCCTTTTGATATCTCTCCGTTAGTTTGTTCAAGGCTTCAATAGCCGACATATCTGCCACCCGGCTATCCTTAAAATCAATGATGACTTCCTGCGGGTCTTCATTCACCTCAAACTTCTCGGTAAAGGCTGTAACCGAGCCGAAGAACAACGGCCCGTATATTTCATAGTGTTTTACACCGGCAGCATCAACATACTTGCGGGCGCGTATGCGCTTGGCGCTCTCCCAGGCAAATACCAATGCCGATATAATGACGCCTACCAGCACCGCTAGTGCCAGGTTATGCAGCCAAACGGTAATTAGTGCCACCAGTATGCCCACAAACACATCCTGCCGGGGCATTTTGTTAATAATGCGAAAACTTGCCCACTCAAAAGTACCGATGGCTACCATAATCATTACCCCGGTAAGCGCAGCCATAGGTACCCGCTCAATTATCGGTGCACCCACAAAAATAATGAGCAGTATAGTCAGCGCAGCCACAATGCCCGATAACCTGGCCCTGGCCCCTGCTGATAGGTTAACCAGCGTTTGAGCAATCATGGGGCAACCACCCATCCCCGAAAAGAAACCGTTTAATATGTTGGCCGTTCCCTGTGCTATGCACTCGCGGTTGCCGTTGCCGCGGGTAGCCGTCATTTCGTCAACCAGGTTTAAGGTAAGCAACCCTTCGGTTAAACCTACGCCGGCCATAATCAGGGCATAAGGGAATACAACCTTCAGGGTTTCCAAATTAAAGGGTATGGCCGGGATATGAAAAGGCGGAAAACCGCCGCTTACCGCTGCAATATCTTTTACGGTCTTAGTTGGTATACCAAAGCCCAGCACTATCAAAAACACAACAATAATGGCCACCAGTGATGGCGGAACGGCCTTGGTAAACCTGGGCAACAAAACAACAATGGCAATAGTTAAAGCAACTAAGCCGGCCATGATGAACAGCGGCTGACCACTCAGCCAAACCGTTTGCCCGTTGATTATCGTTTTAAACTGCTCCAATTGGGCTGTAAAAATGATAACAGCCAAACCGTTTACAAAGCCATACATCACCGGCTGCGGCACCAGCCTGATGAATTTACCCAACTTAAATATGCCGACTAAAATCTGCACTACGCCGGCCAGCGCAACGGCAGCAAAAACGTATTCAATGCCATGCGTTTTCATCAGCGCTATCAGCACCACTACGGTAGCCCCGGCTCCGCCCGATATTAATCCGGGACGGCCGCCCAATACGGCTGTAACCAACCCCATAATAAAGGCAGCATACAAACCCATTAACGGCGGGAAACCGGCCAGGATGGCAAAGGATAAGGATTCGGGCATCATCGTCATGGCTACGGTTAGACCCGCCAGTACCTCGTTTTTATAATTTACTTTTTGAGAAAAATCAAAAAGGCGTAAAACAGCATTCATGTAGAAAGAAATAGAATAGATAAAATGATAGCGTTAGGCAATAGTATGCCAGGCGTATGTTAAAATAAGATGTAAAATGATTAATAGCAAAGACAGACACCGCCTGCTTATAAGACAGCAAACAGCTTTACCCTCAGAAGAGAAACTAACTCAAGGTGGTGTAACCGGACTATGGTAAATAGCTTTTTTCATGGTATTGCTGCAAAGTTAATAACTTATCATACCCAGCCCAACATTTACTGCGGTATTTGAGCCAATCCGACCATAATTTCTTCCAGGCTACTTTCGTCGAGTATTATTCTTTCGGATACCCCGGTTGCGCTGTACTCCCATTTAATCAGTCGCATTTGACCATTGCTAATTTCTAAGCCGGTAATATCGCCATCATCAAAACAGCAACAGCCGCTGTTAAAATACGAAGGCCGGTAACCCGGAAAAGTAAACTGCACCTCGCCCTTTAATACATGCTTGCTGATTTGTTGCTGCAATTGTTCGACTTTTATTTTGTCGCCTTGCTTTTGGGCGTTTTCCAAATCAATATACAAACGCTCCAGGTGCGTTAACGACCGGAATACCGGTTGATGCGTGTGCCCGGTAATCAACAGCAAATTATTTTGCCTGCTGCTCCACTGGTACATAATTTCGTTGTGGATGGTTTTTAAATGGTCGTTAGTGGCCGGCGTATTGGGGTTAATAGCCAGGTACGCTTGTAATGGTCCCCACACATTGGCTACAAACCACTTGCTAAACCAGTTGCCATCGCTTTGCAAATCTCCCTGGTGACCGTGGGTTAAATAAATGCCTAAAGGCTTACCGGCAACACGGGTTTGCAAAATTACTCCTTCATATATTTTTACCGGCTGCCCGTAAATCTGTTGTAATACTACCTTAGCCAGCGGGTCGTTATCCCAGTACAAATCGTGGTTGCCAAATACTTTGATAAACGCACCACGTTGTAGAAACTGCGCTTCATGAGCAAAGGTAGCTTTGTTGTATTTAGTTACACCGATGATGCCGTTCTCCCACAACTCTTCACTGTCGCCTAAATTGATGTATTGATATTGCTGTTTGTTATAATAGCTTAGTGCGGCCAAGTAATTTTTTTCAGACAGTGCAAAGTCATCTGCACTGTTGCGGGTCCCCTTGTGCTGGTCCGACAGGATTACAAAATTATCGGTTGCCGCATCAAACGAAATGATAACGCCACGCTTGCCAGGATTAGTAATTAAAGAGTTATACAAATCGGTCAGCGCTGCATGTACCCGTTTGGTATCGGGCCGTGATGAGTATTTGTTGGCGATATTAATTAAAGGTTGTTTTAACCATTTTTGCAGCAAGCGGCGCATACACTTGTAAACAGCATGGTGCAGGATAGGTTTATCTGTCGAGCATAAATAATGATAATCAGCAGTTTATTTCAATTATAAGCGGTCCAGCTACTATCTTAAACGAAAAAGCTTGGCACTAAACTTGTACCTGATAATCAGATTACAATGAATTAACAATATAAAAATCACAAATCATGAGCTTATTAAAATGGGCCGTATTTGGCGCCGCGGCAGCCTACGGCATAAAACACATTACTAAAAAACGTGTAGAAGATGGCAAATCAATCATTGATGACTGGAATGAAAAAGCACCGGAGTGGATTGAAAAAGCCAAGCAATATACTGATGAGGCTATAACCAAAGCCACCAGCAAGGTACAGCCGGAACAAAATTACCAGTAATAGATAATAATTAAGCACAACAGGCCTCCAATTTGGAGGCCTGTTGTGTTATAAAGCAATATGTAGAACGTGCTTACTTGCTCAATGGTAAGCGCACTACGTTAAATGAGTAAGGTTTAATAGCTAAGGCCAGCGTTTTGCCTTTTACCGTAATCCGCTCATCTTTGGGACTTACATTTACTGCGTTTTCAAAAGAGTTGATGGCTTTCAGGTTATCTGTACTGATACTGGTTAATATAGCAGTAGCAGGCATTTGTTTGCGGCTCTGCACCTGGATGTTGCGGGTTTGTGCTTTACCTGATGCATTCACAATTTTTACAATCAGTTCGTTGTGTTTGCTATCCACTACGGCCGATGCATACAAGCTATCCTGACCGGCTACAATTTTCTTCCCAGCCTTTATATCAACCACGTCAGTACCTTTATATAAAGAGTATAACTTTTGTACATAATAGTTAGGCGTACCGTACACATTCAGGTTATCTACCCAAATCATATCCGGTGTCCACTGCCAGGCATCAGCATGGGCAAACAGCGGTGCGTACGAGGCCATGTTTACTACTTGGGCATTACGCTCTAAACCCGTCATAAACGCAGCTTCGGCAAGGGCGCACTGCCAGTTGTTTTGATTTTTTTCGCTGGCTATGCCATTGCTTTGTGCGGCATACTCACCGGCAAACACTTTAGAGCCATTGCGGTCGTAACTGTCATAACGGGTAGCGTTACTCAAAAACCACTCTGGCGAACGGTAATAATGCTCATCAATAATATCTGCTTTGTTTTTACGCAGGTTATTATTCAAAAAGTCGAAGCGTGCGCCATTAGGATCGGTACCAGAGCTGTTCACCAGCTTAATTTCAGGGTATTTGGCTTTCAGGCTATCCGTAAATATTTTAAGTCGCTCTAAGTATTGCGGTCCCCAGTTTTCGTTACCAACACCCATCATTTTTAAGTTAAAGGGAGCCGGGTGACCCATTTCGGCACGTTTTTTACCCCAAGGGGTATTAACGTCGCCATTGGCAAACTGCACCAAATCAAGCGCGTCCTGCACATATGGGCCCAGCTGGTCTAAAGGCACCAACTCGGCTGTATTAAACTGGCAGGCCATACCGCAATTTAAAATAGGTAGCGCTTCGGCGCCGATATCTTCGGCTAACTGGAAGTATTCAAAAAAGCCCAGGCCATACGTCTGGAAGTAATCGCCGGTTAAACGGTGTTTAAATTCGGTATTCCAGCGGTTGATGTTCAGTTCACGGTTTTCAACCGGACCAATAGTTTTTTTCCAGGGATAGCGGGTAGCCAAATCGCGGCCCTCTACAATACATCCACCCGGAAAACGAATGAAACCTGGTTTCATATCAGCCAGTAACTGCACCATATCGGCCCTTAAACCGCCCGGACGCTGTTTCCAGGTATCGCCGGGAAACAACGAAATCATGTCCAGGTCAATTATGCCATCACCTTCCATCCAAATGGCAAACTTGCCCTTAGGCGCTGTGGTGTTTGCGGCAAAGCTCAGCCCTTGCTTATGCCATTCGGTGCCGCCTTGGGTCGGTTGAAATACCGTGGAGCCGATAACATTACCTTTCTCATCTAACAACTCCAGGTGCATTTTAACGCCGGGCTTTGCCTGACGGTACATCACCGAGAAATTGTAATTCAACCCTTTCTTGATACCCATTCCACGAAAACCCTCGTTGGTTAAGCTGAAGTCCTCGCGGTTGTTGGCGTCTTTTACGTTGACTCTTAAAAAGCGCGGGTTAGGATTAGTAATCGGATTTTGCTGACGGTTTAAAATCAGTACGTCACCCTCATTTATCTTTTTGCCTTTTACCGACCAGCCCATCAGCGGCGAGTAAAACTCAAACGAGCGATTTTTGACCAATTCGGCATAAATACCGCCATCGGCACCCATATTAATGTCTTCAAAAAATACGCCCCACATCGTAGGTTGCACTTTAGCGGTTACTTTATCAGCATTTACGATGATGGGTAAGCTTTTTTGTGCTGATGAATTGAATGAGAAGGCCGTTAACAGGGCGGCGGTTAAATAAGTAAATTTTGTAACTGTCATATTTACACTTAAAATCAGAGGCAAGAAGGCAGGCTAAATCACTAAAAGATGATTAAAGTTTACTTTCAGGAATTAAGCTGTAAGCCGGTTT
>CAJYSL010000432.1 GCA_913777515.1 uncultured Mucilaginibacter sp.
ATCTTTTGCACCATCCAAGCGTGTCTGTACATAAGTCCAGTTTATACCTTTGTGGCGGTCTGGGTTGCGCTCAAAACGTGTTTTCAGGGTAGCAATTAATTCCAGCCTTTGCGATGGTGTGATATTCATGAGTGAGTGGTTATTAAAATTGTATATAAATATAACTGGTGATATCAGGCAAAGCTCCTGCTTGTCTTCTGTACAAAATTATTTTTTTGTAACAAAATTGTTATAATTGAATTAAACGTTTATATTTGAGTCCCTGATAACTTTGAATTATTGAATACCCGAGATTAATTTGATGATGCAACTCCTAAATGGAGTTGCATTTGTAAAAATCGGCACGTAATGTATTTTTGATGCATTTTGAATCAATAGTTAAAAAGCGCCTTTATTTTTGAAGCAGCTTTTTTATAACGTTTAAATGCCTTGTCACAGTCCCGTTTAAAGCGGGTTTTAAACTTTGGACTGTTTAAATAGTCATATAAACGTACATGCCGATACAATTTTTTTGATTTTTTAAAGCCTGGCGCAATGCCGGGCTTTTTGTTTTCTACTGTGTCAGACGCTCTTGCTATATTACAGCTTCTGTTGCAACTAATCGCGGATGCGAAGAAAAGTTAGTTTATACTTCATTTTTAAATCAACTACCATTACTTTTACCACATCCATACGCTCAGCCTTTTATTTTTATACTAACAATTAAACTGGATTGCACCCGGATTGATATTGTAGCGGGCTGAGGGGTAATAGCGAGTATTAACCAAACCGATATATGTATACTAAACTTTTTATCAGTTACCGGTCCAAAATGAAGTCATTGCTCACGCTTTGCATTATTTTGACTACCGGTAGCGGTGCGCTGTTGGCACAAACCAGCAACAACATGAGGCTATGGTACAAACAACCAGCAGCAAAATGGACGGAAGCTCTACCTATAGGCAACGGCCGTGTAGGAGCTATGATTTTTGGTAACCCGGCAGATGAACTATTGCAATTAAACGAATCATCGTTTTGGAGTGGCGGTCCGGCCCGCACTAATGTTAACCTCAACGGCCCGGCAGCCTTAGCGGCAACCCGACGAGCTTTGCTACCTAACGAAGACTATGCCGAAGCAAATAAACAGGTAAAAGGTTTGCAGGGCTTATACACCCAATCATACATGCCCCTGGCCGATTTACGCCTGAAGCAGGAACTTGGCAGCGGCACTTACGAAAACTACACCCGCGATTTGACCATTGATAAAAGTATCGCCACGGTAAGCTTTACGGTAGATGGTATTACTTACAAACGCGAAATGATTGCTTCGTTTCCGGCTAAAGCTATTATAATACATTTAACGGCAAGTAAGCCCGGTAAAATCAGCTTTAAAGCCGCATTAAGCAGTCAGGTAAGATATACTGCTGCAGCTAATGGCTCCGACGGTTTGTTACTTAAAGCCAAAGCTCCTTCGCAAGTTGACCCTAACTACATTGGTTACAACAAAGAGCCGATTAAGTACGACGATAGCACCAATTGTCGCGGTATGCGTGCTGCGGTTCAAGTTAAAGCCATTACCAAAGGTGGCAAAACCAGTACTGATAACGATGGGTTAAATGTGACCAACGCCGATGAGGTAACGCTGTTTATTTGTGCAGCCACAAGTTTTAACGGTTTTGACCAGTGTCCGGTAAGCAACGGTAAAGACGAGTTGAGTCTGTGCAACAACATGATGCAAACTGCAAGTCGTGGTGCATGGTCTGCCCTGCTGGCAGCACATACGGCAGATTATGCCCGTTTTTTTAACCGGGTAAAGTTTAATTTAGGTGGCTCTGATACTCCGGGCGACAAGCTACCAACTAATGAAAGATTACTGGCTTTTAGCACCGGCAGTAAAGACCCTGGTTTTGAAACTTTGTTTTATCAGTACGGGCGCTACCTGCTCATCAGCGCTTCGCGGCCGGGCGGGCCAGCGGCCAACCTGCAGGGTATCTGGAACAAAGAGCTGCGTGCCCCATGGAGCTCTAACTATACCATCAACATCAATACCCAGATGAACTACTGGCCTGCTGCCATCAGTAATCTGGAAGAGATGGAATACCCATTGTTTGATTTTATTCGCGACCTTTCTGTAACAGGCAAGGTAACTGCAAAACAATACTATAATATGCGCGGATGGGTTGCCCACCACAATTCGGATATCTGGGCTGCATCTAATGCCGTTGGCGATATTGGAAGAGGTGACCCGCTATGGGCCAACTGGTACATGGCTGCGCCTTGGTTGTCGCGGCATTTATTTGAGCATTACCGCTTTACTCAGGACAAACAATTTTTGAAAAACGCGTATCCTATTATGAAAGGCGCTGCGGAGTTCTTGTCAGACTTTTTAGTGACCGACAAAAACGGGTACCTGGTTACGGCTCCATCTTTTTCGCCGGAGAACGATTATTACGATGACAAGGGCAAAAAAGCCAATACCAGTATTGCTACCACGATGGATATGTCTATCATCCGCGACCATTTCCGCAATTGCATCGAAGCAGCCAAAGCGCTGAACACTGACCCTCAATTTGTAAAAATGCTGGAAGATAAAATGGCCAAATTGTATCCATTGCACATCGGCAAAAAAGGAAATCTGCAGGAGTGGTATAAAGACTGGGAAGATGTTGACCCTCACCACCGCCACGTAAGCCACTTGTACGGCTTACATCCGGGAAGAGAAATAACGCCATTGCTTACGCCCGAGTTTGCCAACGCCGCCCGTAAAACCCTTGAATTGCGGGGTGATGCGGGTACCGGTTGGAGCCTGGCCTGGAAAATTAACTTTTGGGCACGCCTGTTAGATGGTAATCACGCCTATAAGCTGGTGCGCGACTTAATGCGCGACCTAAGCGTATCCAAAGGCGGAGGCCTCTACCCCAACCTGTTTGATGCACATCCGCCGTTCCAGATTGACGGTAATTTTGGCGCCACTTCGGGCATGACCGAAATGCTGTTGCAAAGCCACCTGGACGAACTGCATCTATTACCAGCCTTACCAGACGCTTGGGCAACCGGTAATGTAAAAGGGCTGAAAGCACGCGGCGCATTTACGGTTGATATGGACTGGAAAGACGGCAAGTTGCAGTCGGCCACTATTACTTCAGCCAAGGGCAGTAAATGCGTAGTACGTACTACGGAGCCTATTACGGTGAAAGGCATAAACGTAAAGTCAGTGAAATCTGCACAAGGCGATTATTTAACTACGTTTGCTACCAAAGCTGGTGGTATTTATGTGGTGAATGCTAAATAATTATTGCATAACAATATGTGAAAGGCCGGATTGTCTGTAAAAAGACAATCCGGCTTTTTTCTTAGAACCTTATTAGAATGAGATTAGTGTATAAATAATACAGTGGAATTTGAAATCGCATTACTTACTTTTAAACACTTATGAAAAATCGGCGTCAAAATATGAAAATCATTTTGTATGGATTTATAGCATTAAGCGTCGTCCTGAACAGCTGCGCAGCATACCAATCGACCGGGCACAATCCGTCAGGTGATCATTTAAAAGCCATCAAAAAACTACCGAATTATTCTGAAGGTAAGTTTCAAAACATTGATAGTTCGGGTGTAGATTTTAAGAAAGTAAGCTGGACCAAACTATTGAAAACCATGCGAGACCGGCCTGCTAATGTAAGGCCTTCCCGCCCCTTGCCGGTTGTTAAAACAGATTTGAAAATTAACTACAATAAACCTATGGTTATTTGGTTTGGTCATTCAACCTTTCTCATCAAAACGCCAACGGCCAATATTTTAGTAGACCCGGATTTTAGTGGTTACGCCGGGCCAACTTCGTGGTTTGTGAAAGCTTTTGATGGCAGCGAAGTGTGTAAGGTAAGCGACCTGCCCCCTATTGACGTTTTGCTGATTTCACACGACCATTACGACCATCTGGATTATGAAACCATAAGGCAGTTGCGAGGCAAAGTCAAAGACATAATCGTACCTATGGGCATTGGTTCGCATTTTAGATACTGGGGTTACCCAGCTAACCAGGTGCATGAGTTGAACTGGCATCAATCTTACCAATTACCTATGGGATTGAGAATCACGGTAACGCCCAGTCGTCATGAGTCGGGCCGTTTGTTCTCGAAACAAAAAACGCTTTGGGGTTCGTTCGTAATACAAGCTGATGGTTATAAAATATTTTATAGTGGTGACAGTGGCTACGGGCGGCATTACAAACAAATTGGGCATCAATACGGGCCATTTGACCTGGCAGTGATGGAATGCGGGCAATACAACAAGCTATGGCCGCGCAATCACATGTTTCCGGAACAATCGGCACAAGCGGCTGCCGACGTCGGCGCACGAATGATACTGCCGGTGCATTGGGGCAAATTTGCCGAATCCAATCATCCCTGGAACGAATCGGTTAAACGTTTGTTGCCTGCCGCCGGGGCGCTTCACATCCCTGTTACCATACCGCAGTTAGGGCAACCATATAGCGTGGGTGATACCCCTTGGCAGAAGCGATGGTTTGATTAATAAGCTCGATTAGAACAAGTCCTGTTTGCTAAGGATTCTATGAAACGGCCTGCATCCGCTTTTCTTTCAGGAATAATGTAATTATCATCGCTGCGGCAATCAGCGCTATCAAGAATAATCCAGTTGCATTAAAATGAGCTGCATGATTAGTTGTGGTATTAAGCGTTTTGCCAAAGCGCGACGCAAATAAAGGCCCTAGTAATGACGTAACACCAAACGTAATAAAGTTAATGGCACCTGTGGCGCTTCCCTTCACTTCATCAGGATTTACTTCTTTAATGATACTGTACGGAATCATAGCCGCGCCGGAACCAACACCCATGAACAACATGCTCAAATGCGCCGGTATGAGCGAAGGTAGATAAAGCAATTGCAACAAGCTAACAATCATCAGCGTACAGCCACCCAAAATGACCATTTTGCGGCTGCCACACAAATCTGACAACCAACCTAACAAAGGGCAGCCTATCACCCACCCCATGGGCACCATAGCGCTTATCACCGTAGCTTGTGAATAGCTGAAACCACGGTCGTGCTGAAAGAACAATACGCCCCAAATCATGATAAACACAGTAGTTGGCGCAAATAATAACCCCGACACTAATCCGCAAAGGTAAGATTGCACATTGCTGAACACGATTTTGTAAGGCTGCAGCAAATTGCCATTTGGTACAGCTTTTTGGTTAGCTACTTGCTCTTTCGGCGTAATCACAAACAGCCAAACACAAAGGAGTAAACTAATAACACCAGCACCAATCCAGTAAGCTTGCAAGCTTAGTCCGCCGTGAATCATCGGACCAACCGCCCATTGCCCGGCCGTGCCGCCCAGCATGCCCAGGCACTGCGTGAAACCAATGGCGGTTGCCAACAACCGTGGCGAAAACCTTTGGATGCCAGGTATACACATCCCAGAAAGGCAAATGCCGAGCCGGCACCTTGCAGCATACGCGCAACGTTGCCGGTAAAAATATTTGAAACGGCGAACAACAGGCAACCCAAAGCCAAAATGAAAATACCGATAGATACGGCATACTTAGCACCGGCCTTATCTAAAGCGATGCCTGCTATTAAGCTGGTTACCGAATAGGTATAGTAATACGTGCCCACCATAGCACTCATGCCTACCGTACTTGTCCCGAAAAAACCGGCCATCTCTGGCATCATTACCGACGGCGACGAACGCACGGCATACTCTACAAAATAAAACAACAGACCAATAACCCAGGCAACGATGTATACGTTGTACTTCGAATTTTTATTAGCTTGACCAGCAGTTTGCAATGACATAAGTGCTTAAAAAATAATAAAGATTGACAAGGCCGACAGTATACTTAAAATAAGTTGCAACATCTAATAAAACTGGCAAATGATATTACCGACGCAGGCAATGAAAAACAACATAGCATCAACTATTGAACCAGAATCGGATCAAGCTTATTTACAAGCACGCGCCAGCTGTATGTTTTTGCATTCCAGACAAAACTGTAAATGTTAGGAAACTAAATTTCTTAACATTCACAATTTTTAAACGTATAAGTTTTAAATTAGTAAAACATATTATAAGATACGTTATGAATTTTCCTGAAACTAATCACAATATCTATCAGTACGGCATACTATTCATTATCATCTTGCTGTTCATGCTGACGATGACAGGCTTTATTATCTTTTTTTTCGATTAAGTGATTACTGATGATATAAGTTTAAATGTGGAGTAAAGGAATTGCTGTTCTAAATTTACAGGATACAGCAGGATACCATTACAACAAATGTTTTGTAGGTTAGCCCGCAACCCATTTGTAAACTCATTAATGAAAAAATACTTCCCGGCCTTATTGCTGCTTTTGCTGTCAGCAAACGTGCAAGCCATCACTAAAGAGAAGCGTTATAACATAACCGAACGCGGTGCCGTGGCTGATGGCACTACTTTGAATACTAAAGCCATACAAGCTACCATTGATGAATGTGCTCAGAAGGGCGGCGGAACGGTAATTATCCCTAAAGGCATTTTTTTGAGCGGCGCGCTTTACATCAAACCAAAAGTAAACATTGAACTGCAGGAAGGTTCCGTATTGAAAGGCTCAACCAATATTGAGGATTACCCCAAAGCCATGACCCGTATTGAAGGCCATTTTGAGCCGTGGCGAGCAGCATTGCTCAATGCCGACAAGGCCGACCACCTGCGCATAACCGGCAAGGGCACGCTGGACGGCAACGGCAAACCATTTTGGATGGAGTTTTACAACCGCCGCTCGGCCGACCGTACCACAACCAACCTGAGTGTGGAACGCCCGCGATTGGCTTTTATTCAAAATTCCAAAGATGTCTTAATAAGCGGCATTACCTTTTTAAATTCCGGGTTTTGGAACCTACACCTGTATCGCGACCAGCAGGTAAAGGTAGATGGCTGCCGCTTTGAGGCTCCGGGCGGTAAGGTGCCTGACGACCATGCGCCCAGCTCAGACGGTATTGACGTTGATAGCTCGCAGGACGTTGAAATTGGCAACTGTTTTTTCTCGACCGGCGATGATGATATTGCCTTGAAAGGCAGCAAGGGTCCGTTTGCCATGCAGGATAAGGATAGCCCACCGGTAGAGCGTATTTATATTCATGATTGCGTATTCGAGTCAGGAGGCGGCATCATGACCTGCGGCAGCGAGGCCACCATTGTGCATAACGTAAAAGTTGAACGCTGTACAGCCCGCAATGTAAACGTAATACGGCTAAAATTACGACCCGACACGCCACAGCAATATGAAAACATCAGCTTGACCGACATTATCATGGAGGGAACAGCAACGCTTTTTAATGTATCGCCCTGGACGCAATATTTTGATTTAAAAGGACAGCAGCCTCCGCATTCAGTAATACGCAATGTAACCCTTACCAATGTAAAAGGTACCGGTAAAACCTTGGGCCAAATTACCGGTACGCCCAATACAGACTTGGGTACCATCACCCTTAAAAATGCCGACATCAAAGTGACTGATGCAAGTACTGAGAAGCTTAAAGCATTGACAACGAACAATGTTGTGGTCAACGGTCAGCCAGTTATTTTGAACGGCGGGAAATAATAAAATGAAGAAAAACGGCAGCCAATATGAATATGATTGCCGTCTTTTGCAGCCTATATATTTTTTTTAAGTTTATTATGCAGGCTAAAAAACGTGGCAGTGTATTTACATCAAAAAACATCCTAAATGTAGTTTACATCGGCGTAATCCTGTTGCTGCTCTTTAATCCCTGGGCAAAGGCAACGCTCATCAGGGCGCTGATGACTGTTGGATTTTTTCAACCGGACGTGAGTATGGTGCAAAAAGCATCAGCCTATACTAATTTACCCGACGTTACTTTTTTAGACGGAACGGGAAAAGCATTAAAACTGGCAGACTTGCAAGGTAAGGTTGTTTTCATCAATTTTTGGGCTACCTGGTGCCCTCCCTGCCTGGCAGAAATGCCAAGCATCAATCAATTGTACGAGCAATTTAAAAACGACACCACTGTAGTTTTTATCACCGTCGATGTTGATGGTCGACTTGCAAAGTCCAGTTCTTTTCTGAGTCAACATGAGTGGCACTTACCTTTGCATCAGGACACCGGTAATCTTCCACCGGTGTTGTCCGGCAGCGGTATTCCGCTTACAGTTATTTTTGACCGCAAAGGCAGGTTAGTGTATCGGCACGAGGGTATAGCCAACTATGGTAGTAACAAAATGTTGGAGTTCATGAGAGCATTAAGACGCTAAGCGTATATGCAAACACCCGACATTTTGCGTCCTATCACTTTTTTGTTTGAAAAAATGTAGGCAAGCAAGCATTTATACGTTTTGATGAAAAACATTAGTGTACAGGCCCTGTTAAACAGCCAAATATCTAGTACTATGAAAAATCCATTCGAAAAAAAGGACAACTCAGCCGTAATATTTACTGTTGCTGTATCAGCCGTTGCACTTGGTGCATTAGCTTACTTGTTTTTAACCGACCAGGGTAAAGAAACCCAGGAAGCCGTTAAACACCAGTTTAAAGATAAAGCCAAAGATTTATCATCAGAATATTTAAGCAATAAAACCGGCGTATCTAAAGGCTTTTTTAAAGGCTTAGCCGACAAAATTGTAAAGTAGTTAAGGCTTTGCTGCTTTAAATGTAGCGGTCAAATCGCCTAATCTTTTATTTATAAAAACACCCTGAATTAAGGTATGCCTAATACTTCACATTCAGGGTGTTTTTGTTTATTTAAATCTTTTACTTTGTTGATTATAAGGCAGGCAAATACTTTATCATAAACAAATTCATCATATTAAATTACAACATTTGGGTGTTGCTTTTAGCGAAACTATACCGGCATTTAACCCTTATCTGAAACAACAAATAAGAAACAGATGAGAAACTACTTACTGATGCTGGTATTAACCATAACCGCCGTAGCCGGTAAAGCACAAACTATCACCAACGTTAATCGACTTGATACTCCGGGCGATGCTATTATCGGCGTTTGGCAAACCGACGACCAAAAAGCCCGTATCACGATTAACCGGCAAGACAGTGTTTACTACTATGGTCGTTTAAGCAACGCAGAAGTAAGTATTGGCCAAACCGCCAGATTAAGTTTACCCACCGGATTTTTGGGTATCAATATTTTGCGCGACTTTAAATTTTCGGGCGATAACCGTTGGGATGGCATCATTTACGACCCTAAAGGCAAAAAGACCTACGACTGTTATCTTAAATTAAACGATGATGGCACTTTGAAAGTGAGAGGCTACAAAGGCATATCCTTGTTCGGTAAATCGCAGGTGTGGACACGGGTAAAATAGTGTAAAGCACTTACAATAACAATCCTACTAAAAATCAAACGGTGCCTGCAACATAAAACAGGCATCGTTTGATTTTTAAGTTTTTGAAGAGCAATTTTAGCTCAGCGTCCATTCCGGTCTTTCGTAATGGCACGTATAACCGTAAGGATATTTCTGTAGATAATCCTGGTGGTCTTCTTCGGCTACCCAAAAATCTCCGGCGGGTACCACTTCAGTGACTACTTTGCCGGGCCATTTGCCCGAGGCATCAATCTCGGCAATTAATTCTTTGGCCGTATCACGCTGCTCATCGTTTAAATAAAAAATAGCAGAACGGTATGAGGTGCCCCTGTCATTTCCCTGGCGGTTAACCGTACTCGGGTCATGTATCTGGAAAAAGTACTCCAACAGTTTACGGTACGATAGCTGCGCCGGGTCAAATTCAATTTCTATACCTTCGGCGTGGGTGCCATGGTTGCGGTAAGTGGCGTTGGGCACATCTCCGCCGGTGTAACCCACTACAGTGTGTTTTACGCCTGGTAAATGCCTGAACAATTCCTCCACTCCCCAAAAACATCCGCCCGCCAAAATGGCTTTTTCTGTATTCATAAGATAGTTATTTGTAACTTAAATATAAATCAACTAACGGAGAATAAAGCAAGTTGGTTTGAAGACACGCCTTAATTTACATTAGGCAAGCATTTAAGCTTTTTGCATATTTTAGGGGTCGCACTCATCAGGGGTGTAAGTAAAATTGCATTATTTGTTTAAACTTGATTTATGTTAACCCAGCCTGCCGATTACGACACCATCACCAATTATATTAAACGTAATATTGAACTTTTTCTGACTGAGATGCATGATTTTTATCCATTCGGTGCGGCGATACTAGATAAAGGAGAGCTCCAGCCGTTAGCTGCTCATTTAGACGAAGATGAGGCCTCAATAGAGACATTACTGCCTATTTTTGAAAGTCATCTTGAAGAAAA
>CAJYSL010000433.1 GCA_913777515.1 uncultured Mucilaginibacter sp.
TACCCAGCGGCTTTTTAAAATCAGTTCGGTTTCGGTACCAATAAGCCGCGCACCTATTTCGAGTAACCATTTAGGTGATGGCAAACCGAAAGGCATACCATACTGCTTACGGATGGTATGCATTAAATTGGTATTGTTTACCACCTTTGGTGCAGTACAATTTATCATGCCGTTCATCTCGGGGTGTTGTAGCAGCCACTCGGTAATCAACGCCACATCCAGTTCGTGTATCCATGATACCTGCTGCTGCCCGTTGCCTTGTTTACCGCCGAGCCCCAGATTAACCAGGTTAAGCAACCGCGGAAATACGCCATCACTGCGACCCAGTACAATGCCCATACGCAGGGCCACTTTACGGGTGCCGGGCGTTTGTACTTCAAAAAAAGTTTGCTCCCACTGCTGACATACATCTACCGAAAAACCTTGGCCAATTTCACCGGTCAACTCATCCTGGGCGTGGTCTTCGGCATGGCGGTATATGGTGGCAGAAGTAACGTTAATCCATAATTTGGGCGGATGCGCAAGCTTACCTATTGCCCTGCCTAACAAAGCGGTTGGAACAAGGCGAGATTGGAGAATCGCTTTCTTATTTTGTTCAGTATATCTGCAGTTTACATTTTTTCCGCATAGATTGATGAGCATATCGGCCCCGTCCAGCACCCGCTCCCAACTACCCTCGCTTTTACCGTCCCACAATACTGTAGATATATTACCCACTGTAGCGGCTGGTTTGCGACTCAAAATAACTACTTGATGGCATATGTTTTTGTAATGACTAGCCAATACCTTGCCCAGATAGCCGTTGCCGCCGGCTAATACAACTTTTTGATATGGTATCATGATTGTGTTTGGTTTAAATGATGACGATGAGAATCAGTAGGCTGTAGATTACTCAGCTTATGGTAAGTACCCAGCCTAAACGAAGCAGCTTGGTACGGCGCACATGTTCTAAAAACATTAGCCCGGCAATTGCCATGAATACAAGGGTACAAGCTATGGCCGAGAAGGCCAAAATCTTAGCCAACCATATTACAGGCAGTAAGAGTAACGCGCCTGCCAGCGACACGGTCATCATGTTGCCTAAGTAGTCCCACTTTTGGGCTGGTGCGTAAAAGGCCACCACTAAACCTTGAAACAGGATTTGTCCGCCGCAAATGAGGTACTCGCGGTACGCGTTGAAGGCCGGCACTACACCTATTAAAAAATCAGTATAACGAGTAAGTATGGCACCGACTATCAACCAGGTGATTAGCAAATACAACAGACGGTAACTTAACCGGAATGATGGTTGTAAATCATTGCCCTCCATGTTAGTGCCCGGTACAATGACGCGGCGATTGTAGGATATAAAGTTGTAAGCTTTTTGCAGCAACCATAGTACTGGCTTGTTGTTAAAGATGGGTTTTATAACCGGCACGCTATGCGTAATCACTTTTAATAAACTTTCTACCCCGTACGTTACCTCTCCTGTTTGGGTATTAATCAGGGCAATTTCATTTACGGCGCGTTGCCTGTCTATCATTGGGCAAACTTCGTCGGGCATTTGCTGGTAACTTGCCCTGCCTGCGGCATCGAGCATGTGCGTATTTACAAAAGCCTGCGTGTACAATTTGCACATCGGGCATTCGGCATCGTAAAAAATGACGTGATTTTGTAAGGTTTTCATGATGACCAAAATTGAGTTTAAGGAATAAGTAGCAGTTGAGCACGAGTGTGCCGAACTTGTGACGTTTACTGTTTAACTTGCTGAGCGCGGTTACGTAGTTTAAAAAAGATGGTAAGATTAATAAAGTGCATAGCGCCCAGTATTAAGATGATGCAGCCCAATTTAAAACTCAGCACTTCTACCACCACACGAGCATCGGTAATTAACCCACTTTCTTTCAGCGCTAAACTGATGTATCCGATATTGATGAGATAGAAACCGACCAGTAACAACCGGTTAACAGAATCGGCCAGGGGTGCATTGCCATGAAAAATATCGACCAGGAAAATGCGGCCGTTGTTAAACAAAACTTTGGCTACCCAAACGGTTAAAGCAATGCTTACCATTAAATAAATTGCGTAGGTTAAGATGAAGTAGTTCATGATAATTTGATTTTAAGTTAATATAATATGTATTGAATTTTCAGTAATTATTGAAATTTATAGGCAAAAAAATATTCTTACTTGAATATTTTAAAAATAGAACTCCAAAACCAGTTTTCTTCGGCTTTCAGCATCGTATCTAAAGTCTTATTTACGTTTTTAGCCAGTTTATTGATGTTAGTAACCGATGTTTTAAAAGTTTTATATTCCGGGTCTTTCTCATCCCCTTTTACGCTGGTCAGCTCGTTCAATATTTTAATGACCGGGTCCAGCTCGCGTTTTTTACGCTCTTGTGCTACCTGGCGTGCAATAGCCCAGGTATCTTTTTCGGCATAAAAATATTCTTTACGCTCACCGGCTTTATGCTGCTTTTCAATCAAGCCCCAGCCAATTAAATCGCGCAGGGTCATGTTAGCATTACCGCGAGAAATGCTTAACGCTTCCATAATTTCTTCGGTGGTCATGGCTACAGGCGATATCAGCAGCAAGGCGTGTACTTGGGCCATGGTGCGGTTAATCCCCCACTCCGACCCCAGCTTGCCCCAGGCTTCAATAAACTTTTGTTTACCCTCTGCTAATTCCATATCCAAATGTATAACTAACTTTTCAAACTTTCAAAAGTTTTTGAAAGTTTGTTTTATTTTTATTTGGATGCTTGACTCGTCAGTCTGTCAAGCATAAGTTCAACTACTAAAAACGGCAGCACAATTATTCATCATGCTGCCGCTGTTTTATAATGCAGTGTCGTTCTTACTTACTAAAATTCATCGCCTTTGCGCTTATCCAGCTTTTCAAACGGGATTACGCCTATACGATTGGCCCATTGGTTATATAACTCGGTCAATGCTTTCACCTTTTCCGGATTTTGCGCGGCCAAATCATTAGTTTCAGAACGGTCCTGAACAATGTTATACAAATGCCATTGATTACCCGGATATTCTGATACGAGTTTCCATTCGCCCTGCCTTACCGCGCGGTTACCTTCGTGCTCAAAAAATAAGGCGTTGTGCCCTTTCCAGGTTTTACCTTGTATCAACGGTAGTAAGCTTATGCCCTCGGTAGGCTTTATGGTATTGTTATGATAAGTTTTAGGATACTGCGTGCCGGCTAAATCAAGGCATGTTGCCATCAAATCCACAATATGGCCGGGCTGTTCGCTTTTTTTGTGCGTTTTGATGACGGCAGGGTAACTTACAATAAACGGCGTAGCTATACCCCCCTCATATACCCAGTGCTTAAATAAGGTTAATGGTGTATTACTAACATTAGCCCCGGTAAAGCCGTAAGCCGTAAACGACGACGGGTCGCTGGCCGGCTTTAAATTGGCAACAATCATCTCGGGTGTAAAACCGTTGCCTTTGATGCTCTCGCTGCTGGCGCCGTTATCCGACAAAAACATGATGACGGTATTCTGGTCCTGCCCGGTTTCTTTGAGTGCCTGGCGTATGCGGCCAATGTTCTGGTCCATACGGTCAATCATGGCCGAGTAAGTGGCCATTTTATCATCCCAGTTTTGCTTTTCCTGTTCGGTTAGGGAGTTCCAGTCGGGCACATTTTTATCACGAGGCGAAAGCTGCGTGGTGCTGTTGATGATACCCAACTGCTTCATTCGGTTAAAACGTGCTTCACGCAGTTTATCCCAACCTGCCATAAACTTGCCTTTGTACTTGGCAATATCTTCGGGCAGGGCATTGAGCGGCCAGTGCGGCGCGGTAAAAGCCATGTATAAAAAGAAAGGCTTACCGGTGGCTTTGTTATCCTTAATGTATTTTACGGCATACCCTGCATAGGCATCAGTAGCATAAAAGTTATCGCCGGGCGTGTAAGGCTGGTCATCCAGGGCTACGGTTAAATGCTGGTTAGGCCGGTACGGGTGCGTCGGCCTGAAATAGCTGCCTGCGCCATCAATCAAACCAAAATAATGGTCGAACCCGCGTTTAACCGGCCAGTGTTCTTGTGCGGTGCCCACATGCCATTTACCGGCCATATAGGTATTGTAGCCACTACCTTTGAGTGCCTCGGCTATGGTTACACAATTATTATTTAAGTAGCCTTGGTAAGCAGGTTCTTTACGGGTGTTTACCATATCGCCCACCCCGGCCTGATGCTGATACAAACCGGTGAGCAACGATGCCCGCGATGGGCAACAGCGGGAGGCATTGTAAAACTGCGTCATCACCAGCCCTGTTTTGGCCATGCTGTCCAGGTTAGGTGTTTGGGTGATGGAGCCGAAACAGCCAATATCAGAGTAACCCATATCATCGGCCAAAATGATGATAATGTTAGGCTTTTTTGCGGACTTAACAGCTGTTTTTTGAGCCCATATGGTTTGTGTACCCCAAAACAAAAAAGTGCTGAGGCAAATAAATTCCTTAAGTTTCATACTTAACCGATTAGTGAATTGGCTTAGCGGTAAATATAAATACTTACACCAATCATTTGTAAAGTCAACCAGTTAAGTACAGGATAGTTAACCGGTTAAGGTGCGATTAACTATCCTGCTCAAATTATGATTGCTGGTAAGACGGATGCCTTACAATTTGTGCGGCTATACCCAGCACTTCGTTACCCGAAAAAGCGGCCACGCCATCAAAGTCAAAATCGCGTTCGCTGCGTACAGTAATAGTACCCAGTAAGCCGTCTTCAGGTATGTCAATAGAACGGGCTTGCCCGTGGTCAATCCAGTCTAAAGCCGGGTCAACGGCATAAACTTTAAATACATTATTGTCAGCCTGCGGCTGTATGCGTAACTGCCGCTGGCTTTGCCCCACGGCTACTTCAAAAGTTTCCATATCTGTATGTTTTGAATATTTACAGACACGCCGGCTTTTAAAAAGTTTGCTATCGCATAGCTGGCATGCCCATAGCTGCCCACTCCTCTTGCGACGGGCCATACAAACCCGGTACCGGCAAACCTACCATGCGCATAATGATAGTCATCTGGCTGCGGTGATGTGCCTCATGCGAAATCAAGACAGACAAAACGGTGCCTTTACTCCAATTTTCGCCATACATAGGCACTTCTTCGGTCAGATTTTCGTTAGTCCAGCGTTGCTGTACAGCTTCGGTTAAACGTTGGCTATATAGCTTGTAGACGGCAGTTAGTTCTGCAATGGTTGCCGGGGCTGCTTGATGCTCTAAAGGATTTTCGTCAAATAAACCGGCCTTGGTTCCCATCTCGGTAATGGTTTCGATGATGTGCCAGGCCAGGCGTTCCAGGCTGCGGATGTTGGGATTGATTTTTACGGCTTTGGTTTCTTCGGTAATGCCCGAAAATATCTTTACGGTGTTAGCCGACTCGTGCTGCCAGTCGGTAATAAAATCCTGAATGTCGCGATACATGGGTTAGTGATTTAGTTGCTGCAAATTGACTGAATTATTTGCAAAACGTTATAAACCTGACAAAGTAAAATTTGACAGGCACAAACGCCCTTCAGAAATATATTTAATTAATCATTAAGTAATATTGATTGAAAACCGGTTACTTTGTACCCTTCTATGGCGTTATTCATTACCTCACTCAATTCGGGCAGCAATGGCAACTGTTACTATGTTGGTAACCAGCGTGAGGCTGTGCTGGTTGACGTGGGTTTATCGTGCCGCGAAACCGAAAAACGCATGCTACGATTGGGCCTTTCTATGCAAAAGGTTAAAGCCATTTTTATATCGCACGAACATTCGGACCATATTAAAGGCTTACCACTAATTGCCAAAAAGTACCAGTTACCGGTTTACATTACGCCCAGCACACTTAAAAACGGACGTTTATTGTTAGAAAGTCACCTGGTTAAACCGTTGCGGGGTTATGAGCCGGTGCAAATTGGTGAGCTAACCATCACGGCTTTCCCCAAGTTTCATGATGCTGCCGAGCCGCATAGCTTCATTATTAGTTGCCAAAATATAAAAGTGGGCGTGTTTACTGATATTGGCTGCCCATGCGAAAACCTGGTCAGCCATTTTAAGCAATGCCATGCGGCTTTTTTAGAAGCTAATTATGATGAGAAAATGCTGTCACAAGGCAACTACCCGTACCATCTGAAACGCCGCATCAGCGGAGGCTACGGGCACCTCTCTAACCGGCAGGCCCTCGAGCTTTTTATAACGCACAAACCGGATTATATGAGCCATTTGCTGCTGGCGCATTTATCAAAAGATAACAACTGCCCTGAACTGGCCCGTAACATGTTTACGCCACATGCGGGTTCAACCCAGGTTATTGTTGCTTCGCGTTATGAAGAAACACCGGTGTATGCCATCAAACATAACGGTGTTACTGAAGTAATTGTACGCAACCATAGGCCCCAGATGCAGGTGATTCAGCAATCACTGTTCTGATACAAATCGCTTCAACTCTTATTTATTCCTCTGGCTTGAAAGTGTAGCCCTTAGAGAAATTTACATTATTTTAACTTTTATTTCAAAATAGTTAAGATTTTTATATGTTTGTTATCACCTACCAGATAACATGCCAAAGAGAATAATGATAGCCGACGACGATCCGGGGATTGTTGACGCGGTAGAGATGATTTTGGATTTTCATGGGTACGAAGTTTCTTCGACCTATAATGCCACTGATTTACTGGTGATACAGCCAGACCAATACCCCGACGTTTTGCTTTTAGACATCTGGATGCCAGCTTGTGATGGCCGTGATATTTGCAGACAGCTTAAACTGCAGGATGCAACGCGCCAGATACCCATACTGATGATTTCTGCCAGTAAAGATATCAGCGCTTCTGCCTTCGAAGCCGGTGCCGACGATTTTTTAGCCAAGCCGTTTGACATGCAGGAGCTTATCAACAAGATTGAAATGCTCGCCTGTAAACTGGCCGAAGCTTAATTGCTGAGCTTAAACATTAACTTTATTTCCTATCAATCTAAATTCATGAGCGTTCCGCTAAATCTTAGCGGTTGCTTGTTAAAATAGAATAATAAACTTCCCGTTTAATCTTAAAAGGTTTACTTAAACGGGTAAACCCAAGGCAACACTCTATTTGTTTTGTAGAGTATTTTATTATATTTGTTTAAGCCGGTGTTAAACAGCGTTTGTTTTATTAAAGCTCAGCTGTCAAACTGCAATTTATATTCAGCATATCCGGCTCCCTTAGCTATTAATTAATTTATGCTCAAAAAAATTTTGGTGTTGGATGATAACATGGACATACTCGAAGTGGTTCATGAGGTGCTTACCTATGAGCATTTTGAAGTAAATAGCACCTCCGATAGCAAAAATATTGTTACAGTAGCCGAAGATTACCGACCTGATCTTATCATTCTCGACTACAAACTAATGGACGACAACGGGGGTGAAATTTGCCGCAGAATTAAATCGCATCAGCAATTACATAAAATTCCGGTTATCATTTTTTCTGCTTACACCAACAAAACCGACTTTTTTTGCTTTGGTTGTGATGCCGTAATTGCCAAGCCCTTTGATTTAACCGAACTAATTGATACGGTGAACAACTGCCTGCAATTAAAGCCTTTAGACAGTTAAGCCGATATAAACCTGAGGTTACACCGGCTACTATATTTTTTCTTTAAGTTCTGTTCTTCTCTAAAAGCGATATCCCAGATTCACGTATACAAAATGCCCTTCGGTAGACCGCCCGTAAGTAGCCTGAATCAGAAATAAATCTGCGGGTAATATAAAGATACCTCCGCCGTAACCATCGTGCCATTTAGAGGATGACTCGCCCGGTGTCCAAACCCGGCCCACATCATTAAAGCCGATAATACCGAAGGTACCCGGAAACACGTAGGCATTAAAGTCAAACAATTTTAACCTGGCTTCGATGTTATTATATAACATGCTTTTACCGGTAAAACGCCAGGTACGGTAACCGCGCAGGTTATCGGTACCACCCAATTTTAACTGCTGAAAATAATCTGCTTTACCAAAGGTGGTCCCTCCGCCAAAACGGGCTGCCAGTACAAAAACAGAATCCCGGTCGGGATTTAAATAAAAACTAAATTCGCTTTGCAACTGGCCATAACGGCGGTTTTGCCCGTTAATTTGCTGCAAACCTGAAAGCGTAGTATTCCAGTATATACCTTTGGTGGTTACTACCTGGTTGTCTCGGGTATCTACCTCGGCACCTGTAACTAAACCGGCATATACCTTACTGTCAAATACCTTTTCATCGGGGTTTTGCGCATCATAAATGGCCAGGTAGCGGTTTGAGTTTTCGGAGCCGTTAGCGTAATAAAACTGCCCGGTAATACCACCGCTCAATTTAACCTCACCATAGGTATGTGCTAAACGGGCATCACCGTAAACAAAATCATACCGGTTACGGAAAAACTGTATACGGCTCATGTCCTTATCATCGTCGTCATCATTTTTGAAGAAGGTATTGTTACCTACGCCAAAAAAGTTACTGATGTTATGCGGACCGCGCGAGGTGACTTTAATTAATAAATCGTTGTTACCGATGAGTCCTTTAAAATCAGCATTATAATTAAACCTGAACGACTGCCGGCCGAATGCATAGCTGCCTAAAATTTCCTGACGCCACTCATAAGGGCTTTTGCGGAACCCTTGTTTTGTATAAGCGTAGCCCAACGTTAAGATTACACCGTAATCGTTATTGTAACGCGCTGATATGATTGGTGCGGGCTGGTCATACTGGAAATTCTTCCGGTCGTAAGCCGTTATTGTGCTATCTGTTCCGGTCTTGATTTTAGCCTGACTCCGTTTCGGAAACACGTTAGCTTCATCCTTACGGTCATAGATGTAAAGATTGTGCTTATCATTTACTTTAGGACTGACCGAATATGTATCAACGCCCGGTGCGCCAATCATACGTATTTTGATAGGTGATTTACCTGCACCGGTTACCTCATACCTGTCGCCGCCGCCAAAACCGTAAACCCGTAAATCATGTGTAACCTTGGGGTCGAATACCCGCTGATAAACCTCGCGGCCCAAACTATTATCTTTTTTGATGTTGCGTACCGTTAAGCTCACCTTGCCGCTATCCAGCAGTTTAACATCAATCTGCTCATTTTTTTCGCTGGCAGGCACATCAACCTGGCCGGATATAAAACGGTAATACTCCATCCCCTGCTTACTCATATTATTGCGCCGGGCAATGGTGGTAGCAATAATTTTTTGTCCGGATAATGCAAATATCTGCCGTGGCATCTTGTGCACCGCGCGTGATATTACTTCATCAGTTAAATGCGTTTGTACGTATTTTATTTGTTCTTTCCAATCCTCTTCGTTTAATTCGTTTAAAAAATAACGGTCAAAATACCGGCCGTTAAAGTTCCATTCGCCTATGCTCCTGATTTCATCTTTAAAAGGCTGAAATTTGGCTTTTAAAAACTGGTGGGCCACTATCCAGGGCAATACGCCCGAGGTTTTGTAAAATACCTGGTCGCGGTCGCGGGGTATGGGAGTGTAAATGGTTTCTTTCTTGGTTTTGTCTTTGTCCCAACGCCATTGGTCATCGTGGCGGTCCCAGTCGCCAATAATCATATCCAATAAACGTGCGCGCAACGCCATTTTGCTGTCTACCCTAACGTCGTTGTCTTCGCGCTGCTTCTTTTGAACTTTCTTGGTGTTATCTGTTTTTTCAGATTCCAGCGGTTCGCGTTCCTCAAAAAGGTAAACGCTGTTTTTGTAATCCTTTCTAAACTGTCCCAGAGCCGGGTCATCGCCTACGTAAACTATTTCAGGATTAGAATGCGGAATGTCCAGGGCATCGGCCATGGTAGGTACCGTTAATGAGGCAAACGGGTTGGCCGTACTGGTTTGGTCCTGGATGATGGCTTTGGCTAAACCCTTACGCAAGTTGGCAGGCAAAACACGCTCCGGGTATTTTTGTACAGAACGCAACACCCACTCCTGCCCGGTTTTATCTACCAGCCGCAGAGACTTGGTTTGCATACCTCCACCTTTTTGCTCTACTTTGAGCCCGCCTTTTTCCTGCGCTAATTGGATGATACGTACTTTAACTGGCGTAGCCCAGTCCTTGCGGTAATTAGTGCCCAGCATTAAACGATGAAAACCGCTGACATGGTTATAATCCGGTTCAATAGCCACGGTAATACTATCAGCCGTTTTTTTGGCCTGACTGTACGTCGCCAGCGGCAGCAAACCCATTACGGCCACTATATTTATAAAAGCAACACAATGTTTT
>CAJYSL010000434.1 GCA_913777515.1 uncultured Mucilaginibacter sp.
ATTATTTCTGTAACAAAAAGTATTAGTGCCGGTTTTAGTATTTTTGTGCCATTACAAACATCATGCAATTAACCCAAGAACAAGTTTTACAAGCCCTGAGTAATGTTGAAGAACCAGATTTAAAAAAGGATTTGGTGACGCTGAACATGATTCAGGATATTCATATCGACGGTAATAAACTCAGCTTTTCGGTGATATTAACCACACCGGCTTGCCCTTTAAAGGGCCTGATTGAAAATGCGTGTCGCAATGCTATCAGCCATTTTATCAGCCCGGAGATTGAGGTGATCATCAACATGACCTCTCGCGTGACCACGCAAAAAAATACCGGTGTACCGGGTGTAAAAAACATCATCGCGGTGGCATCGGGTAAAGGTGGCGTAGGTAAATCAACGGTGGCGGCTAACCTGGCTTTGAGCCTGGCTGCCTCGGGCGCTAAAGTGGGGCTGATTGATGCAGATATTTACGGCCCGTCGGTGCCTATTATGTTTGGACTGGAAGGTGCACGCCCTAAAGCCAGCCAGCAAAATGGCAAAACATGCATTGAGCCTATTGAGCAATACGGTATCAAGCTATTATCTATCGGCTTTTTTACCGACCCCAACCAGCCCGTGCCATGGCGCGGACCGATGGTATCTACCGCGGTAAAACAACTGTTTAACGATGCCGATTGGGGCGAACTGGATTACCTGGTAGTTGATTTGCCGCCCGGCACCGGCGATATCCACATTACGGTTACCCAAAGTTTCCCGATTACCGGTGCCGTTATTGTGACTACACCGCAGGACGTAGCGCTTGCCGATGCTAAGAAAGGCGTGGGTATGCTGATGATGGACTCTATCAACGTGCCGATTTTAGGCATCATCGAAAACATGTCGTACTTTACCCCTGCCGAGTTGCCGGATAATAAGTATTATATTTTTGGACAAGGCGGCGGTTTAAAACTTGCCCAACTAGTTAATGCACCGTTTTTGGGCGAGATTCCGCTGGTAAGAAGCATTAGCGAATCGGGCGATGCCGGCAAACCGGTGGTGCTGACCAATGATGGTATTATGGACAAAGCCTTTAAGCACATTGCCGAGCGTGTTGCGCAACAAGTGGCTATCAACAATGCCGAGGCTACCAATTATGCCGATGTCATAAATCGTTAAAAAATTAATATCTTTACTTACCTAAAATAAAATAATAAAGATGAGTTTAGTTAGTCAGGTAGAAGCAGCTTTAGATACGATAAGACCTTATTTAGAGACTGACGGCGGGAATGTTTCGGTGGAAGAGATTACTCCTGATAACGTGGTAAAGCTTAAGCTGTTAGGCTCGTGCGAGTCGTGCCCTATGAGTATCATGACCTTAAAGGCCGGCATTGAGCAGGCGATTATGAAGGCCGTGCCCGAGATTACCGCCGTTGAGGCCATAAATTTAACCGACATTGACGACCCGAACGCGGTATTACCCGCCAACATGCGTTAATGTTAAGTAATGTTAAAACCGCTACGCGCCTTACCTAAAATATTATTTTTGCAAACCTGAACTATTTGGGCAAAACCGGCGTACTTAAATACGTACGGTTTATATGTGTTAAATGAAGAAGCGTTTACTGATATGGATAGTTGGCCTTTTTGCCGGATTTGCAGCCCAAGCGCAGGTTGCAGAGAAGCCTTTGGTGCAATTTACCGGTATTACTTATAATTCGGATAGCTCTAAAGTAATTGTCCCGTATGTTTCTATCACTAACCTGTCTAATAAAAAGTCGGTTTTTATTGCCAACTATAAAGGATATTTCTCTTTTGTTGCCCATGAGCAGGATACACTGCGGTTTACCGCGGTAGGTTTTGCCCCGCAAGAACTGGTGATACCGGCCAACGTTGCTAATAAAAGTTATACCGTACAAGTACCGATGAAACCGCAGGTAATTAACCTGCCGGCATTCCATATGTTTCCGTGGGCTACTACAGATGAGTTTAAAAAAGACTTTTTGACCATGAAGCTGGCCGACGACGATTTGGAAAATGCCCGAAAAAACCTAAGCAGAAGCTCATTGGCGGCTTTGGGCAGTACTTTGCCGCGTGATGCCAACGAGATACAGTCGGCCGTGGCGCAGGATATGCATAACCGCATTCAAAACTCGCACTCGCTAATACCTAACCCATTGCTCAACCCCATTGCCTGGGGCACACTAATTAAGCAGATTGCTGATGGTGATAAAAGCAGGAACAGTAATTAAAGATACTACTCTATAAAAGAAAAGCGAGACTCCAAGTAATGAAGTCTCGCTTTTCTTTTATGAGTTACATTGACTACTATCGGAAACTCAGCAAATCGACGGTAAACATCAAAACTTTGTTGGCCGGTATGGTTCCTCTGCCAGAGGGGCCATAAGCTAAAGCTGAAGGAATAAGCAATAATATACGACCGCCTGTATTTATTTTAGGCACCCCTATTTGCCAGCCTTGTATTACACCGCTTAAACTGTTATTATAGTTTCCACTGTCGAATGTGGTACCATCTAAAAATTTACCGGTGTAATTTACATTTACGGTTGATGACGATGTAGGATACCCACCGGTACCGGGCGTAATCACCTGATAATATAAGCCCGAGGCGTCTTTTGTAGCCGTAATACCGTTGGCTTTAATGTAAGCCTGGATGGCGTTGTCATCAACTATGGCCTGTTCGGCAGCATAATTACTCGAATCATCTTTTTTGCATGCCGTCACCCACAAAACCAGCATGCTGCACAATAACATTAATCTTTTCATGAACTATTTATACGGTTGTTTTAATATTCAGCTCTTTCATCTGCGCATCGGCAATTACCGAAGGCGAATCAATCATCACATCGCGGCCTGAGTTATTTTTAGGGAAAGCAATCACATCGCGGATAGAATCCAAGCCTGCAAAAATTGAGCAAAGCCTGTCGAAGCCCAAGGCAATACCACCATGCGGAGGTGCGCCGAATTCAAAAGCATCCATCAAAAAGCCGAACTGCTTTTGTGCCTCTTCGGCGCTAAAACCTAAATGCTTAAACATTAAGGCCTGCAAAGCGCGGTCATATATACGGATAGAACCACCGCCCACTTCGATACCGTTAATCACCATATCATAGGCATTGGCACGTACCGCTCCCGGATTGCTATCCAATTGGTGAATGTCCTCAGGCTTAGGCGAGGTAAACGGGTGGTGCATGGCATGCCAGCGGCCCGACTCCTCATCAAACTCTAACAGCGGGAAGTCGAGTACCCACAATGGTGCAAATACATCCTTGCTGCGCAGGCCTAAGCGGCTACCCATCTCTAAACGCAACTCGTTCAACTGCTTGCGCACCTTGTCGGTATTGCCGGCCAAAATCAGCACTAAATCACCGGGCTGAGTTGCAAATGCAGCCGACCATTTTTGCAGCTCTTCTTCGTTATAGAATTTATCAACTGACGATTTCAGGCTACCATCTTCGTTATGACGCATATAAATTAAGCCGGTAGCCCCAATTTGAGGGCGCTTTAACCAGTCGGTTAATTCGTCTAATTGCTTACGGGTATAGCTGGCCGCTCCTTTAGCATTAACGCCTACAACCAGTTCGGCATTGTCAAATACCCCAAAGTTCTTGCCCTTTACAATGTCATTCAATTCAACAAACTGCATCCCGAAACGGATATCAGGTTTGTCTGACCCATATAAACGCATGGCATCGGCATACTGCATCCGCGGGAAAGCGTCCAGTTCGATGCCTTTGATATTCTTAAACAGGTGACGTGCCAGCCCTTCAAAAATATTCAGGATATCTTCCTGCTCAATGAACGACATTTCACAGTCAATTTGCGTAAACTCCGGCTGGCGGTCGGCACGTAAATCCTCATCCCTAAAACATTTTACAATCTGGAAGTAACGGTCAAAACCACTTACCATCAGCAATTGCTTAAAGGTTTGCGGCGATTGCGGCAAGGCGTAAAATTCGCCTGGGTTCATGCGGCTAGGCACCACAAAATCACGCGCACCTTCGGGGGTAGACTTAATCAACACGGGGGTTTCAACCTCCACAAAATCAAGCCCGTCCAGGTAGCGGCGTATTTCCTGGGCCATTTTGTGACGCAGCATCAGGTTGTTGCGTATAGGGTTACGGCGCAAATCCAGGTAACGGTATTTGGCGCGTAATTCCTCGCCGCCGTCGGTTACGTCCTCAATAATAAATGGTGGTATTTTAGCTTCGTTCAGCACTTCTAATCCTTCAACAGCAATTTCAATTTCGCCGGTAGGGATTTTAAGGTTTTTGCTGGTACGCTCCAGCACTTTGCCGCTTACTTTAATAACAAATTCGCGACCGAGGTTACGCCCGGCTTCGCGCAAAGTTGCATCGGTGTCTGCATTTAGCACCAACTGGGTAATTCCGTAGCGGTCGCGTACATCAATAAATGTAGTACCACCCAAATCGCGCGATTTTTGTACCCATCCGCAAAGGGTTACTGTTTTACCTAAATCGTTGAGATTTAACT
>CAJYSL010000435.1 GCA_913777515.1 uncultured Mucilaginibacter sp.
TCGTCTTTAATATCACCATTAAAATAAACGGCTTTACTACTTACAGAATCCTGTTTTTCTATCAAATCAATACTGGGTGACTCGTCGGCAATGGTATTGATATGGTAACTGCTTTCGTCGCCTTGCCGGTTACCAGCAGCCATAGGTAGTATTTTATAGATGGTACTTTTTAAAATTCTTTCTGCATTTTCAAAAATACCGTCGTTTTTAGCCTGAAGCAGTTTAGCATTGTTACCTGCAGTAAATTGCAATTGTTCGGCATGTTGTGCATGTACCTGCCATTTTACTACGGTACCCACAGGAATATTCAGGTCGCCGGCATTACTCAATTTTTCGGAAGTTTTGTGCAGGTAAGTAGGGTACTGGAGTTCCACATCAAAATTAAGCAGTGAGGGCTTTAAGTTTACTTTAATTACATAAGCATCAGAACTGTACCCATTAGCCGTAATGCGGAATGTTGTGTTTTGCTGCAGGTTGGTAAATAAGTAATGAAACTTAGATATGTTGTCTGCATCAAGCTTAAACGTATTATTACCGGTCTTAAGGTAAACGTTTGCGGGCAGGTTATTGCCTTCCAGCTTAACATCCAGTTTAAAATCGCTGCCTTGTAGTACCGACAAGTTGTTGTTTTGTACAATAAATTTAAAAGGGGCCTTGGGGGCAAAATGCCGATTATGGTAAATGAGCCGTTTGGTGCCTTCTGTTAATATAGTAGGTGCTATCAGTGCAATTAAAATAATAAGCGCTAACGGGAAGCCTACCCATTTAAGGTATTGCGTATTGTGTTTTAAATTGATAGCCGATGGAAAGCTAATCGGATTTAATGCTACAATTTTTTGATTAATGCTGGCCTCGATTAATTGACGATGATATTCGTTTTGCTCGGCCTGCTTTTTAAGCTGCAAAGTGTTAAGTAGTTTATCCTTAACATCGCCAAAGTGCTGACCTATAATTTCTGCAGCTTCATCATGGCTGATGGTTTTGCCTAAGTTTAAATAAGCAAACAACGAAGGAATGACCAGCCAAAATAACAGTAGTAGGTTGAGCAGAATAAAAGAGTAAAAAAGAATGGTGCGAAGTAGTGTATTGAAATTACCGAAGTATTCTAATAAAGTGATAGTAATATAGGCCGTAAGTAGTCCGGCACCTAAAAAGATAACACCCCGCAATAGATTGTTAAGGTAGTACTTGCGTATAAAAGCATCTACCTTATTAATTAATGCTAAGTAATTATCAGATGACTGCATACTTAATGTAAACGTAGCTAATATAAAGCTAAACGAAAATTTTTAGAAAAATTTATAAATCTATCTGTCGTTAAAATTTATGCGATAAATAAATAAATTAAGCTGATGTTGTCTATTACCAGCAGTGAAGTAGCAATAAACGAAAAAAAGCATAAAAAAACGCCGGCAATTTGCTTTGCCGGCGTTTTTGACCTGTGACCAGGTATATAAATTATATTAAAAAAAACTATTGAATCTCGCTGTTGGTTGCGTAAATATCATTAAAACGCAATTCGTTTAAGCCTAATACAACTTCGTTAGGAAATCTCCAGGCAGTGGTTTGTACACCTGCAAAACCGTCTACTACTGATAAGCCTGCCATAAACTGCTCGTCGGTACCTTTAAACATCAAAGGATAGTTAGGATTTTTAGCGTGTTTTACACGGCTGATTTTGATTTGCTCCAGCGCTTGTTTACGATACTGCTGAATATCACGTTGTACTAATGTTACAAACGACTTGTAATCAACCGAGCGCTTGTTAACGCTATTATAATCACGAAACAACTTTTCGGCAATATTAAGATCCCTTCTGTTCAGTTCTTTACTACCGGTAAAACCTTTAGCTTGTACATAGTCAACAAATCCGTTCCAGTAAGCACGGTCATCTCTTGACGAGTTAAACTGTGCGAAAGAAGATGAAATCAACAAAGTGAAGAAGAAAGTAAAAAATACCTGTCTCATAGTTGTTGTACTTAGTCTATAAAATTTATTATTCCGTTTATAATTTTTACAAAAGCTTCAATCTCAATTCCTGGCAACCATCTGTTTTACTGAACTGGCTATCTTACAGGTTGAATATTTTTGTGGTCAGTTTTAATGGCGAAAATCCATTAATTTCTGATTAATAAACAGTCGTCAATGCTTATGCCAATTGAGGCGAAGTTTACAAATGCAGCCTGTTTTGAAATTAACTTTATAGGTCATTAAAAATTAACTTGTAAGTTATCTGGCATAAAAAAAATAAAAAATCAGTGTAACAAATGCTGAACACCTACCGTATACAAGCGCGAACATGTCATTTTTGTATTTTTTTCGCCAAAAGCAAGAGAAATTAATATGAGAAAGACTTAATAAAGAAAACTTGAAGTAAAAAAAATTAATTCGAAAATATCTCGATAACGAAGCTTGGCCTCGTGTAAATGTTTAGTTTTTTCACCATTGTGTGTTAAAACGCATACATGTTATAGGACACTTTGTACTATAAATAATTCGTTTTAACATTGTTGCATTTATTGTGCCATATTTCCATTTATTAAATGTAATATTTGTGTTGCTATCTTCAAGTGTATTTTGTGTTTAACCCTTAAGTTTTAGTCTTTCCTCAAAAAAAGCCTTTAGCGTCTTTAAAAACACGAAATTATAAATTACCTTTTCTAAAATGTTTACATTTCTGAACAGTAAATATCTTTTAAATAGTTGTGATTTTGTGTTGATCAATTAAAAAAAATAAATCTGACAAAATTGTTACAACTGTTGGTTTAAATAATTTTGCCGTGGTTAATTGTTTAACTATTTTAATACTGACCGCTGTTTGGAAAAGATAGAGTTAGCGAAGGGATAGCTTATATTTGTGATGGGCAGCAAGTGCGGTAGCAATCTTATTTTTTAATTTTTGCAAAACGTTTATATTTGCTGACCACATAAATGAGTAGTATAGCTATTTTATTTATTCGGGATGTAGCGTAGCCCGGTATCGCGCCAGCATGGGGTGCTGGAGGTCGTAGGTTCAAATCCTGCCATCCCGACATTTTCAATATTACAGAGCCTTTGAGTCATCAATTTAAGGGCTCTTTTTATTTTATCCAAGCCCAACTTGTATAAGTTTTTTCAAACAGTGTTTCTTTGTTGAGCACAAATACCCAACACTTTTGCTCGGAGAATTACTAAAGCATAGTACCCACCAATATCAAATTTAATTCAATTTTTTTGGCGATTCTCTAATCTTGGAAACTCAAGAATGATATAGTCAATATCAAACATCACAACATAAAAGAGTAAATATCTTTATTAAAGATTTTTAGAATAATAAAAATAATTTTGCAACTTCCGTTATTAAAATCAGCCTCTTAACCTAACCTGTCAGCATGCAAACTCCTCACTCAGAATAAAACCAATCTTTTACTAAATCATATGCCTGACTGTCTTCTTGACGACTCGGCTTGGGCTTCTTGTATTCACACCTCATCACTTTACATTATGTACAAAATCAAACTTTTAGCTTTAGGCACCCTCCTTCTGTTTTTTTGCGGAATCAATCACTCACAGACCAAACCTTTGCCGACAATATTATAGTTGGTGGCGATGATAATCAGATGGGCGAAAATAAACGCCTGTATTTCGGTGGGGCCGGAGAAAATACCGACCCGCTGTGGATAAGCCGTTATGATCGTGCTTTTAATCAGAGCGATTTACGTATTAGCATCAGCGATGATGAGTCGGGTGACCGTTTAGTTGTTGGCACAACCTGGTGGTCCGACGGGCAATTTCATCCTTATCTTGTGGTGCAGTCAAATGGGAGAGTAGGTATCGGTACCGAAACTATAGGTAATGAAAGATTGGCAGTTAACGGAAAAATCAGAGCTAAAGAAGTGGTAGTTGAGGCTAATTCTTGGGATACGCCGTGGCCCGATTATGTTTTTAATAAAGACTATAAGTTATCGTCACTTAACAAGGTTGAAGATTACATTCAAAAGAATGGACATCTTCCAAGTATACCGTCTCAGCAATCTATCAATAAAGATGGAGCAAAGCTTGGAGAGTTGGTGAAGTTGCAGATGGAGAAAATAGAAGAACTTACATTATATGTAATTCAGCAACAGCACAAGCAAGATGCGCTTGAGCAAAAAATCAAAAATCAGCAGCGGCAGATTGCCGAGTTGGCTTCGGCTAAAAATTAAATTAAAACTATTTCAATCCAAGTTCTAATTCACAGACGCGTCTTATGAAGCGAATTTTATTTTTGTTTATCTCATTGTTTTTAGCGCAGCTAACTGTTGCTCAAAGCACCAATACTGACCTCAGTATTCCTAAAATTATTCCACCAGCTCCAGACGCGGCGGCGCTTGCACTCTATAGCTATATTCCCGTTAGTTATAGTACGGGAGTACCTGATATCAGTATCCCTATTTATGAACTGAAAGCGGGTAAACTCTCCGTGCCGATTGGTATCTCTTATCATGCCAGTGGTAATAAAGTTCGGGATATTGCCAGCGTGGTAGGCTTAGGCTGGGCATTAAATGCAGGCGGAACTATAAGCCGGACCGTGCTAGGGCGAACAGACGAAGCGAATGACAACCGTTCTCCTTATAAGACTACTGACGATATTATTAACGCCCGGGGAGCTGTACAAAATAATAGTGATGCTTTCAACCTAATTTATCAACTCCAGAATATGAGCAAGCAAAGTTTCGAAACTCAGTCTGATCGTTATAGTTATAGCTTTGGTGGAAGGTCGGGAACTTTCCGCTTCGACTGGATCAATGGAAATACGCATTTTATTCCTTACGCTCCTTTAAAGCTAAATAAGGCTTTTCTCAATAATGATAACAGGCATGTCAATCTATACTACACCATCACCGACGAGAATGGTAATACCTACGAGTTTGCTGCAAAAGAAATGTCCAATCAAAGCGGACAGATGGCATTCACCGGCTGGAACCTGACAAAAATTATATCGGCTGATCAGAAAGACGATGTTAACTTTTTTTACTCTACCGGTGAAACTGTTATAGAATAAGGCCTTAGTGAAGTTCTGGCAGTGGGTAATGGTTACAAGCAAGGCTTGGTAGGGACGTAAACTACAGCCCTACGCCCACAAGTACAACACATACTCCGCAACGACTGGATAGAATAGAAACCAAGGATGCCATTGTTTATTTTGATTATCTGGCTGACCGGCAAGACGGCAGGCAAACGAGATTAACCGGAATACGTGTTTTTAGCAAATTATCAAATACATTAATTCGTCGGGCTACTTTTAGTCAGTCTTACTTTGGTAACACTTCATCTCACTCGTTAAGATTAAAATTAGACAATGTAAAACTCGGTGGTGTTAACAATGATAATATTCAAAAATATGGATTTAGTTATGAGTCTTCGTCTGTTCTAGGGTATTATTATACACCAAATTACTCTTTTCCCGGAGGCAATCAGTTTCTTGCCAGAATTCAGGAAGATTACTGGGGTTATGCAGGAGGGGTGGGAGGAATTCCAAAAGAATTTCTTTACTTTTTGTCCGCTGACGATCTTTCAACCTATGGCGGTGATCGCAATCCATCTATCTCCGGTGCTCAAATGAATATATTGCAGGAAATCCAATATCCGACCGGCGGAAAGACAGAATTTGAGTTTGAACCTAACCGTACAAATGATCCTTATTTTTATGGCTATCCAAATCAAAATAATGCCAATAACGGTGTAGTGGGCGGGGTTCGCGTAAGGAGCATCAAAAATTACAGTGCTGATAATGTATTGTCTTCTCAAAAAACCTTTATTTATAACAGCATAGGCGCTCAAAATAAGATTGGGCCTGCGCTGTTTTACTATCAGCAGCCGTACCATTATTATTATACGGAAACACAAAATGGAGGGCCGACGGGAATAAAAGATCACTATGAAACATTTGACCATGTATGTACATCATCGAGTGTATACCCGCTTACTGCATTTGCCGGCTCACCGATAATATATAGTCAGGTTACAGAATATCAGGGAACGGAGAGCAATAACATCGGGAAAACCGTTTATACCTATGATATCCCGCCCGAAACTACTATGGAGTCTTCTAATTTGTTAAGTTCTCCCAAATTTATCAGTGGCAGCACACTTGATCATGGATCACCAAATCCTTTGTTAAAGTCAACGGTAACCTACCGTAACGGCGGGGGAACATACCAACCGGTTAAATCAAACGCAAACATATACACCTATCTGAAAACCAATGAATTTCTAACCGGAATCCGGGTCGATTGGGTAAAAAGATTCATCGATAAAGGTGGCTATTACACGTCAGATCAACCTGATGCTGTACTTTGGGATTACTTGGACTCTTACAACTGGGAGGCAACAAAGGGTTATGAACATGTTGCTTTGATTGACAGCAACATAATAACAGATTTTTCCAACCCATCTGCACCGGTTACTACCATCACTAAAATGGAGTATGGTAATCCGGAACATTTACAGCCTACCCGGAAAACGGTAACTACCAGTGTTGATAACGAGCGAATAATTACAGACTTTAAGTATCCGCATGACTTTTCGGGTGCTCAGCCATACTCAGATATGGTTAATAATTATCATGTTTGGAATCCGGTAATTGAGACTGTAGAGTCTAAATTCAAGCCATCTGCGAGTACAATGGTTACAGCTGCAACTAAAACTGATTATCAGGTTTGGAATAATGATGCCCGTCAAATCTATCCCGCCTTGGTAAGCGCTAAAAAAGGATCAAACAATTACGAGCCACGAATTGAATACCGGAAATATGATAATAACGGCAATGTAACTGAAGCCGGTAAGTCATCGGCATCATCAACCAGCTATTTATGGGGTTACCAGGGTAAGTATCCCGTTGCGCAGGTAACCGGAGCCAAGGTAAATGAGGTATATCACAACAATTTTGAAGAAGTAAGAGATTTTCCGGATTGGGCAGTAACGCTGGATGGTACGCATACCCATCAGGGTAAATATGCCGGAAAAATTTATAACGGTGGCCCGGTGGGGTCTGAAATTACTGCGCACAGTGACACCTGGCTTTCCATCGATTTGGCCGGCCAGCCTAAGCGCTTCCGCTACTCTTGCTGGGTATACAGCGACGGGCCCGAAGCTGATTTGCTTTTATTTATGAAAAAGCCTGGCGAAACCGGGTACTACACAGATGTAGTTGCCGTAACTAATAGCGTTGTTGGCAAGTGGGTTTTGATGCAGGGTGAGTATACAGTAGCCGCAAATATCACACAACTTAATTTGAGGATTGATAACAATGGCGGAGGAGGTAATATCTGGTTTGATGATTTGCGGATATACCCTGCTGATGCACAGATGAGCACCTACACTTACGACCCATTGGTAGGGATGACCAGTGCCACAGATGCTAAGGGACAAGCCTCTTATTATGAGTATGACGAGATGGGCCGGCTTGCAGTGGTTAGAGATCAGAATAAAAATATTATCAAAACCATCTGCTATAATTACCTTGGGCAGCAAACTGATTGTTTTGCATTGCAAACCGGTAACGGGCAGCAAACGCTGTATGCCATGGTGCAGTTTGATAATTACCATCAAAGTTATAACGGCGATAGCTATGATAACAGCAATACAACAACGGCTAACGCATCTATCAAATTTTTTAGCGACCCTTACGGTAATACGCCGGTAACATTAACTGCGGGTATGGTCGTTAGCATCAGTCGCGATTATTACTGGTCTGACGAGTTTGGTTCCGGGTCAAGCAACCAGATTAACGATTATAGTATTCCTGCCGGTGTATCGAGTTACAACTTAGGGCAAATGACGATCAATTATAACCGGAGTTATACAGACTATTCAGGTTATCATTACCAGTCCGAAGATTATTCTTACAGTGTAGTATCTCGTAACGGTAGTAATTATACACCCTTATAAATCCTAACTCCTTATGAAAAAGACATCAATTATATTTTATACCGGTTTTTTGCTTTGTATAATATTAACAGCCTCATCTGCCGTTGCTCAAAAAGGGCAGGCTAAGCCAACTGTTAAAAACGATACGGCTTCAATGCCCCTGTCTGGGCAGATAGGTGTAAGTGCTGAAAAAGCCAAACGTATCCGCGAGGCCTTTAATTATAAGAAAGACGAGATACAACAGTTGTTGCGCGACACGGTTATTAAGCCGCTGGTAAAGCAGGAAAAACTGCGTAAGCTTATGCAAGAGCGCAGGCAGTATTTGAGCACTGTGGTAGATAAAAAGCTTTTGGATACGCTCAAAGCCGTTTATAAAAACCGCCCCGACAGGTTTGCCGTGCAACACCAGGAAATGCAAAAGCGCAGCCTTGACCAATTTAATCAAAAAGCACAGCATATTCATATCAATCCGCAAGTAGCAGACAGTACAATGCGTAGCCATCATGTTAAACCTAAAAAACAATTGCGCTAATATGAAAAAGCAATTTTTTAAAATAGCCGGGGTTGGGGTGGCACTGTGGCTTACTAGCATAGCAGGTAGTTACGGACAAAATCAGAATTTCATACGCACGGTTGTGCCTAAAGTACCTGTTAGTGATTTGCCTGCTTTGCAATCGCTTTCGGCAGATAAAAGCAAGGTACAAACCAGTACGGTTTATTTTGACGGATTGGGGCGACCGCAGCAAAGTGTGCAACGGCAGGCATCACCATCCGGAAATGATGTTGTTACTCCGGTAGCCTATGATGCTTATGGCAGGGAAGTTAAAAAATATCTGCCTTATGCTGCACCAGGCGCAACCGATGGCGAGTACAAAGCTGATGCACTTAATAGCGGCGCAGGCTTGCAAAGTTTTTATAACCCGGCTAATAGTTCAGGCGGGCAACTGCAGGGCGGTTTACCCCGGATTACCACACCTTATGCCGAAACTGTTTTGGAAGCTTCGCCATTAAGCCGGCCAATTGAGCAGGGTGCGCCCGGTGAACCCTGGCAGCCGTCGTCGAGCGGGATAGCCGGGTCGGGCCATGTGGTTAAAACTAATTATGGGTCTAATGCCAATAACGAGGTTAAATTATGGCAAAATAACGGTAGCGGCGCCTCGTGGGGGGGCAATAATTACTACACAGCAGGGCAGCTTTACAAAACAACGGTTTGGGACGAAAATCAGCACTATGCCATTGAGTATAAAGACAAGCAGGGGAGGGTAGTATGTAAAAAAGTGCAGGGTGCATCCGGTGCAGAGCTCGAAACCTATTACGTTTATGATGATTATGGTAATCTGGTTTATGTAGTGCCGCCCTTGCCGGCATCAGTAGCTTATCCCCAAAGTTTTACAGAAAGCGATGCGGTGTTTGCGGCCTATATGTATGCTTATCATCATGACCATCGCAACCGCATTACCGAGAAAAAGCTTCCGGGTAAAGGCTGGGAGTTTATGGTGTATAATAGGCTTGACCAGGTAACCTTCACCCAGGATGCTGGTCAGCGCAGCAAAAGCAACCAGGAGTGGACCTTTTCGCGGTATGATAATTTGGGTAGGGTAGTGATGACGGGAATTTGGTACTCTGGAGACGGCGCCGAAAACAGCCTGACTGCCCCAAGCCGCAGCCGCCTGCAATGGCTTACGGCCTGGTCTGATGCACATGCCCCGGTTTGGGCAACGCCTAACCCGGCCACTGCTACCGGTTACAACAATGATGACCCACCCGGCGAAATACTGACTATTAATTATTACGACCGCTACGAGTTTGCCGGGAGCAATCCTTACGCTGCCACACAGAGTACCAGTAACCAGTATTTTGGGCTGGCTACCGGCAGCCAGCGTAAAATACTGAATGCCGATGGCACCTACGGGGCTATGCTGTGGAGCGTAATGTATTACGATGAAGAAGGCCGGGTTAAGGAAAGCATTACTCAGAACCATGTAGGCGGCTCTGACCGTATGGTGATGAATTATAATTTCCAGGGGTTGCTTATCTCTAAAACGCGTTCTCATTACGGTTATGGGCAGGGGCTGTCTGTAACTAATAATTACAAATACGACCACATGGGCCGGGTGCTCGAAAACTGGCAGCAAACCGGTAGCGCCGATAGCGTGCTGTTAAGCAATCAGGAATATAATGAGGCGGGACAGCTTTGGAAAAAGCATTTACATGCTACAAGTAACGGGTTGGGCGCACCGCCGCAAAACATTACGCTTGGTGCCGGTGATGCCTTAAGTGCCGGGCAGCAACGTGCGGTAACCGCTTCGCAAAGCGTGGTGTTGTCGCCAGGTTTTTTTGCAGCACAGGGCTCACAGTTTAAAGCCAGTATATCGTCGAGCGCATTTTTGCAGGATATCAATTATGTATACAACGAGCGGGGCTGGCTTTTGGAGCAGAATGCAGGTTATTACAGCCAGCAATTACATTACAACGCCACTGCGCACGGTGCACAACCGCAATGGAACGGTAACATAGCCGAGCAGGATTACCAAGCGCAATATACAGGCAACCAATATGTAACCTATAGTTATGATGAGCTGAACAGGCTTACGGCCGGCAACTCAAGTGCGGGCTTTAGCGAAACCGATATTGCTTACGATAACCTGGGTAACATCCAGAGCCTTAACCGTAGCGGAACCGGTACTTTAGGATACAGTTATGAAGGTAACCAACTCAAAAACGTATCGGGCCTTACCCTAAACGGCGTTTATGAATATGATGCTAACGGAAATCTGAAAAGGGATGCCCGCAACGGCGGAACTACGGTAGAGTATAACCTGCTTAACCTGCCGCGTAATATTCCGGGTAAGGCTATGAGTTACAGTTATGATGCCGCGGGTGCAAAGCTAAAACGTACGGTGAACGGTACGCTTACTGATTATGTAGGCGGCATACAGTACGAAAACGGGCAGTTGCAGTTTGTGCAAACTGATGAAGGGCGTGTACTGAAGAGTGGCAGTAACTGGAATTACGAGTACACCCTTACCGACCATTTGGGCAACAACCGAGTTACCTTTGATGCAGCCAGTGGCAAGGTAGGCGAAGAGGATTATTACCCCTTTGGCCTAAACATACACCGGCAAAGTAGAACGGCTAACAGCAAATATCTGTATAATAAAAAAGAACTGCAGGAGGAGTTAAGTCAATATGATTATGGTGCAAGGTTTTATGACCCGGTAACAGCAAGATGGACAAGAATCGATAACAAGGCAGAGGCTTTTGAAGCCGTAAGTCCTTATGCGTATGCAGTTAATGATCCTGTTAATGCGGTAGACCCAGACGGTAATCTTATTATTTTTGTTAACGGCTTCGTGCCAGGACAGTGGCTAAACAAAAATTTACATGAAACAATACCTGTCTATGATCGTCCATTTCATCCTAAGTATGTTCCTAACCCTGATTATAAACCATATCCTGGAGATAGAAATTTAGCATCTGGAGCACCTCATTATTTAGGAAAAGCTTTTGATTATTGGGGAAAAGTTGATGATGCTTTCATGGGAAAAAGCGGTTACAATGATAATAATGCATTGTATATAAATGCATCTTCGGATAACACATCTGAGGCTCAGGATAGATACGCTGAAGGGCAAGCAGCTGGCCAAAGTCTCATTAACCAGTTAGATAATGGTTCAATTTCATTGAAAGAAGGAGAAACTATAAAAATTGTTGGACATAGTCAGGGAGGAGCCTTTTCAGCAGGAATGGCATCTGTTATCTCAAAGAGTAAAAAATATGCGTCGGTACTCCAAGAGGTCGTTTATTTAGAGCCGCATCAGCCAGCAGACTTCAATCATCCATCAAATGTAAAAGGAGTACAGATTTCAGCGCCAACCGACAGAGTTGCTTCAAGATGGAACTTCCTTAAGGCTTGGAAGGGAAAGACAAGTTATTCAGTAATAAAAGGAGTAAGAACATTTATTTCCAATGACACCCATGATGACGATAATGGTCCATTTGGTCTTTGGGGACATTCTGTTGGAACAAATCTGGATGAAATCGCATCTTACTTTAAATCGTTAGGTGTACCTGTAACTGTGAAATAGTATAGTATGAAAAATTTATTGAGACTCGTAATTATGTCTGGACTCTTCTTAAGTTGTAATTCAAATAAACTAAATTGTTATAAGTCCGAGTTGAAAAACATAACCAAGTCTAAAGATTTTAAAAAACTTATGGATGCTGCCAAAACAGATATACCATTACTAAAAGGAGAGAATGGACAAAGCCTTTTTAAGGATACATCTTATATTGATTCAGCAGTCATTGATAATGCTGTTTTTTTCAATACAGACCATAGTAAGTGTCTTGTATTAGTCTTACAACAGACATCAAAAATACTATACTTAGATCAAGTGCTAATTGTTCATGGTACATTTATTAATGGAAATTGGAGATTTAAACCAGACAGATTTCCTCCTGTACCTAAAATAATTTATACAGTTAGTAAAAGTGGAACTCGAGATAAACCAACTAACAACAGTTTTGAAGCCCTGTCAAAAAAAGCCTGTCAATTCATATTAAATGAAGGAAGAGTAGATAGTTTTGGTTGTGCAATTGATAAAGATTATTGGTTTGGAAGTCAATAAGAACCTGATTCTTTTAAACGGGCCAGAATATTAAAGTACAAATTTTGTAATTCAGTATTAATAAAACTATGGTGCATTTAGATCATGATGATGTAAAGTACAAACGTATAAATTCGGATAACGACCTAATAGCTAGTATGAGAATGTCAAACAGGGCGAGGCGAATAAGTTCTCATATCCTCTTTTTTTGTATAAAAACAGAGCCAAGAATACCCCTGACTAGCGCGAGAATGTAGCGTCGGATGCAAGCGCAAAAGCTTCTCGTGCTTTTTAACTATTAACAACGACGGAGCCCGGCTAAACGCCAGGCTCCTTTTTTATGTAAAAACTTTTTACAACGATTAAGTAAATCAAGCTTACTGAAAACTATTACTCATCTGGAACAGCGGCAGATACATGGATATCAAAATCACTCCTACAATGAGGCCTAAAAAAATGATAATCAGGGGTTCCATCATGCTGCTCAGGGCGGTGGTTTTGTATTCTACTTCTTCACGATACCTTAGCAAAAAATGGTTCAGTTACTGTTTCCTTCCTTAATTAGTAGGGGAATGTATAGTTGGGTTAAAGTTGAGTTGCAAACGAAAATTGTGCTATAAGAGCAACTGAAGTAGCGAATCCAGTCTATTTACTGGGTTCGCTACTTATAGAAAGAGCTTTTGTTCCCACTGGCAAAATAAACTTAAAAGCAAATTTGTGCAGTAAATAAGTCGCAAAATATTTCTTGCTGCCTCCAACTATTCTATCTATCTTAGTGTATAATGAAGCCTGTCACAAGTCCCCTGCAGTTGATGGCGTTATTAGTGCTGATTGGTGCTATAACCGCGTGTAAAGAGTTTATTGAACCTAACATTAAAGACAGTGCCGTTACACTGAATGCCCCCGGCGACCAGTACCAGAGTACCAGCTACACCGTAAATTTTTGGTGGGAGCAGGTGGCGGACGCACGGTCATATCGCTTACAGATTGTTACCCAAAGTTTTCAGAGCCCCGGCAGTTTAGTTGCCGATACGCTGGTTAAAGGCAATAAGTTTTCTTTCAACCTGGCACCCGGAGATTACGAGTGGCGGCTCAGGGCCGAAAATGGTGGAACGCCTACCGCTTACGCGCAGCCCCGGCGCTTTACAGTGTTGCCCTCATCTATCAAACAGCAAAAGGTGCAGCTCAGCGTCCCGGCTGCCGGTTTGCTTACCAACCAGGGTTATTTAAGTTTTAGTTGGGGCTCGCTCTACGGCGCTACCCGTTACCGCTGGCAAATTGACACCAACAGTTTTGCCAAAGATTCTGCGGGTATAGCCGAACGGCTCACCCCGTCGATGCAGATTACTTTTAACCTGCCCAAAGACCAGGTTTACCAGTGGCGCGTACGGGCCGAAAACGATACGGCCAGAGCCCAGTGGTCAGCCGTTAATACCTTCACTTATGACCATACCCCTCCGGCGCAGGTAACGCTGACGGCGCCGCAGAGCGGACAATCGGCATCCTTGCCTGTAGCATTGCAATGGAGCTCGGCCGGAACAGGTGCCCGTTACAAATTATATGTGTTTAAAGGTGATTCGACTTCTCTGTATAACAGTACTTTTCCTATGACGCTCAGTGCCAGCAGCTACTCGTTCGGGCTGGGTAGCTTTGGTGAGCAGGTGTACTGGCGGGTAACTGCGATAGACCAGGCAGGCAATGAAAGTGTACCCAGCAAACTGAGAAGCTTTGTGATACAATAGGCAAGATGGCAGCGACTAAGAATAAAGTGACGGTGTATTTGCTGGGCGGCATGGTGGCGCTGGTTTGGGGCATTATTATTTACCGGGTGGCAAATGCTGCCGGTAACGATGATAATGACACGGTTACCGAGCGACGCGTGCAATTCCCCAAAGAAACCCTGGATGATTATGCTTACAAGCCCGATACAACGTCGTTGATGCTCAATTATCCCGACCCGTTCAGGCAGAGCAAACCTGCCGAGGTGCGCAAAGATACCGTGCAGATCCCGGTAAGTAAATTGCTTGCAGTACGCCCAGTGGTTATTAGCCCTGTGGTGCCCAAACCCGCGCTCAATTGGAGTTTTATCCGCTACTCGGGGTATATCGCTAATGCGCATGGCAAAAAGCTGATTGCGCTGGTTAACATCAACGGAAAAAGTTTAATGCTGGGCGAGGGCGAATCTGCCGAGCAGGTTAAGCTGCTTAAAAACTTGAAAGATTCCATCAAAGTGAGTTATCAAAATCATACCAAATTCATCCCCGTTAGTGCCGGCTCATGAGAAAATTCTTATTCATCCTATTAAGCATTGCGGCAGTGCAGACGGTGCGGGCACAAAAGTGGCCTGATGACGGCACCCGAAAAGTACGTATCACCGACCCAGAACGCACTATTGTAGCGGAGCTCGACCCGGAGGCACATCCATCGGTAGAAACCGACCGCTCTTATTTTTGGTATAGTGGCAATATGATTCACAGTACCCAGGGCGGTTACAGTGGCAAATTACTGGATGGCAACTACCAGGAATTTTATCCTACCAAAGGACTCAAAGAACAGGGTAAATTTAAAAAAGGCCTGAAGCAGGGCGTGTGGAAGGCTTGGGACGAAGCCGGGATACTCACCCAAACCGTTACCTGGAAACAGGGCCGAAAACAAGGAGAGTTCAGGTACTATAATGCGCAGGGTACACTAAAGCAAAGCGGCAATTACCGAGACGATTTAATACAGGGCAAGGTGAATAATTATGTGGGGGCAGACTCTGTACAGGTAGTCAAATACAAAGACGGCAGCGTTGCCAAACCTGTTCCGGCCAACGGGCCTCACTGGTGGGATAAGATTAAAAAGATTAAGTTTAAGAAAAAGCCTGCCGCAGGGGTAAAAAAGTAGTTATGCTTAAAGCTTCGGCTTTGTATATGGTTATTGTGATGGCTTTGGTTATGGCAGTTATTTGCTCGTCGCTCATCGTAGCCGCTTATTTTTACAAATCGCAATACCAACGCTCTTTTCGCCTGCAGCAACTGCATAATAACCTGGCTTCTGCCGAAAATATCCTGCTCGAATCAAAAGCCGACCTGTCCAAGACAATTAAAATCAGTTTGTTTAACCAGGAGAACGATACCGTAATCCTCAGCCGGAAAAATTGGGGTGTTTTTGAAGTTGGCGTAGCGCGTGCCTTTGTGCAGCACGATACCTTATCAAGTGCATTTACCCTGGCTCCGGTTCGTGACTCGGCTAAGCTTTATGCCCTGTACATCGTGGACGAAGACCGGAACATTTCCGTAAGCGGCAAAACAGTGATTAAAGGCACGGCCTTTTTACCCAAGGCCGGTATTAAAGAAGCCTATGTAAATAGCCAGCCCTACAAAGGCGACAAGAGGCTGGTAATTGGCACCCAAAAAACCAGTACCCGCGCACTGCCTGCCTTAAACGAAAAGGCCTTGCAGCAATTAAAAAAATATTTTGAGCCGGACGAGCAAGTAAATACAGTGAGTTCCTTACCCGCCGATTCGGTATCACGATCTTTTATGCAGCCTACACTCCGGGCCGACTTTAAGCATAATACTTACACGGTAAACACCACTCTGAAGGGGAATATCATGCTACGTTCAGATACCTCCATTATCCTCGACGGCAATGCCCGGTTAGAAAATGTAATTGTATTTGCCAGGAGCATCAAAGTTAAAAGCGGTTTCCGGGGCTCTTGCCAGTTGTTTGCCACCGACTCGGTGCAGGTTGAGCAAGGTTGCCGCTTTAATTATCCATCGGCAATTGGGGTTTTAAATTTTGCCGAAAAGGCCCACGGGCAACGAAAGCTCAGTTTGGGTAACAGCGTGAAGCTGGAAGGCGCCATCATGATGTATGAAAAGGCCCAAAACGATTTAATGCCGGTAGTTGACCTGGGCAAGGGAACCATAGTGAGCGGGCAAATTTACTCGCAAGGATTACTGAATTACCAGGATGGTGCGGTTATTAACGGCAGCGTAGCTACGACCCGCTTCTTATACCAAACCTCTTACACCCGGTACGAAAATTATCTCATCAATCTCCGGATTGATGGCCCGGCTTTGCCTGGCGATTACTTAAACTATGAGCTGCTGCCCGCGGCCGGCAACCATAAAAAAGTATTGCAATGGGTAAAATAAAGCAGCAGGTGCCCGGGTCGAGTATACTGGAGGTGGTGATCTCCATGGTCATCATCGTGATGGTACTGGGCCTTTCGCTTACTATTTATAGCAATGTGATGCGCCAGTCGTTGCCGCAGGCAAAATTACATGCCCAGTTGGCCGTACAGCAGGCCTTGCTACAAGCCAGGCACCAAGAGCAGGTAGCCACAGCGCCGGATACCGCGATTACCATAGAACAGGAAGAAAAACTGTACGAGGAGGGGAGCCGCCTGCGCAGTATTCATGTAAAGGCTTTTAACCATGACCATGAGTTACTGGCCGAAGGAAGTACCATCATTATTAAAGCCGATGAAAAGTAGCCGCCGTTTGCCCGCCTTTACTATTATGGAAATTACGATAGTGATGCTGATTTCGGCTATTGTGGTGGCTATTACCTTTACGGCTTACGGCATGGTGAGCCGGGCTTATAGCACTTACCTCGAAAAGCGTAACCGCATGGCGGTACTTATCCGGCTGGACGAACTGTTGCAACGTGATTTTAAGCAGGCACAGCAGGTGCTAAAGCAGGAAAACATCGTATTGTTTGCAGATTCGGGCAGGCAGGTAACCTACCGTTTCGAGCAGGAGCAAGTTATCCGGCAGTCTACCATCGTTGATTCGTTCAAAGTAAAGACAACAGACCTTGCCTGTTCATTTAATCGTCAGCCTGCAGGCGAAACCTTAGAGCCGGTAAGGATAGATGGATTGTCATTTACCGTGCAGGCCGATCAAGAAACTTTTCCGTATCATTATACCAAGCACTACAGCTCGGCTAACCTCATTCAAAAAACCGATTATGCCAACCATTGATATCAGCCGTTACCAGGCCAAAAAGCCGGCGCCGAAACCCAAAGAATCGCCGCAGCAGGAGAACCGGTTTTTTCAGCTGATGAACCGCGACATCAGTTTTGGCGGGCGCGAGCTGAGCGATAAAAAGAAAGAATACCTGTACCTGGAGCTAAGCTCGTTGCTGCAGGCGGGCATTAACCTGAAAAGCAGTTTTGAGCTGATTTTGGCCGACCAGAAAAGTGAGCAGGATAAAAAGCTGTTTACGGGCATACAGCAGGCTGTATTGGGTGGTACCACTTTTTCGCAGGCGCTGCATAAAAGCGGGCGGTTTTCGATGTACGAGGTATACAGCTTACAGATAGGGGAGGAGACCGGCAAGCAGATTGAAGTGTTGCAGGATTTAGCCGGGTTTTACCAGAATAAGATTAAGCAACGGCGTAAAATTGTTTCGGCGCTCACTTATCCGGGCATCGTGCTATCGTCATCGCTTGGGGCTGTGTTTTTTATGCTCAAGTTTATTGTGCCGATGTTTGGCGAAGTGTTTAAACGATTTGGCGGGCACCTGCCCTGGATTACCCAAAAAATCATCGGGATATCAGAAGCTTTGGAGAACAATTTTTTTAAGTTTTTTGTAGTGATTGCCGCGGTAACTATCACGCTGTTTACCCAGCGCCATACCCTTTGGTTTCGTAAATGGTCGGCCAGGCTACTGCTCAAAATTCCGGTGGTGGGCAACCTGGTACAAAAAATTTACCTGGCGCGGTTTTGTAACTCTATGCGCCTGCTCATCAGTGCGCGGTTGCCGCTGCTGCGGGCTATTGCGCTGATTAGAGAAATGATTGGTTTTTACCCTATCGAAGACTCGCTCCGGAAGGTGGAAGCCGAAATTATGAACGGCAAATCATTACACCAGAGCATGCAGCAGTTTGGCATTTACCCCTCTAAAATGATACAACTGCTTAAAGTAGGGGAGGAAACCGGGCAACTGGACTACTTTTTTGCAAAGGTATCAGAGCAGTACATTGAAGAAGTAGAATACAAAACCACCGCCCTGAGCAGCATGATGGAACCCCTGATTATCATTTTTTTAGGATTAATTGTAGGGGTGATTCTGATATCGATGTATCTGCCGCTGTTCCAGATGAGTAATAGTTTTCAGTAAGCTTGATTGACCGGTCTGTCATAAAAAGCTTTTACATAAAAAAAGGAGCCGGGCGTTTAGCCGGGCTCCTTGGTTGTTGTTAATGGTTTGAAAAAGTACGAGAACCATTTGCGCTATTCTCCCAGCCCTATATTCTCGAGCTATTGAAGGGTACGCATGAGTTACAAAAGCAACACATAGCAACAATGCTATTATTAGCTTTTTCATTACAGTTTTGTTAGATCTACTATTTCTGCATTCACGACCTTATCCTTACTTGTAAAAACTTGGCTATTGTTGTGATAGAAATTGAATATGACATTCTGATAGGCTTCGTGGTAAATTTTAGCCTTAGATGTAATCATTTTAAGAGATATATCATATAGGTCATTATCCAGTTCAAAAATGGTTGAATAAACTATATAAGGTTCTTTACCCATTGTGATATAATACTCACTGTATACCACTTTCTTATCGGCATATGTTACTTCTATTGCTTGTGACTTAGCTAATCTTCCTGTACTATCTTGTTTAAACTCAGTAAAAAGCTTTTTGAGGTATTTCTTGGTATCAAGCCCTGAAGATATTTTATCTTTTTTAACAATAACAAAATATGAGCTTGGTGCAATATTGCTTAGATCAGACATAAAAAAAAAGCTGTTTTGTTTTACAAAGCCCCATGTTACCGGGGCACAAATCTTATCTTCGTCTATATCATAACAGAGCCACTCTCTCACTGGAAGTGGTTTTCCTTGTTTTATAGTGTAATCAACAATAGTAGTATCGTTGTGTTCCAAATGTGTTGAATTCTCAGAACACCCCACTAGTAAGCTCGCTACTAATAGTATCAGTGTATTTCTCATTTTAATACATTTATCACTTTTTGTCTACCGTGAAACCTAGTCTAAAAGTATGTGTAACCGTAGTGCCAGCAGATGGATTATGAAATATATTAGAAGTTTTTGTTGGCGTATAGGAAACTTCCGCTTTCACCCCCACATCAGTTTGAGAAGTTCTTCCTGAACTACCAGAAGCGTTTTTAACAGATACATATGCTGCGGCACCGGCACTCACTGTTTCACTTGAATTCTTAAGAGACTTACCAGCTGAAACTTCCGTTGTATTTGATACCTTACCAGTACTTATATTCGTTTTGTTACTTACTTTCAAATCCACACCTCTAACAGTAGTAGACCCTTCAACCTTAGTTTGTTGGCTAACGTCTGTTGTGTAAGTAACCTTCACTATTGGCCCTTGAGGCGTATTTTGACTATTCATTGCCATAAATCCTCCAAAATTAGTTCTAATCGTGGTTGTGTTTGTTACATTAACAGATGTGGTAACCTTTAATTCTCCTGCTGAAGCTTGACTGGTTTTCGTATCTGTCGAGGTTGAAAAACTTGCAAAAAATCTATCGACAGCGGCTCCAGAAGCTTGAAAATACTGCCTAAATCCTTCCGCAATATATGCCCAAGGGTGTCCCATGCTTTGAGGCCCCGGTTGGGTCTGCATACCATCTGGGTCAAATTTCCCAATTGGATCATTTTCTGCATAATTATATACTGACCATCGCCTGTTATCTTCTGCTAACGGATCGAGGCTCGTCCACCTTGCAATTACGGGATCATAGAACCTCGCGCCATAATCGTACTGGTTAGCCAGGTCGGTTTGCACTTCCTTCCCATTATAAAGGTAGCGGTTATTGTTGGCATTGTCATACCCGCCTGTCGGCTTACGCAAACCGAAAGAATAGTACTCGTCTTCCTGGATTACGCGCGCCTGTCCCGAGTTGCTGTCAAAGCTTACCCTGGTGTTACCTAGGTGGTCTTTTAAGTTGTACTCGTAGCGGTAAGCGCCTCCGGTGAGCTTGGCTCTGCCTTCCTCGGTGCTCACAAAGTCAATCACCCCGTTGTGATACACCACGCCCAATATGTAGTCCCAGCTACCGTCCGAGCCCTGGTTGTGCAGCTTGTTGCCTGTAGCATCGTACTGATAAGTGGCCAGCGTATTGTTGCTATTGGCCTGGGTCACTCTCTTAGGCAGGTTGAGCAGGTTGTACTCCAGACTTCGGCCTTGCCCGTCGCTGGTCGCGTTACCGTTGGGGTCATAACCGTAGTTGCGGTTGGCGTAGCCGCTTACCGAGCTCAGTTGGTTACCCGCATAGCTGTAGCTCAGGTTACCGGCATCGCCCCTGGCAAGGCTCTGGATGTTGCCTAACTGGTCATAGCTGATGGTCTCGTCCAGGTGCCCGCCGGTAGAAGAGGCCTGCAAAAGCCTGTTGAGCTTATCATAGCTGTAATCAAACTGCCTGTTGCCCGGGCTGCTGACCTTGGTAGTCAGGTAGCTCATCGCTGAGATGTTACCGTTCCACTGCTTTTTAGCGTTGTCGCCATGATCTTCATAAGTAAGCTGCTCACTAAAAAGTGACGATGACATGCTTTTTGTCCAGCCGCGCTCGTTGTAGGCGTACTGGATGGTTTGTAAACCGTTACCTACGTTCTTGCTTTTAAGCTGTCCCACCTCATTGTACTCCAGGCGGGAGAGTAGTACCTCACTGTCCGAGTTCATCGTCTGGTAAGTATCCAGCTTGCGGCCCATGTGGTCGTACACGTAGCGGTTGGCAATGGTTACGCTATTGCTGCCGCTGCCGTTATGCACGCGGTTGGTTGTCAGCAGCTCGCCGGTGATATCATTGTAGGTATTGCTCACCAAATCGGTACCGCCCAAATGGTTCTGGCTTTTGCTTTGGATGACACGGCCCTTGGCATCGTAGTAGTTTACCGCCCATAGCTTGGCTCCATAGCTGCCGTCAGCGTTCAGCACCGTGGTTTGCGTACCGGTGAGAAGACCGGTCGGGCTAGCCTGGTAACTTCCCCCATTACTGAAAGGATTGCCCGGGAAGCCATAGTCATCATAGTAATTTACGGTCAGGAACTTGATGTTGCCGTTTTCCTCACCGGCCATTGGATGGGTTCGTATCGTATAACCATCCGACCTGCTGCCGGTTCGTTCTTCCCATATCGGCCCGCTCATGGTATTAATGTAATCGTTTTGCAGCGTTTGACGGGACATGGTGTTATTGTTCTGCACACCGGTTAAAATCACCCTTCCTAAGGCGTCGTATTTAACCCAGCTCCATTGGTGGTTGTTGCGCTGCACGGCATCCTGCGTGTAAACTACCTGGTCAAGTTTATTGTAAAGGATGTACTCCCAGCCCTTGCCCGGCAGCTTCTTTTCGATGAGCCGCTTTCTGCCATCATACCGGTACTGGTAGCAAAGCTGGTCTTGGGTACTCTGGCCCGGAGTGCCGTTATCGGCCCCGGTGCCCGGCGGCAATACAAAGCTCAGGTTACCCAAATCGTCGTACACGTAGTAGGTGCTCAGCATTTCGATGCCGTTCTTGTTGTTAAACGTGCGCTTGCATACTACTCTGCCTTCCTTGTCTTTGTACTCATGCGTCTGGCCGGCCAGCCCATCGGCATCCGTCCAGTTCTCGTCTTTGAGCACCGTCAGGTAAAGCTCACCTGCACTGTAGTTCTGATTGGAAACAAGGTTTCGTTCAATACTTCCTGCACTTGGCACCTCGGCGTTATATAGCCTGACGCTATAACTGCCTGTGGCCTCGTTACTGCGGTACTCGGTGCGCACGGTGTGGCCTGAGTTGTTCAGATTAGCGTCATAAGGCTGCCAGCCTTGTCCCGGGGCGCCCTGTTCCAGCGGGCGGTTCAAAGGAGAGGGTTCAAACACCGTTTTACTGTACGGGTAGCCGGTGTTTTTATAACCCTGGCCGCTCTGGCTGTAAAAGGTGGACTGCTCGCCCAAGAGCGCACCTGATCGGTAAGAGCCCGGCGTGCCTGCAGCAGTGGTATAGGGCAAAAACTTTTGTGCCTCCCGGCTAAAGGCATCATAGGCAAAGGGCTGCACTACGTCTTTAGTACCATCCGGGTTGCCTTTAACCTGCACGGTCTGCAGTGGCCTGCCCAGCCCGTCAAAGTAAGCGATGCTCTGCATCAGATCGCAGTTCGCAGCACCACTGCCGATAGTCTGCATGGCTGTGCGCGGCACATAAGTCACCACATAGTTCTGGTTAGCACTGGGCGTAGCTGCCAGCGGTGTGCAGACAGCGCCCGAGGATACAAAGATGCGCACGCTTTGCCCTGCACCAGGGGTGATGTAGGTATTGGGCTGCAAAATCACTCCCGAAGGATGGCTGATCTCCTGGCTTGAGGTAATCGTCTGGCCGCTGATTACTCGCTGGGCCAAAGCCGATGGGCCTGCCAAGGCAGTCAGCACCACCATAGCCAGTTTGCCCCAACGGTTAGCGATGCTCCGTTTGGATAGCTGTCTAAAAAAATATGTTGTCATGTTAAAAGGCGGTTGGTTTTAGATAAGGTTTATTGGTTCTGGTAGTGATAGTCATGCTGCTTGAGGATATTACCCTGGCTGTCTTTGATCGTCTTCAACCGCTGGAAGCTGTCATACTCATAGTATGTTGTCTCTCCTTTGGCATCTGTTAGTGAGGTCATCCCTACTAGTGGCTTATAAGTATATCCGGTAACTTGCGAGTAAGGAAGGTTACCCCTCAGTCTTGTGAAAAGGGCCAGTAAGTCGGCAGTGGATGGCAAAGCATTATTTTTTAAATCTTCTATATACGTGTTGCCAAGAAGCGATTCAATTGCTGAGAAGGTAACGTTTTCAATTTTAGCAATCGGATACTGACTTTTATAGCTCCATAAATAACAAGAGTGCACACCCTGATCGGGATGCTGTTCTAACAAATTACCCTCCTGTGTGTATCGGTCAAAATACCCTCTAATTTTATAATCATTACTGAATGAAATACCTCCGTTTACTACAGATGATGATAAAAAGCTTGCATTAGGAGCTTCGGGCTCGATAGCATAGACTTTATCTACCAACGGTTGATCGGTTTTGAAGGTTCTAAACAACGAACCTGCAGTGCCAATAAGATTGACACCGGCTTTATCGTATATCTTGGTTGTCTCTTCTACTGGCGTTGATATCACATTGTTGTCTTGCAAAACTTTGATGCCTTTAGATACATCGTCAGTTGCGGTTATACCTTGATAATCGGGCGCATATTTATATTCTTTTATAATTGATTTTCCATTGGCTTCATACCCTATTTTTGTGGGAAAGGTGTGCCGAAATGAATAAGGGTCGGCACCATCATAAGCATAATAAGTTGATTTAGAAGCCGAGTCGATAATGTTTTGTCCGTTAGCATTATAATTAATAATCCTCTCGTACCCTATGGTATAATCTACTCCTTGTAATTCCGAGTAAGGAATGTTTACAATACGTTGTGCATCTGGGTTCTTGATTATGTAAAAAGGATCATCTGCTTCAATCGCAGATTGAGGTATGTCCTGATTGTAAGTTACGACTTCTTTTATGGGATAAAATTGGACTAACGGACTTTGGATAGGTACGAAAGAATAGTTAACAGCTTGTACAATAGAAAAATTTGCCCCATCAGATTTGTAAATTTCTTTTGCTTTAAGACGTGGTGATGCAAATCCATGGTCTAGTAGCGTATACTTTTGGTTGATATTGCCAAATATTCCTGAATTAGCTGAATAGTATTGATACTGATTAGTAAGAGGGAGATTAAATCTGTATACAGTTTTGCCTAAGGGCAGTCCGGCGTTATTTACGTCTTGCTCTTCTACATACGTATACCAAACAGGGCAACCATCAGTATAAGATATCGAATTATTGGGTGCGCTTAAAAAGTTTCTTTCTCTTGCCAGAAGTGGATTCGACCGTAATTCAAATTTTGTTGAACCGTCTGGTTGTATGGTGCGGCTGTAGTCAATGTACATATAGTGCTCTACCATATAATCTTCCATTCTAGGAATATTGTAAGGCAAACCTATGCCCGTTTGTGAGTTTCCGTCTATTCCGTATGTGTAGGTTTTGGTCACAGGTGGGTTAACGCCATCACTGGTTTTCAAGGTTTTTATCCGCAGACCACCTGCCGGAAATATACCTCCCCCAACTTCTGTAAGTCTCTTTTCATCGTAGTAGCGATTTGCCTCAAATGTAAATTCGCTATAACCGCCTGTAGGATATTTTATTTTTGATAAGACATACTTTTTCATCCAAAACTCATCCGTTTCACGTACCGCTGCACCAATTTCAGTTGATGATACTAGGTTATCTATTTGTCCGTTTCCGTCACGCTTGGTAAGCGCAACAACAGGAACATCCATCCAGCGGGGAACCGGCGAGTTATTTGATGTTGCACCGTTGTAATATCCCCAGTGATCCCTTGCGGACATAATAGGATTTGGTACTCCGATTCCATCTTGATACTCAAAGGTGTAATTTATTGGTTGCTGGTTATCAGAACCGCTGATTTCTATTCGGTCTAAGTGCTTTCTGGTCTCTCCGGCATAATTACTGTAATAAAAAGATGCTTTTTTAATCAAATTGCCTTGTTGGTCAAAAATCGAGATGTCTGTTAAAAAAGTATTAGCTGCATCGTAATTAAATACTACTCGACCGCCTTTGAACTGTACATTATTTAAATTTTTTCTGGTGAAAGTGTAACAAGTTTGCTGGTAAAAAGGTTGATTTCCCTGAGTTACGTAATCATAATTTGATATGTAAGCCAGCGTTCCTGCAGCAGGTTCAAAGCGCTTCAGTTGATTGTTTTGATATATGTTATAGATTTGGTCAAAATGTGGTTCGCCAGGATTCATGTTGCCAGACATATAAGCAATGCTGTCTACAATCTTCATTGATCCTGCAGTTGAACAAGTTGTCAAATCAGGAGCATCTAAATAATTGAAAGTAATTTTATCGCTAAGCAGTTTATTGGTTGGAAGTATCTCTGAGAGCATCCAAGCAGAATAATAGCCTTCAAACTTGTTATATTCTATATTCGAGCCGCCATATTTAAACGTCTGCCCTTTATCGTTAACAATTGTCATGACAAGATTCGGCCTATCGTATGCCAGTTTTATATTCTGTTGTGGAAAAAAAACTGGATTTATAAGTTGAGAGTTTTGTTGGGCGTCTTCCGTCGGTGTGAATATAAACCTGCCGCCCGACTCATTTTTAACGCCTGAGTTGTAAAAAAACAAATCAGGCTCGGGATCCAAATAAGTGAGCTGTGTATAGTTATTCAACGAATAGTTAGGTATTCTTACCGCAGCAGACTCGTCGACCTTGCCTCTTACGGTTCTGGATACTCGCCCTCCTGCATTTAATGTCCATCCCAAGCCAACAGGGTAGGACACGTCGGTCGTTTTAATCCCTGAAGCATGGTAGCTTACAGAAATAGGTATAACAACGTCGCCTGATTTAATTTCGTAAATAGGAATATTTATATCTGGTACACCGGTATGCAAACTAACAGGGTAGTCTTTGTACCTTTCAAAGGCGGCAGATTCCGGAGATGAATGGATGACATTAACCGGCTGGTATGATTGTGCCTGTAAAGTATAATTTATTAGCGTTATGAACGCTGTAAATAAACTGGTTCTTAAAAGATTCATTAATTGATAAATATTAAAATGAATTGTTGACTCTCGCAAATGGGTATGTCCGGTAATAAAAAATACCGCAAAGTACTTTTGAATATTTTAACCTTAATGGATTTAAAAAAGTGTTATAATATTCTGTGTCATTTTTTTGATGTGGAACGCTTGTTTTCTAAGTTGGTCAACCTTTTGCTCATCCGATTGATTTGCTTGTCTTTTTCAATCAAATACAGCGTAAGCTCTTCTACCTTTTGCAGCAGCTTCTTGTTCATTTCGCCCAGGTTCATCCCTTCTTTAATGGCTTCGGCTTCTGAGGGCATGCCCGGCAGGTGGCCTTTCTGGTCAATGTAGTTTTTTACCTCCTTGAGTGAAGGGAGCGAGTAAGAGGGCTTGAAGACAAAATCTGGAAAGTTTTGCGTATCAACTCTAACCTCGCGGGTGTGGATGGTACCGTTAACGGCCAGTTTAGCATCAGGAGTAGCGGTGCCAATGCCTACGTTGCCTCTATGGTAAACGTTGCCCAAAGCATCAAACGAGTGATACAGATTTTGACTATAATCACCGCAGCCAAAGCCGGCACAGGAGTTTCCATAAATGCGGAAAGACTCATCGGCGTCATCATTCAATTGCAACTCCAGCCAGTTTTGGTTAGCAGAGCTTCTTACTTTGCGCAGCCGGTAAGGGTCCGAATCATCCGACCCGTCAGCATTACGGAAAGCAATCTCCGGGGTGCTGATAATGCCCCGTACATCTAAGGCAGTAGTCGGACTGCTTGTGCCTATGCCGACGTTGTTATTGGTAATGCTCATCACCAACCGTGCTCCATTGGCTGGGTCATAAACGCTAGGATATCCCTGGTTGTAAAACCGGATACCGCCGTAAACCGAATGCGCAGAAAGCGTCAACCCGGTATGGTGATTAATCATATAGGTCAAGGCATCCGGACGCCAATTAGGCCGGGGGTCGAAGGTATTGTTATTAGCTTCGCCCCAACCAAAGATGCTACCGGCACCGCCGCTTTTAGTAAAAGTGCTGTTGATAGTCACATTGTCGTAAGTGGCATTTTGAGCGTAACCGGCAAGGGCCGACATGCCGATTAATGCAGTAAGTAGAGCTTTTTTCATTGTTTTTTTAGATTATTGATTTTGTGATTTTGAATTTTCATTTGTTTGATGAGCGTGTTGATTTGCTTGTCCTTTTCAATAAGGTACAGTGTCAATTCTTCCACCTTTTGCAGCAGCTTTTTGTTCATTTCGCCTAAAGCAAGGCCTTCTTTAGCCACTTGTGCGGCGGACGGCATTTCGGGCAGGTGGCCGTTTTGGTCAATGAATGTTTTTATCTCGGTGAGCGTGGAGAGGCGGTAAGCAGGGGTGAAAACATAGTCGGGCCACGGGCCGGCTTCTACTTTCACTTCTTTAGCACGCACAGTGCCGTTTACCGCCAATTTGTTGCCATAAGTGTCGACAGTGCCAATGCCTACATTCCCGTTAAAATAATTGGGTGAACCACCCGCAAAGTAGGCACCACCTGTACTGTTAACGCCACTACTGTTTACATAAGCATCGGGCGTAGTTTTGTAAGTATGCGCCGGTCCGCCAGGTTCCTGGTAAGGAAGGCTATTGCTGACGTTGTCAAAAACTAAAGGTGTAAGCTGTACCTCTGTAGTAAAATTGTAAGTTGTTCCGCCTCCCTTAAGCCAGATAATGATATTTCTTAATGAATTACCACTGGTTGCATCTGTCCAACCGGCTATCATCGGACCAGAATACGGTGAAAACTGTCGGATATCTGCGTCAATAAAGTTTGACCCGTTTCCCCACCGGGTAGTGTGATAGTTAAACTTAGCAATTACAGAGCCTCTCCAGTCCGAATTTTCATGGACGTTTGATCGCCCGATTTCAAGTTCGGTAGCTCTATGGCTGTCCCACGATTTGTCTTCGAACAGCACCGGGTAAAATTTATCCAGATCGCCGTACACGGTAAAGCTGCCCGAATAAGAGGCTTGGACACGCAGGCAGCAAAGCATGAACAGCAAGAATAATGGGGTGATGATTTTTGTCATATGGTTGAAATTGTAGTAAATGGATTTAAAGGTTTTGATGACTCCTGCTTACAGGAATGCGAATGCCTAATTTTACTTTATAATAAAAGCCTGATGTTATTGATGCCTTAACCGATAAGGCAATTTGTCCGGTAAAGACACAGCAATCCCCTGTACGCTTTTTAAGCGTGGCAAAAACGGAGCATCATAACGGTGGTTGGATTAGTTATATACTAAAGGGATGGAGTGGGGGCGGGTGATCATCGTGATAAAGTTAATTAAGGGTGTTTGTTGTTATAATACTTCTAATTTACGAAACAGCTTCGGTATTTATATATAGGTATGTATTATTTTTTTGCCTGAGCTTTTAATAAATTTACGCTTTGCCGTAGTTCCCGAAGCGCCTTGGCCTGCTGTTTACTAATGATTTGTTGTTGCTGCAATTGCTTATTGCTTTCGATAAGGTAAAGGGTTAATTCTTCAATCTTTTTAGTTTGCAGTTTCACCATTTCACCCAAATCAATACCCGATTTTTCAATTTCCTGAGCTGATGGAATTTCTGGCAGATGCTGGTTTTGATCAATAAAGGTTTTTACCTCACTAAGCGGACGGAGTTTATAGGAGGGCTTGAACACATAGTCGCCCCATTGGCCTTGCAATTTCACAGTAACAGATTCGGCGATAGCGTTTCCAGCTACCGCTAATTTGTAGCCTTTAGTATCAGCAGTGCCTATGCCAACATTGCCCCCTAAAAATTGAAATTTATCAGTATCATTAAAAGTCATTCCTTGTATGTACTCTCCCTTTATGAAATGATTTCCATCTCCAAACATAATCCGGCCAAAGTTCCCGGGTGAGTTCCAATTACCCGGTTGTAAAAATATAGTTGCCTCAGCCGCCCCAGGGGTAAAAATATGGAGGGCATGTTCTGGCGCAGTCAAGCCAATTCCTACTTTACCAGTATTTTCAATTAGTACTCTTGACCACGGCTGTACAGCATTATCATTCGTTTTTCTGAAATACAAGTCTTGATTGAAAAAACTACCGGCAAATTGCATTGCGAAGTTATTCGCCGGATTTACATGTCTTATATCTAACAGATGCCACCAATTGTTAGCACCAGACGGGAAATTTACGGGAGTTGGTGTGTCATAGAAACCTGATTTTGCTCCAGCGTTGCCTTGTAGGCCAGCATCATTTCTTCTTTCTGTTCTGGAATCATAATCTCCCCACACTTGCCCATAGCTGTGTGCCGAGCATAATAATAAAGCCGAAAATAAGAAGCGGTTTAATCGTTTGTAGTTCATGTTTAATTAGGATTTAGGAATATGATATAATGAATTTGACGGTGTGATAAAAAAAGGCGCCTACGGCAACCTGCTAAATAAAGCAACATGCGTTAACCTACCTATTTTTGTAAGGTGGTATTAAATTGATTTAAAAACTAAAGTGCAGATGTTGGTCGGTAAAAGCCTGCAAAAGCAGTTGCCAAAAAATCCGAAAACGGACATCATGAAGCGTTACTTTGGAAGTATGTAAAGGTGCGGGCATAGTGATAAGGTACAAGTAATGTAGCTGTGATATTATGCAACTAAGATAACTAATATTAACTGTATGGCAATGTTGAATTTAAAATAACAGTTTATTAATCGCATGCATTAGGGTAGTTATTATTGCAGGAGTTAATAATCGCCTTTTTTATGTTGTTTTAAAGAAAAGGAGAAAATGGTTAAAATTTTTTTGAGCTTTCGCGGAAATTGTCTTAAGTTAGTACTCTGCTTTATCACGATATGAAGTCCCCTGTATTAACTAAACGATTACCCGGTTATACCCTTACCGAAATTCTGGTGGTGCTGGTCATCATCGGCATTCTTATTTTGCTTGCCCTGCCTAATCTTTTGCCGCTCATCACCAAAGCCAAAAGCACGGAGGCCAAACTGCAACTGGAGCATTTGCACTCCATGGAAAAGAATTACTTTTACGAGCACTCCAAATACAGCACGGATTTAAACGACATTGGTTTTATCCAGGAAAAGCTGAGTACCGATGGCAAAGATAACCGCGCAAATTACCGCATCACCATCACCAGTGCCAATAACACCGGTTTTACGGCCCGCGCTACGGCTGTAGTTGATTTTAACGGTAACGGCACCTACAATGTGTGGGAAATTGACCAGGATAAAACCCTGAGAGAAGTAACGCCCGACTAATGTGCTGCTGGTTAAATTACTGATTGTAGCTTGTCTCGCCATGATTTTTTGGGAAGATTTGAGAAGTAGGATGGTACATTGGTTTTGGTTCCCCTTGCTGGTAACCGGGTTTGTTGTTTTACGCTTTTTTCAGGGTGAAAGCTTGCGGGCAATGACTTCAAGCATTTCCGTGTCGATGGGCTTTATTGCCGTACAGCTTTTATTAGTGAGCCTGTATTTTTCATTCAAATCTAAGCGCTGGATAAACATTACAGATGGTATGCTGGGTTGGGGAGACGTTCTGCTGCTCGTCAGTCTGGCATTTTACTTTGCGCTGCCTGCCTTGGTTGCCTTTTATATATCCAGTTTACTTATCATCCTCGTAGGATGGCTGATTTATCAGCGAATCTGGCAGCACCCTGCAAAACTGATTCCCCTGGCTGGGCTGCAAGCCATTGCCTTGCTGTTACTGGTTACAATACAATGGACGCGGCCGGATTGGGCGATGTTTGATTGGAATAACTTTTTAGGAGGATTACTCTGATGAGCACTGCAACTGAGATTGTGTTGTCGCCTGACCAGGTACACCTGCTGACCAAGGAGCAGGCCTGGCATTACCGCGTGCTACCCTTAAGCGGCACGGGCGGTAAACTTACACTTTACTATGATGAGCAGCTATCCCCGGATGAACTTGCCGAGGAGCTCTCGATACTTACGGGTAAAGACATCGAACTGACACCGCTGCCAGCCATCCAGATTTCCAGGTTATTATCTAAATATTATCTGAAAGAAAGCGCCGGGCAGGGCTCTGTGCAGGTGCAGAGCACCACCGATGCCGATGATTTTTTACAGCGGTTAATTTTAGAAGCAAAGAGTTTAAAAAGTAGTGATATTCACATTGAAACCTATGAAGTCAAATGCCGGGTCAGGATACGCATTGACGGGATGATGGTGGAGCGCTACCTGCTCAAACGGGATGAATATCCTGCCATTGTCAATAAAATAAAAATCCTGGCCAACCTGGATATTGCCGAAAAGCGGCTGCCACAGGACGGTCGGATTAGCTTCAAGCAACAGGAGCAGCAGTTTGACATCCGCGTGTCGGTATTGCCTACCCTGCACGGCGAGAAGATTGTACTGCGCTTGCTGAGTAACGACGCTGCGAACATCGACCTTTTCAAGCTGGGCTTTTCGGAGTTTGACCTGGAGAACTACCTGCAGGGTGTGAAGCGCCCTAACGGCATCCTGCTTATCAGCGGTCCGACAGGCTCAGGTAAAACTACAACGCTTTACGCTACGCTTAAACTCCTGAACAAGGAAACCCGCAATATCCTGACTATTGAAGACCCGGTAGAGTACACCCTGGAGGGCATCAACCAGGTGCAGCTCAAAGAATCCATTGGCTTAGGGTTTGCATCGGCCATGCGTACTTTTTTAAGGCAGGACCCGGACGTCATTATGGTAGGCGAAATCCGTGACCCGGAGACAGCCAATATGGCCATCCGGGCAGCACTTACGGGGCACCTGGTGCTTTCCACCATACACACCAACTCGGCCTGGGGAACGGTGTCCCGGTTGATTGATATGGGTATTCCTCCCTTTTTGGTAGCCAGTACGCTGAACACAACGGCCGCCCAGCGCTTAGTACGCCTGTTGTGCCCGAAGTGTAAAAAGGCTGAGGCTTTCGATACAAAACTTTATCCGAGACATTTTAAGCCTGTCAGAGCCGTCCAAAAACACTTTGTGCATCAAGGCTGCGAAGATTGCTTTTACACCGGCTATCGCGGTCGTAAAGCCGTCTACGAGGTTATTCCGGTAGACCAGGAGCTGGCATTGGAGATTAAAAACGGTAATATGTATATACAGGAGCTTTTAAAAGAGCGCCGGATACAAACGCTGTCTGAAAACGCATTTAATTTGTTTAGCGAGGGGCAAACTACCCTCGAAGAAATATACCCCCTGTTATTTAACTATTGATGATTAAAATGCCTATGGCTCAACGATACCTCCATTTACAATTACTGCTTTTCTGCCTGCTGTTTTCACTTGTGGTGAATGCTCAACAGGCAGATCGCATCGCGCTTTTGCAGCAAAGGCTCGAAAAGTTAGCCACCTCGGTTCCGGGGCTTAATGACCCCGTACAGTTATCTATCAGCAGCGTTTCTATCCAGGATTTTTTAAACGCCCTGAGCCGCTCCAACGGGCTGAGCATCAGCGTTGACCCGAAGCTGAACTTTAAGGTGAATAATAATTTTAACAATGTCTCGGCCCTGAACATCCTGGTATTCCTGGCCAAGCAGCATAACCTGGAAATTACGCCGGTAGGCAGTATTCTGCAAATAAGCGCCTATGTAGACCCGGCTTCTTTCCGGCCCGTTCCGGTCAGAGAAATTAGTGCCCGGTATCAGCAGCTTTCCAATACGCTGAGCCTGGAACTTAGTAACGATACCCTTACCGCCGTAGCGCGGCGGATTACCCAGGTATCCGGCAAAAACGTGGTAGTCCCTGTCTCTTTGCAAAGCAAGCGGGTTACAGCTTACATTAACAACGCCCCATTTGATGAGGCGCTGGAGAAGCTGGCTTTTGCCAACGAACTGAAACTGCAAAAAACCAGCGATAATTTTTACCTGTTCCAGCCTTTGGAAGACGGGGAGCAGCTTTACATTAACGGCGACCGCAATACAGCTGTGCGCAAAGCCTATAAACCGGCGGGCGGTGCGGCTGCTACAGGCGGACATGCCGGCATTAACGTACGCACAATGGCGGGCGGGCAAAAGTTGATCTCGGCGGATGCTACGGGTGCGTTAATTCTGGACCTGGTCAAGTCGGCGTCGCTGGAGACCGGTAAAAACTATTTCCTGTACTCAGAGCTCAAAGGAACGCTGAGCATGCATGTGTCAGATGTTACGTACGAAAGCTTTTTAACGGCGCTGTTTAAAGGAACGGAGTATACCTATACCCTGGATAACGGCATTTACCTTATCGGTGAGCGTAAACTGGAAGGTTTGCGGGTTAATAAAGTAATCCAGTTACAGAATCGGGCTATTGATACGGTACTAGCCATGATACCCAATGAATGGAAAAAAGGGGTAGAGATCAAAGAGTTTCGTGAGCAGAATACTCTACTGTTATCCGGCTCGCGGCCGCAGATTGCCGAAATCGAGTCTTTGGTCAAACAAATTGACCTTTTGGTGCCGATGGTACTGATTGAGGTAACGCTTTTGGATATTCGCAAAACTCGCACCACATCAACCGGGCTGAAAGCCGGGATATCCGACAGCGTGAAGACTGGCGGTACGATATTGCCCGGTATCGACTATACCTTTGGTTCGCGGTCTATCAATGACTTCCTCAACAAAGTGGGGAAGATTACCTCGACCAACCTCGGGCCGGTTACGCCGAATTTCTACGCCACCCTGACTGCATTGGAAAGCAGTGATAACGTGGAGGTGCGGTCGGTACCCAAGCTGTCCACGCTCAATGGCCATCCTGCACTGTTCAGTATAGGCGAAAAGCGCTATTACGAGATTCGCACCCAAAATGTCATCCCCTCGGTCACCAACTCCACCAATATATTTACCAATCAGTTTAAGGAAGTGGAGGCCAACCTGGAAATCGGGGTAACACCGATTGTTTCAGGCGATGACCAGGTGACCCTGAAAATCAAAGTCGATATATCGAGCTTTATCGGCATACCCAGTAATAATGCACCGCCGCCGACCTCAAACAGTAAGTTTGAATCTATCCTCAGGGTGCACACTGATGACATGATCGTGCTGGGTGGAATTGAACGGAACGAAAATAGTGAGAATGCTTCCGGTATCCCTTTTCTGTCCAGGATTCCCGTTTTAAAATACCTGTTCAGCAGTCGTAATAAAACCAAAGGCAAAGTGGTTACTGTTGTGTTTATTAAACCTACCATTATCCGCTAAGGCTTATGCTTAAGGCTGTATTCAGAATCAACGAGGTCGCGGGTATTAACCTGCATCTGTTGTCCGGTGGCGGATTGGAAGCTGACTTAGTAGTGCTCAAAGCAGATGGTAATCAGTTGGAACTGACTCAAAAGATTACCTGTAAAAAAGGGCTGAAAGAGCTGCTGGGGCACCTGGATGTCAAAACACCCGTTGCGCTGAATATCACCGGCAAAGGAGTGTTGATTAAAAAAATTGAAGGTGATGAAGAACTCACTGCGGCAGGCTTTCATCGCGTATTGCCTAATGCCGAGGCGGCAGATTTTTACTGGCAGAACATGCCCGCTGCAGATGGTATGTTTGTGGCGCTGATCCGGAAAAGTGATGCAGACCGCTTACTCGCAGAACTGGCTGAAAGCCGGTTGCAGGTGTTGGCGCTGAGCTTGGGGCCATTCCCTGTGCAGGTCATCCAGCCGCAACTTAATTTTTATGGCGAGGAACTGGTTTTTAATGGCCATGTTATTCAGCGCGCAGCAAAAGGCGAATGGCTGACTTACCGCTACGAGGCGGGCAAGCAGTCGCCGTTCCCGATCAAGCTGGAAAATGAAAAGCTGGATGACCGCCTGGTGATCCCTTACGCTGCAGCCTTCCAAATCATTCTTTCCGGTCAGATTCAGCCGGTGTGGGCGCAGGTACCCGAGGTAACGGGTCGGTTGAACAAATACCTTCAAAACCGAAAGGTAACTATAATCAGTACATTTTCTTTAGGTTTGTTGTTTTTGATGCTGCTTATCAACTTTTTATTGCTCAGTCATTACCAGAGCGAAAACGAGAAGATGTCATCCCGGGCATCGCAAACTGCGGCGGATGTAGCTGATTTAGATAGCCTGTCGGCGCAGATTAAAACTAAGCAGGCGCTTCTTGACTCGTTGGGCTGGGATGGGGGTTTAAGCCATAGCGTACAATTAGACAAGTTAGCTCAATTAGTACCGCCCGGCGTAATTTGGCGTGAGGCCTGGGTAAATCCGCAGGATGCAAGCGTTCAAAATAAAGCGCACGGAATGCGATTTTTAAGCAGGCAGATCCAGATACAAGGAACCAGTGAGCGTATTGTAGCCGTTAACGAATGGGTAAGTCGTATCAAGAGTTTGGCTTGGGTTAAAGATGCCCAGTTGCAGCGGTTTAACTATAACAATGAATTATCCACCGGCGAATTTTTGGTGTTGATTCAATATTAAAATGAAAAGGCTCACTCATATTCCTAAATCTTATGCCTTGGCCGGCGCCGCACTGCTACTCTGGTTATTGGCCGCACGCGTGGCCTTTTACCCGGCCTGGCAGGCTTATCGCTTACATACCCGGCTGGATAGTCAGCTGCAATCTGGCAGCACATCGGGTTACCAACCCGCATTATTAAAGCGTAAGAACGAAAACCTGAAAGCGGTACTGGCTCTCTATAAGGTCGACTCAAGCGCCTACCGAAACATTATGCTCACCACCTTATCTGCTTTGGCAGAAAAAGCCGGAGTAGCAGTTACAGAACTTCCGGACAATTTGCCTGAGCAGGCGCAAGGAACAGCCAAATATGCTATTCATAAAGTAGGGCTGGAAGGTGACTTTGCAGCACTCACCCGGTTTTATCATGCTGCAGAAGCGGCGCCGAATATAGGCCGGATACGCTCTGCCCGGTACGTGATGCCCGACCGCAGGCAGGCTTTAGAGCGTGCTTCAAAATTGAAGCTGTACCTGTTTTTAGAAACAGTGAATTAATTTAACTTTTAAGCCGGGTAATCGTCCTATTAGTTTATTAGTTTTCGACAAGACGGTATTTATTGTCGATTCCCGAATGTAGTCAGCAATAAAATATGACTAGAAATATTATTTCAATACAGCCTTAAAAGGTTGTATTATTTATACTTTATAGTTAAATTAGGGCAGCAAATACAAACAACCAAAATTATCACAATGATTCTTCTCTATCACTGTAAAATCCTCACTTAACTCAATCTCTGTATTCTGGCTTATCTAATTACTGCATTCCGTTCAGAATGCGGATAGGAAATCTTTTTATAAATATATGCTTAAATCTTCTCTTTTAACTGTAGCTGCCCTGTGGGTAAGTGCAGCTTCTTATGCGCAATTTGTTACAAATGGGAACAATACGACGACTAATAACAATGTGGGTATAGGGACGACCAGCCCTGCTACACGACTTGAAGTTTTTAATTCTTCAGATGCCCAGTTGCTGATTCATAGCAGTGGTGGTGACGGGACTAACACAGAGTTGAATTTATTGGGTGGTGCTGCAGGAGCATCCTGGGCAATCGGTACTAATAAGACGGTAGCAGGAGGTGCCGCAGATAATTTATTTTTCTATAAAGGGTCGGGTACTGCCGGGACAAAGCTTGTTATCAGGGACAACGGCAATGTAGGCATTGGCACCGCTACACCTAATGCCAAATTAGATGTAGCAGGTTCAATATTTGCACAGGGTGGTGAATCACACTTTGCGGCTAACGGCTATTCGGATCCGCACCCGGGCGTGGCTCATGGCGTTAAAGTGGGCTCTGATGGGATTGCTGTAAACGGCAATTCGCTATTTGTAAACGGTAACATACAGATGGGCACAAATGCTGCCAATAGCAATCTGGACGTTAACGGTACTATTCATACGCGCGAAGTAAAAGTAGATACGCAAAACTTTCCTGACTTTGTTTTTAAACCCACTTACACACTCCCTTCACTCAAGGAGGTCAAAAACTACATTGACGAGAAAGGCCACCTACCCGGTATGCCGTCTGAAGCGGAAGCCATTAAAGATGGAATCAGTTTGGGTGAAATGAACAAGAAACTTTTGCAAAAAGTGGAAGAGCTGACACTGTATCTCATCGAAAAAGATAAAGAGCTAAAGCAGCAGCGCGTCAAAGACCAGCAGCAAGAAAAGCGAATCAAAGCGCTTGAGCATAAGCTTTCAAAGCATAAATAAGATTTAACAAAACCCATATCAAAACTACTGAATTAACTCAAACTTGATGAAAAAGCAACTTTTGTCTCTATTGAGCCTGATGGGCTGCATGGCAGCATCTGCACAAATCAACTCCCCTAATGGTAACAACCTTTTTTACTACAACGGTCTTGCCGATATCACCTTTCGCTTCCAAGAACGAGGTAACGGTGGACGAGCTTTTGTGCATGACGGAGGTAACGCACTAACACTAAATTATGAGGGTGATTTTACTGGTGGAACTAAGATAGCCAGCTGGTTTCATGTCGCCAATAATGGCAACTTCCGTGCTAACAGTTGGCAGCCTTACGGCTCTGCAAGCGATGACTTTTATGTTGATGTTGAGCCTGGCACCCGTTTACTGAGAACACGCAATTGGAATACTGGCTCTCCTAATATTGCCGCGACAGGTATTCATACAGGAACAGGCCTGTTTGAAGGCTACGTGGGCGTAGGTACTACGTCGCCTATGAACGGGTTGCATGTATTCAGTTTGAATAATCCTCAAGGCGGCTCTATCCGGTTCGGACATAGCGGAAGCGATGATGCCGTATTATCTTTCGGATATAACGGGATAGATCAGGACGTATTAAAGATCGGGAAATTCTCGCATAACTCAAATGCAAACGAAACTACATTCATGACTATGAAAACCAGCAATGGTAATGTAGGCATAGGTACACTGGATCCCGACGAAAAGCTAACCGTAAAAGGGGGCATTCATGCCCGCAGCGTAAAGGTAGATTTAAACGGCCCGCTGGCCGATTATGTATTTGAGGCTGATTACAAGCTGCGCTCCTTGACCGACCTGCATACCTATATCAAACGCTTCCATCACCTACCCGAGGTGCCATCGGCTCAAGAAGCGCAAAGCAACGGGCTCGACCTGGGCACCATGAATCAGGCGCTGCTCAAAAAAGTAGAAGAGCTGACGCTGTACGTCATTCACCAATCCAAAGAAATCAAGCAAATGAAAACCCAAATTTTAAAACTAAAGAATAAACCACAAACTAAAAAGTAACATGAAAAAACTTTATCTGATGACGCTGCTTGCATTGCTTTTAATACCATCAGCCTTTGCTCAGTTAACAGTCGAAAATTCAACTGATGCTAACAATCCACTATCTAGTGGCTCTTGGCTTTGGTTTAGAACAGGAGGATATGCAACTTCCATTGTAGAAAATTGTGGATTGAATTTATTGGGTTCAAATATTCAGCCGGTTCAGGTACGTAATACCAGCTTGTTAGTAGGCTATGCATCCGGCTGTAACAACTACGGGCAGGGTAACGCAATGATAAGCGGTAATGTTGGTATAGGTACAACCGCCCCCACAGCAAAGTTAGATGTCAACGGCATTATTCAAACATACAATAAAGACCATAACGGTGCCTATTGGGACAATTTACGGATGTGGTCTGATGGGGAGAGCAGCCATATTGAGTCGAGTGGAGACGAAAATGGACTGTACTTTAAATCAAACACCGCAGGTAAAATCCTTTTTTTAAGTAATGTGGGTATTGGTACCAGCGATCCAAAAGGGTATAAACTTGCCGTAGCCGGCAATGCCATTGCCGAATCGGTCACGGTCAAATTGCAGGGCCAATGGGGCGACTACGTGTTCAAGCCCTCCTATAAACTCCGGCCACTCAGCGAAGTAAAAAGCTTCATTGCTCAAAACCAGCACCTGCCCGAAATTCCATCAGCGAAAGATATTGGTGAATCGGGCATTGACTTGGGTGAAATGGTTAAGCTACAGATGAAAAAGATTGAGGAACTCACATTGTACCTGATCGAAAAGGACAAAGAGATTAAAGAGATGAAAACCGAAATCTCACAAATGAAAAGAAATTCAAAACACTCACAGACTAATAGATAATATGCAAAAGTATTACTTGTTAAACAAATCAATTTGCTCTTTAAATAGGTTGATGGCGCCAGGAGGAAAAAACGGGCTGTCAATAGCAATATTATTCATTTTGCTCCAATTATCAGCATTTGGACAACAAAGCAATGCTGTAAATATAGCCTCTCCAAATGCTCAAAGTTTGTTTATTGCCCGTGATTATCCGGTTTCAAATTTTACCGGAACGCCGGATATAGGTGTACCGCTGTATTCAGTTAAACTAAATGGTTTAAGTGTGCCCATCGCCCTAACTTATAATCATAATGCTGTAAGAGCTGATACATACCCAGGTTGGGTAGGGTTGGGGTGGAATCTTACAACTGGAGGCGCCATTACACGGGTTGTGAACGGAAACGCAGATGACAGTCAATATTCCGATATGCAGGTTTTAGCCGCAACTAACGATAGAACATGCGGTTTTTATTGGAATTACAATTCTTTGGCACCAAACGATTGGAGTTCAACAGACAAGTTAACTAAAAGCACGTCAGATTATAAAAACTATTCAGACTATTTTTCATACATGGAATACACTAGAACGGTTAAAGATTACGCCCCTGATGAGTTTAATTTTTCGTTTTTAGGCTACTCCGGGAGTTTTTACTTAAATCATGAGAAACAGTGGAAAGTACGTTCATCTCAACACTTCAAAGTGGAGGAATTTACTGGCAGTTTAAACCTTTACGAATCAAATTATTTTAAAGGCTCAACCGGCTTTATCAAATTCATCTTGACAGATGATGCCGGGGTAAAGTACGTTTTTGGTGAAGATCAGAACGCTATTGAGTTCTCTACGCCGTTGTTTCAAAAAGACGAGCCCCCTACTGTTGCTAAGACCTGGAATCTTGTATCCATTATATTTCCCGACAAACAGAGTATAAAGTTTAATTACAAAAGGGGGAATGCCATTAGTTATTTGGCACCAAATTATTTCAGTATAACTAATCCGGGAACCACTAGTGCTTTTAAAAATTACGGGCTTTCCGGTACAACTGTCTATCCTTCTTACCTGGAAGAAATAATTACTCCTTTTGAGAAAATCCGCTTTTACACTTCGCCCACTAAACAAATTTCCTACACTGCAGGAAGCTTAACTACCGAAAATAATAGTTTTAATGGGAGAAAAAACAATTATGACAGGCAGGTTCAATTCGATTCAAGAGGTCGCTATAATTCAAAATATGATCCATATTTTGACTTTAGGTCTGTTTTTGTTTACAGGGATCCATCAAATTACCGAAAACTTGATAGTATTAAACTAGACAGTAATATCACCATACGGTTAAATTACAATAACTTGTTGACTGAAAGGTTGAAGTTACTTAGTGTCAGTAAAGTAGGACGCTCAAGTCAAACATCTGCTGAAAATTATTCTTTCACATACAATAGCTTACCGGCAAATCAGACTTTTAGTTATCTGCATTATAGTACCGACTATTGGGGGTATGAAAATGGTAAGCAAGTTGATTTATCGAGTTATGCAAATTACTTGGTTTCAAAGCAACCTGATTCGAATTATACCAAAGCCGATATTTTAAATACAATTATTTACCCGACCGGAGGTTACACCACTTTTAAATACGAGCTTAACTCTTACCTGAAATCTGTTCAAAACCCACGAAACCTTCCTTTAACTGTATTAAGTAAAGATTCTGTCTGTGGTGGTCTCAGAATAAAGCAAATAAGCAACTTTGATACAAATGGATCACGGATTGCTTTTAAAAATTATTTTTACGACAAAGGCCATTTTGATACAAACGGCAGCCATCTGTCATCTGGCGTTTTGGGGGGGCCATCGGCCGAATCCTGGGTTGATGAGGCTTATAGTTCCTTCAAGGGTGTCTCTTATTCTAATCTTCAACCATCGAGTTATAACAGCTCCGGAAGTCATATAGGTTATTCGGAAGTAACCGAAGAATCCAGTGACGGAGGCTACAACGTTTATAAGTATTCGAATTTTGATAACGGATCGGTTGACCCATACATGGATGAAAGTTTTATAAATCAGGTAACAAACTTAACCACTAAGGATTATGATAAAGCGTACACCTCTCATTCTTACGAAAGAGGGCGGATGTTAAGTGTTACTGCATTCAACTCTGACAAAACAAAGGTTAAAAAAACGGAGATCAGCTATACGCATGTTTCGCCGGCAGGACAAGAAGAATTTGTAAGAGCATACTATACCTATACTTCACTTGGGACAAACATGTCCAGGTCTTATAAAATCAATACTTTTTCTTTTTTGAAAAATAAAGAAATAGTGACTGATTTCTTGACATCGTCAGATTCGTTGCAAACAACAACCAATTATCAATATGATTCCAATTTTTTAAACGTAAAAAGTTACAATATAAAAAATAGTAAACAGCAGACCTTGGAAGTGACTAATCGTTACCCTAACGATATGGTAAATACAGCAAAAGATATTTTGGGTATTTATACACGTATGGTTGATTATCATATCACTGCTCCGGTAGTCGAGTCTATCAAAAAATTGGATGGCTCGATAGTTGAAAATAATCAGTCGCGTTATTATTGGGAGCCAACTCCTAATTTGATTTTGCCTTGGAGTATATCAACTTATTACGGTGACAGTGTCTTGGTGAGAAAAGTCAACTTCGAATACAACAGTGGAGGTAAAACCGCCTCAATCATAAAAAATAATTTTCCGCAGGCATCTTATATTTGGGGATATAATAATCAGTACCCGGTAGCCGAGGCAAAAGGGGCACAAGTGAACGAAATATACCATGCCGGATTTGAAGAAGTAAGAGACTTTCCGGACTGGGCAGTAACTCTTGACAGTACACACACGCACCAGGGCCGCCTGGCTGCCAAAATGTATAACGGTAATGCACCCAACCCGGGCAGCGAATTAACGGGACATAGCGACACCTGGCTGCAGATAGACTTACAGGGTAAATCCAAACGTTTTCATTATGCCGGCTGGGTATATAGCGATGGCCCAACAGCGAGGATTCTGCTGTTTATGAAACGTACAGGCGAGCAAGCATACTTCACTTATGTAGATGGTTTAACCAGCAGCAAGGTAGGCCAGTGGGAGTACCTGGAAAAAGACTTTGAGGTACCTGCTGATGTAAGCACCCTGAACCTGCGCATTGATAACAATGGCGGTGGTAACGTATGGTTTGATGACTTACGACTGCACCCATCCGAAGCGCAGATGACGACCTACACGTATGATCCATTGTCTGGTATGACCAGCACTACTAATGGCCGTGGTGAAACAACATATTATGAATATGATGAGTTCCGCCGCTTAAAAAGGGTATTGGATCAAAATAAAAAGGTGCTGAAACAAACCACCTATCACTATCAAAACCAGTAAACATTTTATCAACCGCCCTTTAATATATGAAAACATATCTCATGCAGTTATATCCTGTTACTCTCAAGCGCAGGCTAGCTGCCGCTGTACTATCTTTAGTATTGACAGTTCCAACGGCTTTTGCTCAAAAAATCATTAAGGACGTAACGTTAACTACAAGCCAGGAAATATACTATCCAGGTATTATTATTATTAAACCAAATACTGTTATTAGCCCAACCGCCGGCCAAAGTATTCGTATTTACACCTCGTCGGGGCCCGTTTGTGCAACGCTGGCAGCAAATCCAAGCGCAAATCAGAACTACATAACAACTTTTGTTCCCAGACAAGCCTTAAATGCTATTGACAATAATGTTACCAACTGTCAGGTAATGCAAAACGTTGCTTATTTTGATGGATTAGGCAGACCATTGCAGACCGTGCAGGTAAAAGGTAATCCATCAGGTACACGCGACGTAATACAACCGTTTGTTTACGACACATACGGCAAAGAATCTAAAAAGCTGTTGCCCTACACCACCGAAACCACAACGCCTGGTACTTATCGGGCGGGTGCCTTAACAGGTGAACAGTCGGACTTTTACAGCCAGAGCGGACTTGGGTATAAAAACACAGACTATCCTTTCAGCCAAACGGTGATTGAACGTTCGCCACTAAACCGACTGCTTGAGCAAGGCGCGCCAGGTTCGGGTTGGCAACCTTATAATACAGCTATTAGTAACTCCGGTCATACCATCAGAACCGAGTACCGCAGCAATGCGGCTTCGGGTTCTTATAGTGTAAGAAAATATAAAGCCGATGCCGCAGCAGGAAGTGTAGAACGTGAACTTTCTTCGACGGAAAATTACGCAGCAGGAGAACTTTATTTAACAGTGCTGAAGGATGAGAATTGGAAGGAAACTGATGGGTTGGCCGGCCAGGCTCATGAGTATAAAGACAAGGAAGGACGTATCATATGTAAGCGTGTGTTTAATAATAACAATGGCAGCATTGAAATGCTGAGCACTCATTACGTGTATGATAAATATGGCAATTTATGCTTTGTGTTAACCCCAAAATCCGGGGCCGACAGCGGCACACCGGGCCAGAGCACCCAAGACCAGCTTTGTTATCAATATCGTTACGACGTAGGAAACCGTCAGGTGTTAAAAAGGTTGCCTGGTAAAGGCTGGGAAGAAATGATTTATAATAAATTAGACCAGATAGTTTTTACCCAGGATGCTGTACAGGCTGGCAACCAGCAACGCAGCTTTATAAAATACGATGCCCAAGGCAGAGTAATTATGACCGGAGTAGAGACAGGGCACACTTTATCCCGCGAGCAGGTACAGGAAATTGTTGACAACCATGCAGGACCGCTTTGGGAAACGCCTGATCCTAGTCAGTCTTCCGGTTTTTTTGGTTATACTAACAATGCAGTGCCTGCCAATACCAATACCATGAAACCGATGGTGGTGAACTTTTACGATGATTATCGGATGATTGATACCCGTCCTTTTGGGGAGCCGACAGGTAACCAGTCAGTACATACCACAGGTCTCTTGACCGGATCTTTAGTAAAAACCCTGGACGATGTTAACGGCAACACTCGTTACTGGACGGCCTTTTACTATGATCATAAGGGCCGAGTTGTGCAGAGTAAAAGCCAAAACCATTTAGGCGGTACGGATCTGATGAACAATACCTATAACGAAATCACAGGCGAATTGCTGACTACTAACCGCGTACATACCGGAAGCGGCAGCAACGCAGTTACGATTACCAATCGCTACACTTATGACCACATGGGCCGTAAACTGGATACTTACCAGAAGATGAACTCGGATGACTCGGTGCTGCTTTCGAGGTTGGAATATAACGAGGTAGGCCAGCTCAAAAACAAAAGCTTAGGTAACGGACTGCAGGCCATCCAGTATGCTTACAACGAGCGCGGCTGGATGAAGAGCATGTCGGCTCCTTTGTTTAACATGGAGCTGCGCTACCAGGATGCTTTGAATGGTGTTGCAGAACAATGGAATGGTAATATTAGCAATCAGGTGTATACCAATGGTAACAGCAATACCTTTAATTACACTTATGACAAGCTAAATCGTTTACTCAAGGGCTCGGCAACCGGCATGAGCGAAGAGTTGCAGTACGACATGATGGGGAACATCACCAGCTTAAAACGCGACGGCACCAGTAGAGACTATACCTATTACAACGGCGGGTTAAGTAATCAACTAAAAGCCGTTGCTAATTTGACCACTGTAGATTACGTTTATGACGGAAACGGGAATGTAACCACAGATGGCAGACTGGATAAGACCATTACCTATAATGTACTTAACCTGCCGCAAACCATTACCAAAGGTGGTACCAACGTAACCTACCTGTACGACGCTACAGGGAGAAAACTGCGCAAAACAAGTAGCGGCTCTACAACAGATTATGTAGGTGGCATCCAGTATAAAGCGGATGGCACGATTGAGTTTGTACGGACTGAAGAAGGTTTGGCCAAAAGATCGGGCAGCAGCTATGCTTACTATTACGATCTCAAGGATCACTTGGGTAACGTAAGGACCACATTTTACCGTAACCCGAATAACGGCCGTATTGACACCTTGCAGCGCGACAACTATTATGCCTTCGGCTTAAGGAAAATTGGCACCGTTACCGGAAATAACAAGTATCTTTATAATGGAAAGGAACTGCAGGATGAAACCGAGCAGTATGATTACGGCGCAAGATTCTATGATCCTACTATCGCCAGGTGGATAAGCGTGGATCCATTGGCTGAAAAAGGAAGGCGTTGGTCTCCTTATAATTATACATTTAATGATCCGATTCGATTTACTGATCCAGATGGAATGTGGCCAGACGAAAATAATGACGATGCAGGAGGCCCTCCGTCATCTGGAGACTTTGCTAACGCTTTAGCCATTGATATTCTATCCGTAAAGCACTCGCTATACAATATTTTTCTGAGACCATTTACCAATAAAGAGGCAACCTTTGTCAAATCAAAAGATGGAGAGTATTGGGAAACAGGATTTGTGAAAGCAAACAACGGATTAGCAAAAGGGACTGCGTTATTTGCTTTAGATTTCTTAAATGTGCTTTCTTTTGGAAAAGGAGAAGGGGTCTTTTTAGCAGAGACTAATGCTAAAGCAAGTGTAAGTAATTTAGCTAATAAAGTAATTAAGCAAATGGATCGCTTCGGTGATGTCGCTAATTTAAATTTTGGTGATTCAAAAACTGGTTTATTGCATATATTACAACGTCATTCTGTTGATGGATTTAATAATATTCCAAAGGGAGATCTGTTCCCGAGCGGCACAACTCCTAAAGAAATTGTTAATGCAATTAATGATGTTTACACTAAAGGTACAAGAGTAAGTGATCCTAAAAGAGTTATGCAGACTTTTGAAAAAAGGATTAAAATTCATGGCGAATCTGACAATTACCGATTGATCATTGACACAAAAAAGGAGAATGTCGTTACATTTTTTAAAATTGGGGGGCTCAATTAATGTTTAAAATTTGTTTAAGTGAAAATCATTATGAAGCAGATGAAAATTCATCTTTAGCGTTTGGTTGGTTCGAATTGAATAAAAGTGAACTTACCGTGTATTTTTTTAGAGATAGAAAATGTATGGTTTTTTTAACTTTATATACTCTCATAGAATCGCTACTTAAATTGAAGATCAAGAACGAGACCCAAAGGTGGGTAGGAGAAGATAACGGTAAAGTGTTTTTTTTAAATAAACAAAAAACAATGCTTACAATTGAAGATAAAGACGTTAAACTTACAACTGACTTTAGCGTTTTTTTGGACGCTGTTGTGGCCGAAGCAAAGTCTTTACTACGTGATTCGAAAACAAGGAACCCCGACATTATAGAAGAAGGGCCATATATTGATTTAGAATCATTAGTCTCTGATTTTGATAATTAAAACCTTTTATCGATCCTCCTGGATTAGCGTGAGAGCGTCAAGAAATGTAAAAGTGCAATATTAACGTTGCAGGCAGTAGGAAAAAATTGAATTGTGCTTTTCTGTCATATAAGTCTAGAACAGATCTTGCCCTGCTTTAGCGCAAGTCTTAAAGCATCAGGAAGTGATAAGGACTGACTTATGCTTTTGCAATTGGATCAGCTCCTAACCAACGCAAGAAGATAGGGTCGAATAAAAGCGCAAATGCTTCTCATACTCTTAGAGCGATTAACAACAAAGCAGCCTGGCGTTTAGCCGGGCTCCTTTGTTGTATGAATATCTTTTTCAACTGTTACCCAAGCTTATTAAAAACTATTACTCGTTTCGAACAGCGGCAGATACATCGAAATTAGAATTCCCTTACAATCAGTCTTAAAAAATTATGACCAGCGTTTCCATCACGCCGCTCAAGGTTGTACTTTTTTGTTTTGAGGAACATTATTTTTAACCAAAAGGCATACCAAAAGAATTCATCTATCATCAATAAAAAAGTTGTATTCTAATACCCAATTCTTAACTCACCAATTACTCATCATTACACCTCAATCCAATCTTTTCACACATGAATAAAAAACTTTTTATGGTGGTGCTGTTAGCGCTGCCTGCCTGTTTAGCTTACGGGCAAAACAGCTTTCCTGCAACCGGTAATGCCGGTGTGGGTACCACTAGTCCAAATGCTCCGTTGCAAATCAACGGAAACAGCAACGGCTTTACCGGCAGCCGTAATTCTATCGCTCTTAATAATGTTACCGGAGCTTCCAATGAGATAACCTTTGTGCACAATGGGACAGTTAAATGGGAACTTGGGAGCGACATAAACTCAAACGGCGGTAACAATTTTTACTTATACAAAGCTACACCCAGCGGGAGCTTCCCGTTTTTCGTGGCCGAAAATGGAAATGTAGGTATTGGTACGCAACAGCCCGGTCAGAAGCTGGATGTCAGTGGTTCTATCAGGATACCTATCGGCTCAAGCACTATATTTGATGGAGGTGCTGACGGTTCATCCATTCGCCAGGATAACGGCGGCTCGTTTAACATGAATGCCAGCACCAGCGGTGGCGGAAATGGAAACATAGTGTTAAATGCTGCTTCGGGGCGTGGGCTGTACCTCAATTTCAGCAGCGGGACAAATACATTCTTTTGTAACGGAGCATCGGGCATTACCGGCGTAATCCAGTCAAACGGTAATATGGGCATAGGCACTACCGACCCCCGGGGCTACAAGCTGGCGGTGGCAGGCAGCGCCATAGCCGAGTCGGTTACTGTTAAACTGCAATCACAATGGCCCGATTACGTTTTTAAACCCGCTTATGCGCTTCGTTCTATCGATCAAACGGCGTCCTATATCAAAAGCAACGGCCACCTGCCGGACATGCCTTCAGCAGAAGAAATTAAGGAAAAAGGAGTAGACGTAGGCGAGATGCTTAAACTGCAAACTAAAAAGATTGAGGAACTGACTTTATACCTGATTGACAATGCCAAACGCGACCAGCAAAAGCAAAATCTTTTATTCAAGCAGCAGCGCCAAATCCTGAAAATGAAAAAGGAGCTGACTGCTTTAAAAAGTAAAATAACAAAGTTGTAATTACGGCGCTACTTTTTAATCACCTTAAGCGCTTTTTTCAAGGCTGTATTGGAGCGCTTAAGGTTTTCAATGTCCTTTTTTTGCTCAATTAAGTACAACGTTAACTCTTCTATTTTTTTCATTTGCAGTTTCACCAGCTCACCCAGGCTGGCGCCGTTGGTTTCAATCTCTGTAGCTGATGGTATTTCGGGTAAATGATGGTTTTTTTGGATGTAAGAGTCAACGCGTTTTAAAGAGGGTAATGCGTAGCTGGGTTTAAATACATAATCGCCCCAATTGCTCATATCAACCTTTACTTCCTGGGCATGTACGGTGCCTTTAACGGCCAGCTTGGTATCGGGCGTAGTGGTGCCTATGCCCACATTGCCCGACATTATATAGCTATTACCATTAGTATTAAAAAATACTCGTTTCTCGCCTTGATGACTAACCGCAAAGCCATGTATACCTGCCCAGTCATGCGTCATCCACTCCAAAACACCATCAGCCGGAGAGTACAATTTTTTATCAGCGGCATTCCAGTCAAAGCCAATGCCACCTCCTTTCACGGTAAGCCTTTGTTCAGGCTGATCGGTTCCGACACCTACATTGCCGCCAAAAGGCTGAAGATTAAGATTTCTCGAAGTCCAGCTAACATTGGGTTGTACAGTTTGGATATATCCAACCCCTTTATCTGCTGCAACACCCATTAGTAACCCGGAAGAATTATTTGTATCATTTACACGTATCCCGGATTGATATTGCGGATCCCCATAATTCGGCGAATTAACAACTAAATGAAACGCACTTAAGGGATTGCTTGTGCCAATGCCCACATTACCGTTAGCCGGAAATGTATTTTGCGCAAAAGAATAGCAGCTGGTCAAACAGCCGAAAGCTAATAACAAAGTCTTTTTCATTGTTTTACGTATCGGGATATGTAGTTTACTTGGTAATCAATAATTGATGATTAAAATAAAAAGGTGCGTTTGGGGAAGTATCTTTTAAATTATTCGGCTTTATTCATCTTTTTTAACTGCTCAATTTCTTTTTGCTGACGGATGACATGCAGTGTAAGTTCTTCTACTTTTTCTAATAATTTCATGTTCATCTCACTCAGGTTGATGCCGTTCTTTTCCATCTGTTTGGCGGATGGTATACCCGGTAAGTGATGGTGAGTAGTAACATATTGGTCAATATCCTGGAGCGACTTTAAAGGGTAGTTATTACTAAATACATAGTCCGGCCCCGGCACATTCAGGTCCACCTTTACTTCTTTGCTATGTATTTTGCCGTTCACGGCCAGCTTTTCATCAGGGTTAGCGGTGCCGATGCCTACATTGCCGCTATTGTTCCAGATACCGCCTCCGGGCATGCCGATGTTTGCTTCGCCCCAGTCGGCATTATAACCCAACTGAATGGTACCGTTGCCTGCCCTGATGAAATCAACGCGATTGCCGGAATCATGAAATCCGATAGAAGTGTAATCCTGCCCATTCAATCTCAGGGTAGTACCCGAGGTGGTCCAGTTACCGGTGTTAGGGATGTAGTTTGTGCCTTCAGAACCCAGGCTGGTATGCAGGCGGTTCTCCAGTACCACTTTTGACCAGGGTTGGCTTGCACTGTTGTTGGTTTTGCGGAAGTATAAGTCCTGGTCGAAGAAACTTCCTGAAAATTGCATGGCAAAATTGTTTACTGTGTTACGGTGTCTTACATCCAGCAAATGCCACCAGCTGGATGCTCCGCCTGGAAAGTTTACAGGATTTTCAGCATCAAAAAAGCCCGATGTTGCACCCTGGTCGCCCTGTAGCCCGGCATCATTGCGTGGTTGTGTATCAAGATTGGAGTGATTTATTCCACAAAAAAATAGGGCCAGCATACCCAAAGCCAGATAGTTGATTTTTTTCATTGAAATGTAAATAAGGTTTAAGCTAAAATTAAAGTATTTGAGGAGATGGAGCCATAAAGCTGCGGTTTAAAATGGGTGCTATCTTGATGGAAGCACAGAGGAGCTGCATAAAGATTGTGTGATTGGTTTAAGGTCTGTTTTAAATTAAATTATGTAAGCAATTTTAGAAAAAAAACGCAATCATACAATAGCATTTAAGATAAAATTGAGTATCTCAAAACAAATCATAAAATGCTTATTTTGCTTAATCCTTTGAGTCTTTGAAGGCTTTTTTTATTTTTGAGCAAACTATCAAAAAAACAGAACTTTTGTCAGCTGTCTGAGATTTTGAATTACTTCACCAATTACTGATAAACGCGTTGCCAACCGGAACCTTGCAAGATCCTACATGCAACTGATGACGCTCGGTGCGGTCAACTTTCGACCTGTTGACGATGTAGGAGCGATGAACCCTTGTAAATTGTGTTTCCGGCAACAAGGCAATCGCATCGTTCATGGTTAACCGCGACAATATCTTGCGGCCATCTGCTAAAACAAAACTCATATAATTGCCTACACTTTCCAGGTAAAGAAGGTCAGTGTAGTAAACTTTTATCTGTTCGTAGCCTGATTTTATAAAAATGCTTTCTACAGCAACGGGTTGATAATTTTGTTTGGCCTGCCATTGGTCGTTGGCCTTATGGCAGGCTTTCAAAAAGCGGGTGAAAGGAAAGGGTTTGAGCAGGTAGTCTACTGCGTTGAGCTCATAGCTTTGCACGGCATGCTCAGCGTAAGCGGTGGTAAATATCACCATCGGTTTCTGCTGCAAACTTTCCATCAGTTCAAGTCCTGTTATATCAGGCATCTTGATATCCAGAAACAACAAACTTACTGGTTCTTTGGCTAAATGCTCAATCGCCTTAAAAGCATCTGTAAAGCAGGCTGTAAGTTCCAGAAACGGCACCTTATCTGCATGCGAACGTATAACGTTCAGCGCTAAGGGCTCATCGTCAATGGCTATGGCTTTAATCATTTATAAGTATTGCTGTATTTGTTGGTAAAGTTCGGCTTTATCACTCGGGCGTTTTGCATTTTGCTGCACCAATTTCCCATTTTTATCAAATATAAAATAAGTGGGATAATATCGTATGCCGTCACCCTTTGGTAGCAGTTCGTTCCAAAACTGCTCCATGTCTTTGCCATTTTTGCGGATATGCAAACCAGTGATGCCATTTAATTTGATAAACTCTTTCCATTGCACATCCTTAACATCCTCATCCATATCCAGGTATACAAAAGCGACGTCTTTACCTTTAAATTGTTGTTTGAGGGCCGGGTTGTAACGCAGTTCGTCTTTACACGGGCCACACCAGGTACCCCATATATCCAGGTAAACTACTTTGCCTTTAAGTTTGCTGATGGCCTGGTATATCGACGTCATTTTTTCGTAGCCATCGGCTACCACAATTTCTTTATTGGCCGCGTTGGCTGCAAGCCTGGTTTTCAACGTACTTATTCTGCCTGTTAGGTAAGGGATATAACTGCTCTTTGGATAATTTACGGTTAATTCATCCATCAATGGTTTGGCATACGCTAAATCGCCGCTGCTGCACTCGGTAAAAATTTTTTGTGCCAACCAGCCTTCAGCAAGGTTTTTAGGGTAAGTGTTGTGAACTAATAGCCAGTACACAAATGATTTTCCCTTAAGCTGAGCCACCCGTTTGCCACTATCAATAGTGATATTGTATTGCGGTAAAAAAGTTGCTGGGTCCTTGGCTTTTTCAGGGCCTAAAGTGGTAAATAGCTGTGTTTCCTGGTAACCAATGTGTTTGTCGGCAAAGCTCCAGTAAAGAGGGCCCGCAGGCATTATTTCCGAAGCCAAAGGAACCTTATCGAAGATTTGCAGGATGAAGCTATCAATGCTTTTCCCGTCGGTGCGGTCCATTATTCCACGTGCAAAGTCGTTTAAAAAAAGTATGTAACGGGCTTTTATTTCCTGGATGATAAGTTTTTTGTTTGAACCGGTCAACGATGATGATTCTATCATTTTGATATGCTGGTCTCGTGTAGCTTTCCAGGGCGTTACCACTTTATCCTGTAGCTCTGTAAGACTTAATTTTGCATAGGCATTGTTTTTATAGGCTTTTGCAAAAAACGGAATGCTGTGCAAATCCACCTGGTCTAATATTCGGTTCTCTGCAGCAGCAGTGCCATCAAATACCATACTGCTGTCTGCAGAATTATAATTTATGACGAGTGATTTGCCTGGGGTGAGCAACAGGCACGCAACCTTGTCTTTTAGCCTGATGTTGCCAAACTTTTGCCGGGGCAGATTGAGCCGAGTAGCAAAGTTACCACCGGCATCAACCGGGATGGCTACATCATTGTCGGGATAATAGCCAAACAAAAAGGGGATGTTCAAATAAATGGTATCAGCCTTGGTGGTTCCGCCAATATGGCCGCTTAGCCTGAACTGGGCAAAAACGTGAGCATTGGCATAGCAGATAAAGAATAGGGTGAGAAGCTTTTTCATGATAATTGAAGTGTTAGGTGAATAAAAAATTCGTTAGGATTATGGCGGATCACGAGTTCGTACTGGTTGGGGTAAAGTAGTTTTAGGCGCTGTTTCACATTCTCCAGCCCGATGCCTGATCGTTGCTTTTCCGGGTCGCTTTCTTTTGCACGGTGCATACTGTTGTTAACATCTAACTGTAATACATTGTCGGTTAACTGCAAACTGACACTAATCCACGATTGATGCTGAAAGCTGATGCCATGCTTGTAGGCATTTTCGATAAAAGGAATAAGCAGCATGGGCGCTATGCCGGGTGTGTTGTATTGGTCCGGAATATTAATTTTGATATCAATATCGTCCGACATAGCAATCCGCATGTTTTGCAGGTTAATGTAATTGTGCAGGTATTCTATCTCGCGGGCAAGCGGTATTGTGTCCAGGGTATTTTCGTGCAGCATAAAACGCATCATATCCCCCAGTTTTTGTATAGCATCCCCCGTTTTCTCCGCTTGCTCAGACAGGGCGGTGGCGTAAATAGAATTAAGCACATTAAACAAAAAATGTGGGTTAATCTGCGAACGTAAAAACTGCAGGTTGGCATCAGATGCACCTAAGGCCGTTTGCAGATTAGTTAGTTCCTGGTACTTTTCGCGCTTGGCCGTATAAACCCACCATGAAATGCTAACAGAAATAACCACCGGCGGTAACCAGAAAAAAACTACGTAACCAATAAAATTGATGTCTAGGCGTAACTGCAACAAAAATACAGCATCGGCTACACCCAATAAAAAGGATACTCCGAATAGGTTAATCAAATAAACGGCGACGTTGCTAAACTTTCCGTTTTTGTACGAGGGGATGAGCCAGTATAAATTGAGAAAGTAAAGGCAAAAACAAAACGGAAGAATAAAGATATAGATAGGACCAAGTAACCTGAATAGT
>CAJYSL010000436.1 GCA_913777515.1 uncultured Mucilaginibacter sp.
CACTTAATTTACAGGAATGCTGAGAATTTACGTCATAAGCCGACGGCAGCTGAAAGTCTTTAATGGAATTATTTAAAGGGTAGCCAATTAGGAGTTAAGTTTCGGAGGCAGCATCCGTTAGGTATTCTTATCGCCGACTTTTACTGCCATCAACATAAGCTAATTATTGAACTGGATGGTAGTATACACAATCGACCTGATGTCAGTGCGAAGGATATTATTAGAGAAAAGTCTTTATCAAGTGAAGGATATAGCGTTTTAAGATTTACGAATAATCAAGTTTTTAGTAGTATAGAATTCGTTTTGAAAGAAATAAAAACTGCATTAAACTCCCCCTTTAGGGGGTCGGGGGGCTTGGGTTTGGGCTCGGCGCTCGCCAAGCGCATCATCCCTTGCCTGGATGTAAAAGACGGGCGTACAGTAAAAGGGGTAAACTTTGTTGACCTTCGCGATGCTGGCGACCCAGTCGAGCTGGCGTGGAACTACTCGCAGCAAGGCGCCGACGAACTGGTATTTCTGGATATTACTGCCACCCATGAAAAACGTAAAACTACGGTAGAATTGGTGAAAGCCGTAGCCCGGCAAATTAATATACCGTTTACCATTGGCGGCGGCATTAACGAAATTGCTGATGCAGACGCGTTGCTGAATGCCGGGGCAGATAAAATATCAATCAATTCGGCAGCGGTGCGTAACCCAAGCCTGATTGACGAATTGGCCAAAGCCTTTGGTGTGCAGTTTGTGATTGTAGCGGTAGATACCCGCCATGTAGGCAACACCAATATTGTACATCTTAACGGTGGCCGCATCCCTACCGAAAAAGAAACTTTAAACTGGATTTTGGAAGCTGAAAGCCGTGGAGCCGGCGAAATTTTGCTGACTTCGATGGACCATGATGGCACCAAGGCCGGTTTTGATAACAGCTTTTTAAAGGTAGTAAACGATGCCGTGCATATCCCGGTTATTGCCTCGGGTGGAGCAGGTAACAAACAGCACTTTGTTGATGTGTTTGAACAAACCAATGTAGATGCAGCATTGGCCGCTTCGGTGTTTCATTACGGCGAAATATTAATCCCTGATTTAAAAAGCGTTTTACGCGAATGTCAGATTGAGGTACGTTAATTTGTATAGCTTAGGCAACGTACAACGATAGTAGTTATCCAGTCAGTTTTGATTTTGCCTGGATTATAAATTTGAAATTAGAATGCAAATAGATTTTAGCAAATCACCCGATGGCTTAGTGCCGGTGGTGGTTCAGGATAACCAAACGCTTGAAGTGTTGATGCTGGGCTACATGAACCAGGAAGCTTATGATAAAACCGTTACAGATAAAGTAGTGACGTTTTATTCGAGGTCGAAAAACCGTTTATGGACTAAAGGCGAAACCAGTAATAACTTTTTGCATGTGGTAAGCACGCATATCGATTGCGACAATGATACCATCTTAATCAAGTCGCGCCCTGATGGCCCAACTTGTCACACCGGTGCACGCAGCTGTTTTGAGACTACCTATAACCAGAATTTCATCCTCGAACTGGAAAATATCATTGACGACCGGTACCAGAACCCGGTTGAAGGTTCGTATGTAAACAAACTGCGAAACAAAGGCTTAAACAAAATAGCCCAAAAAGTAGGTGAAGAAGGTGTAGAAACGGTAATAGCCGCACTGGCCGAAACGGAAATCGATTTAATCAATGAGGCATCAGACTTGGTTTTCCATTTATTGGTATTGTTGCGCGAAAAAGGATTGAGTTTAGAGACTATTGCTAAAAACCTGGAGAAAAGGCATAGCGCCCCCCAGCCCCCTAAAGGGGGAGCTGAATAAAGTTGCGGCACAAAAGATGTCTATCAAAATCAATAGTATTATACACTGTCCAACTCCCCCTTTATGGGGCTGGGGGGCATAACATCTAACTCCTTCTTTAGGGGCCAGGGGCATGAGAGTAGAAAAAGCATTTGAACTAACCGGGCACGGTAACCCGATATTTGCGCTGGAGCTATCTCAGAAGCCCGGCATTTTGTTTAGCGCTGGTAATGATAAGGGCCTGGTAGAATGGAGCCTTAGCCAACGAGCCTTCATCAAGGTGATGTTTCCGGTGGCGGCATCGGTATATGCCATACATTGCCCCGAAGGTTATCCGTTGATGTTTGCCGGTATGCGGAACGGGCAGGTACTGGTTTTTGATTTTATCCAGCAAAAAATAGTAGCCACTTTACGTCAGCACGTAAAGCCAATATTCGACATCAAATCGGTTAATCATAAAAAAGAATTACTGGTAGCGTCGGAAGATGGTACCGTGAGCGTTTGGAGTCTGGATTTTCTGGAATTACTGCATACTATCCAAGTTTCGACCGATACGGTGCGGGCCATCAGCATATCACCCAACAATAACCAGGTAGCCTTTGCCTGTCGGGATAACACTATTCAGGTTTATCAACTCAGTGATTATACACATTTGCATACGCTGAAAGACCATACGATGGCGGTTTTCACTGTGCAGTACTCGCCGGATGGTAAACATCTACTCTCTGGCGGACGGGATGCGCAAATTAAAGTTTGGAACGCTGCGCAGGGCAAATCAATAAAAAGCATACCTGCTCACATGTTTGCCGTTAATCACATCTTGTTCCATCCCACACAACCTTGTTTCGCGTCGGCGAGCATGGACAAAAGCATCAAAATATGGGGTTCGGACGATTTTAAATTGTACAAAGTCATCAGCAGGGAAAAAGGTCTGCCTGGGCATATGCTCTCTGTAAACAAACTGGCCTGGAATGGCAACCAGTTGCTTTCTACCGGCGACGACAAACGCATCATCGCCTGGAATATAGATTTTTCCTGACCTGCCCAGGCTTTAATTTATCCGCTTGATAATGCGCAGTTTATGCGTATGCTTCAGGAGTTCGTGTGAATAGATGCCCTGATTATCAATGGTATCAATTTTTACGCGACCCGAAGCATGGATAATTTGCTCATTATTCAGCATTATACCTACGTGCACGATACGGCCTTCATCATTATCAAAAAAAGCCAAATCGCCAGCCTTGGCGCCTTGCAAAAAATCGACTACCGTACCCTGCTCTACCTGCTGACTGGCATCACGTTTCAGGTTAATGCCGTGCTGCTGGTACACCGTTTGCACAAAGCCCGAACAATCAATACCGAAATGCGTGCGACCACCCCATAAATAAGGCGAATTGAGATAGCTTTTTGCGGTAGCTATAAGGTCGTCATTGGTTTCGCTTAATTCTGGTATGGTAAACAAATCACCATTAATACTACACTTGCCGTTATCAAAATCTGACAAAGTACAACCGGCGGGCAAGTATAAAGTACTGCCATCTTTTTGTTTGGTAACGGCAGTTATCGGTTGCTTGGTCAATACCGGCTTTTCTTGCTGTAGCTTTTTGAAATCTTCAGCATTTAGCGCTGTAAACTGCACACGGCTTATCCAACCCTCGTAGTCATCAAACGCAGTAATAATCTTTACCCACTTATCTTGCTGCTCGGTTACGGCGTAAGTTTCGCCGAACAACAACTGCGACACCATTTCGCTGCGCTCGCTGCCTTCGGCCCGAACCGGGATAATGGCAATTTTACTGATACCGTATTCCATGCTACTAAGTTATAAACTACTTGCGTTATACAAAAAAAGGGATACCAACGGCATCCCTCATATATTTCTTTACTGGCAGGTTATTAACCTTCCATGTGCAGCCATTGTTTCTTGGCCAATAGCTCTTCTTCAGTTTCGCGAACGTTTTCGTCGTCTACACAACAATCAACCGGACAAACCGCAGCACACTGAGGCTCATCATGGAAACCTACACACTCGGTACACTTATCAGGTACGATGTAGTAAATATCATCAGAAATAGCAGCCTGTGACTCGTCGGCATTCAGCGTGTTACCATCGCCAAAATCAATAACACCCTTTAATTCAGTACCGTCTGAGAAACGCCATGCAGCGCCGGCATCATAAATTGCATTATTTGGGCATTCCGGCTCACATGCTCCGCAGTTTATACATTCGTCTGTGATTACAATTGCCATATATCTTTATCGCTAATATCTTATTATTCTGTTTACCTTTGCCTACCGCAAAAAGGCTTGCAAATATAACAAAAAAATCTGTTGTGGGTTTCCACTTCCTTACAGTATATATGTCAATTTTCAACAAATCATATTTAATCCAAATATTAACCGAATTAGGCCGCAGGTTATCTCAGCCGGATGCGCAATTACAGCAGTTGGCAGCTACCGAACAGCACCTAAACCCCTGGTTTACCCCGCAAAATGTGGAGCAGGCTATTCGGGCGATTGCTTCATCGCTTAATGAGGTCGATTTAGAGCAATGGCTTTCGGCTTATATCCTTACCGAACGTGAGCCTAAAAAAGTCGGTCTTATCCTGGCTGGCAACATTCCTTTAGTAGGATTTCACGATGTGCTTTGTGTGTTGGTAAGCGGAAACATTGCCCAAATTAAAGCCTCATCGCAGGATGCACGTTTAATCAGGTACGTGCTGCAAATACTTGCTGATATTGAGCCTGCTTTTGCAAACCGATACCTGTTTGTAGAGCGGCTGGAAGGTTTTGATGCCATCATTGCCACCGGCAGCAACAATACCTCCCGGTACTTTGAATATTACTTTAGCAAAGTTCCGCACATTATTCGTAAAAACCGCAATAGCGTGGCCCTGCTTACCAGGCAGGAAAGTAAAGAGCAGTTGCATAATTTAGGTAAAGACATTTTTGGTTATTTTGGCCTGGGCTGCCGTAACGTTTCAAAGATGCTGGTGCCGCAGGGCTATGATTTTGTGCCGTTCTTTGAGGCTATTGAGCCGCACTACACCATCAGTCAGCATTATAAATACCATAATAACTACGACTACAACAAAGCCATTTACCTGGTAAACCGCGATAAACACTTCGACAACGGCTTTTTGCTGTTGAAAGAAGACGCTCGCTTAGCCTCTCC
>CAJYSL010000437.1 GCA_913777515.1 uncultured Mucilaginibacter sp.
CTTTAACCCACCAGGGGCAGCAGGTGGCCAGGGCAAAATTAAACGGTAAAGTTTATTCTGGCGGAGATGTAGCGCAGGCCATCAAAAATTTACCTGCCGAAATTGTAGACAAGATACAGATTGTGGATGACTACGGCGACCAGGCGGCACGTACCGGTATTAAAGACGGCGACCCCGAAAAGGTGCTTAACATCACTACCCGCGTCGACCGTTCGGTGGGCAACATTGCGCGTGTATCGGCCGGGGCCGGTAACAACGACCGCTACGAGGGACGCGTGTTTTTACAGCGATTAAACGGTAATGAGCAAATTGGGGTCATCGGTAATTTCAGAAACACGGTAAACGGCGTTGCATCAACCGGTATTTCGGGTGGTTCGGCAGGCGGCATTGCGTCAGCCCCGGGCGGTCCGGGCGGGGGTAATGGTAGTACTAACGGCAGTGGTGGTACAACCACAACCGGCAACCCCAGCTTTAATTATCGTAACCAGTTTAGTAAAAAGGTGCAGGTAAACGGTAACTATAATTATAATTTCACTAACACCCACGTTTTTACTGATAGCTATGGCGAGCAGTTTAATAAATTTGGGACTACCAGCTTTAAAAATACCAGCGATTCGCGCAGCGTCAGCAAAGGGCATCAGGGAAGTTTCGAGTTTGAATACACGCCCGACAGTGCCAACTTTTTACGGATAACGCCAAACGTTAACACCAATACCACTAATTCTGTAAGCAACTCTATGAGTATGCAAAGCGGATTTGCCAATCAAAATACCAGAGGCATCAACAGCAATAATGCCAGTAACCCTAACTTTGGTGGTATTGTATTTTATCAGCATATTTTTAAAAAACCAAGGCGCAATGTCTCTATTCAGCTTAATTATAATGATGCGGAGCAAAACCAGGAAAATGAGCCTAATACACTCATATCGCGCAGGGCTCCCAACGGCGCCACCAGCGACTCGCTGATACACCGCTTTGTTACCCGCGACAACTCCACTATTAACTTCAGGACCAGCTTAACCTATGTGGAGCCAATATCAGCCTATTCTCAGTTTGAGTTTAACGCACAAGTTAACAACCGCTCGTATCACAATAAAGCCTTTACCGACAGCATCGATGTTTTTGGCAACAGCTTCCCGTTAACTTACATCAACAACGTTTACAACTACACTTTTACCGAATCGCGCATCGCGCTGAACTATCGTTTAAACCGCGAAAAATATAACCTATCCATTGGAGCTACTGCCGTACCAACTGCTTTAAAGGGGGATAATGTGAGCCGTGGCACCAATACCGACCGCAGTTATTTTAACATCATTCCAATTTTTCGTTTTCAGTACATGTGGTCGAGGCAGCAACGGGCATCTATTAATTACTCGGGCAGCCCTAACGAACCATCTTTTACGCAAATACAGCCAGTGCCCGATCAGTCAAATGCGTTAAATACCATTTATGGTAACCCCGATTTGCGGCCGGCTTTCAGGCATTCAGTTAATGCGATCTATAACAACTACTTAGCTAATTCAAAAATCAACATATCGGCCAACGTAAATGCCAGTGTAATTACCAACCAGATTGTAAGTAACCGTGTAACCATTGTTACTGCCGGGCCTAACAACGTTCAAAACATTCGTTACGAGACCTACTATCTTAACATGAACGGCAACTATACGGTTAACGGTAATTACAACTTCTCAAAACAACTGGCCGACCGTAAATATAACCTGTCGCTTTTGGGCAACGTTACTTACACCAACGGCGTTTCAATGCTGGATAATGTCCGTAACTTAACCACTACCTGGCGGTACAATCAGCGTTTTGGCCCGAGGATTAATCCTAACGAGTCGATAGAGGTTAACCCGTTTGTGGCTTACGATGTTACCCGGTCAACTTTCAGGTTACCCAAAGATACCACCACCAGCATCAAGCGGATATCGATGAATATTGATGGTCGGTTCTTTTTACTGAAAGACAGAACGCTGACTATCGGTTACAGCGCCAGCAAAAATGTGGTTTACGGCATCACCTCCAGAAACCCATTGGTAATAAATGCTTCGATTGAAAAGGAGTTTTTTGCAAGGCGGATGTTGACCGTAAATTTCCAGGTGTTTGATGTCCTGAAACAAAATAATTTTATTGACCAGGTGACAACCAACAGCTCGGTTACCAATACCGTAACCAACGCTTTAAGCCGCTATTTTATGCTGAGCGCCCGGTTAAATTTACAGAAGTGGACAGGCTCGCCGAGACGTAACGGCAGACCAATGCTGAGAAGAGGAGACGGCAGCTTTATTGTGCCTTAATTATTTGTAGACCGGTACGCCGCAACGGCTTCTATTTATAAGACCTGCAGCGTACCGGTTTTCGTTATCGTTGAGCAAATTAGTAATCCAATAATTGCTCACCGATGGTTTGTATCTCTTCATTGCTAAAGCCGGCATTCACGTCGGCAGCCCAGGTATACATGGTATCTTTATAAATACTGATGGTAAAATCGTCAGTAACAATGTCGTAATAAGTAGACTCGCCCTCTACATGCGGATGCACCGAGGCGGCTATTTGTTGCCCGTTAATGGCAATTGTCATTTCAAAATCTTCCATATACAATATTAACACGGTACATGCCGTTAGGTTGTAAGTTATTTTATAAAACCGATAGGATAAATAGCTATCTTACCTTCCTAATTATTTAAAACTTATAGCCCCTAAGCATGGCCTTTATTGATTACGTACTTAAAGAGCCATCTTATGGCTGGAAAATGGACTGCGGCAGCTTGTCAAAGCCTTCTAACACCAAAATCTTTCAGGAGTTTTTCTCCCGTTTAAACGTTTTTAAAGACCGCCGCAATTGGTTATCCTTCACCAGTTGGATGATGATTGTATGTTTGGCCGTCCCTTTATGCTTCTTTATTTTCAAATTTTTTAGCTTCCAACTGTTGCTCGTTGCATTTGTGTACAGCATGATTGTGATGGGGTCGCACGGTACGGTTTGGTATCATCGCTATTGTACCCACCGGGCATTTAAGTTTCGTAACCCTGTTTGGCGCTTTATTACTCAAAATATTACCCTTAAGATAATTCCTGAAGAAATTTATGTGATTTCGCACCATGTGCACCACGCCAAGTCTGACCAGCCCGGCGACCCATATAATGCGCAAGGGGGCTTTTTATATTGTTTTTTGGCCGATGTAAATCACCAGCCTATTGCCCGCAACCTGAGCGAAAAATGCTATGCTCGTTGCGTAAAACTGATGGAGCATACCGGGCAAATATCTAACAGCTACGCCCAATACCAAAAGTGGGGTACGCTGGCTAACCCGGTACGGCTGATTGGCGGCATTATATTGAATTGGGCCTTTTGGTATGGCGTATTTTACCTCATCGGCGGTCATGCGCTGGCTTGCACCTTATTCGGCGCCGCAGGATTCTGGGCAGTAGGCGTGCGTACCTTTAATTACGAAGGCCACGGCAAAGGCGAAGATAAACGCCGCGAAGGTACCGATTACAATCGCGCCGACATGTCGATTAACCAGATTTGGCCCGGCATTGTAGCCGGTGAGTGGCATAACAACCACCATTTGTATCCTAAAAGTGCACGTTCCGGCTTTTTAAGCCACCAGGTTGATTTAGCCTGGGTTTACATCAAAGCACTGCATCTGATGGGTGGGGTTACGGAGTACCACGATTCGAAAAAGAAATTTTTGAAGGAATATTATCATCCGCAAAAGCAGGCTAAATTAGAGGTGAAGCAATTGGATGCTGAGTTGGTAGATTAGCTATAAGGCCTATTGATAAACTAAGAGCGCATTGCTAAATCAGCAATGCGCTCTTAGTTTATTGAGAACATGTGAATTTACACACGATTATACAACTTAGTCCACTCCAGTAGTCTTTCCTCCACATCCTCGTTCAAATACTCGGGCAATAACCGCCACTCCCAATTATTTTCTGCCGAAGAGGGGTTGTTCATCCGGGCATTTTCATCAAGTCCGATAATATCCTGCATAGGCAAAATAGCAATTTTAGCGGTAGAAGCGTAAGCTACCCGGCCTAAAACCTGGTGTATGTTTTTGGCTTTAACACTTTGCCCGGTGTATTGCTCAATTTGTTTGCGCACGGCTTTGTCGGTATCAGTGTTATACCAGCCTACAGTGGTGTTATTATCGTGCGTACCGGTATACACCAGATAGTTTTCCTGGTAATTGTGTGGTATGTATAACGATTCGGCCACCTCGCTGCCAAAGGCAAATTGCAAAATTTTCATGCCAGGTAGTTCGTATTGGTCGCGTAATTCAAAAACAGGCGCGTCTATCTCACCTAAATCTTCGGCCACATAAGGCAGTTCGCCAAGTGCATTTTTTACAGCTTCAAAAAAGTCGTTCCCTGGGCCTGTTTTCCATTGCCCGTTTTTGGCAGTTTGTTCTCCGGCCGGCACTTCCCAGTAAGAGGCAAACGCCCGGAAGTGGTCGAGCCGCAACAAATCAAACAGCTGCCGGTTTTTTTGCAAACGGGCAATCCACCAATCATAGTTGCGGCTTCTCATCACATCCCAGCGGTACACCGGCATACCCCACAACTGCCCGTCGGCATTAAAGTAATCGGGCGGTACACCGGCTATGCCCGCAATTTGCCCGTTACTGTCAAGGTTAAAGTTATCCGGGTTAGCCCAAACATCAACCGAATCGTGACTTACGTAGAAGGGCAAATCGCCAAATAGTTTAATGTTCAACCCATTGCAGTACTTTTTCAAGTCGAGCCATTGCCGTTCAAAAATAAACTGGTACCACTTCACCCGCTCCATTTCGGCTTGGTTTTGCGTGGCAAAACGTTTAATAGCCGGGCTTTTGCGCTGCCGGTGTTCGGCAGGCCACTCATACCAGGGGCGGTTGTTGTAATGCTGTTTTAGTGTAATATATAATGCAAAATCATCCAGCCAATAGGCCTCGTGTTCGCAAAAAGTTTTAAATTGCTGTTTGAGTAGCACAAAATGCCCATCCTGATAGTGGTGGTAAGCTTTAGCCAGCAGTTCATCTTTGATATGTTGTGCTTCGGCAAAATCTATCTTTTCCTTCACCGTAAGGCGGTAAGCTTTCAGCTCATCATGCGTAAGCAGGCCGGCTTTAGCCAATAAGGCAGGGCTTACCAACAACGTGTTGCCGGCCATACTGCTTACCGAACTGTAGGGCGAATAATTTTGCTCGGCTACGGTAGGGTTAAGCGGCAACAGTTGCCAGTATTTCTGTCCCGATTGCGAAAGAAAGTCGGCAAACCGATAGGCATCAGGCCCTAAATCGCCAACGCCGTAGGGCGAGGGCAACGAAGTAATGTGCATTAAAACACCTGCTCCGCGAGGGTTATCCGGGTGCTGCATTTTGAGCAGTGCCATAGGTAACCGGGTGAACAATTCTTTCACGCAGATACCATCCTCGGTAACCTTACCTTCGGCGCCCGATAAAAGGTTTTTGAATGACGCCGGTGCTTGTGGTGGTAAAATAACGCGTGTGTTTTTCCACTTCAGGTTTTCAATGCCGCGGCCTTGGTCCTGACTCAGTTCGGCCAAGTGTAGCGGTACAATGGTAACATACCATTGTTGCTGGTGCTGGCGCGCAAAAGCCATAATATATTCCTTGTAGGCACCTTTTACTTTTAACGGCACATAATTAGCCTTGGCAAAAACCTCAGCAGCCTCTTTACGCTCCTGGAAAAGGGTATACGTAAGCCATTGTTTAATTTGTGCGTTGTAACGGTTTTGCCAAAGCTGCTCCAGTAAAGTATCAGGGTTTTCCTGATGCGCAACAATATCGTCCAGATAACTGGCGCGTAATTCATAGTCTACCGGGCGGCGGTTGTCGGGGTCAACCAGGCTAAAGTCCCACAATTCGCAGCCTTGGTACACGTCGGGCACACCCGGGCAGGTAAATTTAAGCAACACTTGAGCCAGCGAATTAATAATGCCATAATCAGCAATGCGCTGATGCAATGCCTGGAACGATTGCCAGAACTCCGTGTCTTTATTAAATAGGGCTTTAGCAAAACCAAGCGTTGCCTGTTCGTAATCTTCGTTAGGCTGTGCCCAGTTAGAGTTTACCTTGGCCTCGCGCAAGGCTTTTGTCAAGTATTCCTGCAAACGGTTTTCAATATCATCATCCGGCTGCCCAGGCATCGGGTGCGCGCCAATCAGCGTTTGATAAATAAAATATTCGTCGTTGGCATCGGGTGCCGTGTTGGCCTTTAAACCGGCGTTGAGTTCCTGCCATTGCTTTACCGTTTTTATCCAGGTTTTAGATAAGTCGGTTAGCACGTTTAAGCGGGCGCGTACATCCTCGCCACGTTTGGTATCGTGGGTCGAGGTGCCGTTAATAGCCAATGGCCACTGTTTTTGCCGCTCCTGCATCAGGTGATGAAAATCGTTCACCTCCATGCCGAAAGCATCGGGCGCATCACCAACCTCGTTGTGGCCAATAAAGCGGTTGTAGGTATACATTAAAGTATCTTCTACACCCTTAGCCATCAATGGTCCGCTAAACTGCATCAGGCGCTGATAAAACTGTAATGCACGCTGGTTATAGTCGGCATTGCCTAGTTTTGGTTTTTCGAGCAGCACCAGTTCGAGCAGGTTTAAGGCCGATTTGTATTCGGGCTTATCTTTTTTAGCCTGCTTAAACATCGCCTTTACAGCGTCATACTCTTGTTGCTGCAATGGCAATTGGTTGCCATAATAACGGTAAACCGGACATTGAATAAGCAGTTGGCCGATAGCACCTTTCAATACTTCGGCAGAAATACCGGTAACAATTTTTTTATCGGATAAGCGCAGCTTTTTAAATAACTGGTACAAATTATCCAGCTCGCCGCCCATATGCTCAAACAGAATATAAGCTTTCTTTTGTGCAATTTGCTGGTGTACTGGCTGCTCATCGCCAACCAAATCCTGATAAAAATTGGTAAACCGCTTTTTGGCTGAGGTATTGGTAAGCAGGTTATTAAGCTGGGCTAAAAAATCGTAACCCGAGGTGCCTTGCAGGGGCCAGTCAGCAGGCAGTTCTTCGCCCTGTTCTAAAATCTTTTCGGCTACAATATAGGTGTCTTCACCGGCCAGTTCGCGCAGGCGCTCCAGGTACTGGGCCGGGTCGTACAGGCCGTCAATATGGTCAATCCGCAAACCCTGGAAAACGCCCGATTCTACCATATGTTTAATCATCTGGTGAAAATGGTCAAATACCGCCTTATCCTGAATGTTCAGGCAAATCAAGCTGTTCACCGTAAAAAAACGGCGGAAGTTGATAGACTGGTCGGTTTCTTCGTAACTGCATAAACGGTAGGCTTGGGCATTGGCCAGTTGTTTCAGCAGCATTTTATCAGCATTTACCGCTTCTAAACGCAGGTCCAGATAGGTTTTTGCATTATTGCCGGTAGCGGCTTTGATAAACTTTTGCTTTAACGCCGTCCATTTTAAAGCGTAAGCACCGGCCTCGGTAACACCAGCTAAGGCTTTGATAGGCTTAAAGAGGGGCTGAAACGAATTGAGTTCACTGGCTTCGGCTTGCTCTAACACCGTGATATACGTAGCCGGGTTTAGCGGATAATAGTGATCAAAGTATTGTAATACCAATCCCTGTTGCGGCTGGTAGGCTACTTTTAGTTCGCCATTGTCAATCACCTCATCCAGCGGGCTGCCTAAAAACGGTACCATCAGCGGCTCATCCCTGAACAGTGGACTGGTCCATACCGCGTCAAAAAAGTTAGTATACAGCGAAAGCTTACCCTTTTCCATCAAATCCATCAACCAAGGATTGTTTTGATGAAAGCCCATGTGGTTGGGCACAATGTCCTGCAGCCAACCGGTATTGCTTTGTTTAAGCTTTTGGCTGATGGCTTTCAGTTGCCTTTCGGTACCTATTTCGGGATTGACGCGGTGCGGGTTTACGCCATCATAACCATGCGTGCTGCCAGGTGTGGCCTCAAAAACCGGCGAGGCATAAATAGTACTTACCCCCAATTTTTGCAGATAGGGGATAATGCGCTCAAAGGTATCAAACGTAAATTCTGAATGAAACTGAAGACGGTAGGTAGCAACAGGGTTATTCATTGATGTAGATTATAAAAGATTCGGGTTGTAACTCGACAGTTGTACCGCTGTTTAATGCCTGTGTTTTTTCTGGTTGTTTTTGCCAGGCGGTACCTGCTGAGTTAAATTCCTGATACCATTGCGTAGCGCCACCCGGTAAAGTTACACTTTGTATGTTACCAGAAAAGTTCATCAGGATTAAGGCTTCGTGTGCTTGATGTTTGCGATGCAGCACGAGGGTCTTTTTATCCTCATTAGCTTCGGCATGCAGGCCCTTACGGTTAGTATGGTGCAGGGCAGGCAGGCTTTTGCGCAAGGCAATCAGCTTTTGGTAAAAGTCCAGCATGGTTTGGTGCGGCTGCTGTTTAATTAAATTCCACTGTAGTTTAGAGTTGATAAAGGTTTCCTCATCTGTAGGGTCAGGCGCTTCGCCTTCGGCATGAAAAGCGGCAAACTCTTTCTTGCGGCCTTTGCGTACGGCTTCGGCCAGTTCGGGGTCGGTATGGCTTACAAAATACATAAAGCGGTTAGGCTCGCTGTACTCTTCGCCCATAAACAGCATAGGCAGGTAGGGGGCAGTAAGTACGGCGCCGGCCATTAGTTTCTGCATCTCGGTGCTAAATAGCTCGCTGCTGCGCTCGCCCAGCATGCGATTGCCTACCTGGTCGTGGTTTTGCGAAAACACCACAAACTGTTCGCCACTATTATCGGTAGCTTTTACACCAAAGGATTTATCACGGTGAGGCGAGTACTGACCATCGTAAACGTATGCATCGTTGTAAGATTTTGCCAAATCGACAATGCCGTTAAAATCGGAATAGTAGCCGGTTTGTTCGCCGCCGGCGGTAACGCGCAGCGCGTGGTGAAACTCGTCTATCCATTGGCTGTCCATGCCGAAACCGGCTTTGTCCAACTTATTGATAAAGCGGGTATCGTTCAGGTCACATTCCACAATCAGGTAATGGCGTTTGCCAGTCTCTGCTTCCAGCTCATCAACTTTGGCTTTAACCTGAGCCAGTATATGATTGGGATTAAAGTCTTTAATGGCATGTACGGCATCCATACGTAGCGCGTCGATATGAAAATCGCGGAACCACATCAGTACATTCTCCGTAAAGTAATGCCGTACCGGGTCGCTGCCCGCATCGTCAAAATTTACGGCATTACCCCATGGCGTGTTATACTTTTCGGTAAAGTAAGGGCCATACTCGTTAAAATAATTACCCTCGGGACCAACGTGGTTATACACCACATCGAGCACCACGGCCAGTCCTTTTTGATGGCAGGTGTTTACCAAGTGCTGCAAGGCCTTTGGCCCGCCGTACGAGTTTTGCACCGCGTACGGAAACACGCCATCATAGCCCCAATTACGGTTACCCGGAAACTGCGCCACGGGCATAATCTCGATAGCAGTAATACCCAAACTTATCAGATAATCCAGTTTGCTTTCGATGCCTACAAAATCGCCTTCCGGGCTAAATGTGCCGGTATGCAATTCGTATAGCAGGTATTCGGGCAGATCAAGATTATTCCAGTTATCGTCAGTCCATTTAAAAGTTCTAAGATCAACCACGCTCGACGGACCGTGCACACCTTCGGGTTGGTAAACCGATGCCGGGTCGGGCAGCGGGTCTTTGTCGTCTAAAATAATTTTGTATAACGAGCCTTCTTTAAGCTCGGTGGTTTGGGTATGCCAGTAACCGTACTGCTCTTTGCTGAGCGGCAACTCCCGGCCCAAATGCAGCAATTGAATTGCTGCCTTTTTAGCATTGGGCGACCAAACCCACACATCGGCCTGGTTGCCGTTAAGTGTAACACCCGGACGTTTAATTGTCGCCTTCATTTTTTTGTTCGTAAATTACAGGATGATGCATTACAATAACCGAACGACCTTTTACCTCAATGCTTGAACCGGCATCGTAAGTTTCTTCGTCGCCCACTTCGCTTTCGGCAGTGTCAACAATTTTAGTCCAGGTTTTACCGTACAGGTTGTCCGGTAATTTATAATTTACGGGTTCCCAGTGTGCGTTAAAAATCACATAAAACCCATCGTCTATCACGGTTTCGCCTACCTGGTTACGGGTGCGCAAGGCACGACCATTGATGAACACAGCAAGTGATTTGGCAAAATCGTGGTTCCAGTGCTCGTCGCTGAATTGTTCACCCTCGGGTAAAAACCAGGCGATGTCCTCAACGCCGTTAACCTGGGTACCCTTAAACCAGCGCTTACGGGTAAAGGCCGGGTGCTGAAGGCGGAACTTAATCATCTTGCTGGTAAATTCCATCAGGTCTTTATCCATGTTTGCCCAATCAAGCCAAGAAATTTCATTGTCCTGGCAGTAAGCATTATTATTACCTCCTTGCGTCCGGCTAATCTCATCACCGGCTACCAGCATAGGCACGCCTTGCGACAGGAATAAAGTGGTAATGAAATTACGTTTTTGCTGCGCGCGAATGCGATTAATGTTTTCATCCTCCGTAGGGCCTTCTGCGCCGTAGTTGTTTGAACGGTTGTGGCTCTCGCCATCATTGTTGTCTTCGCCGTTGGCATCGTTGTGCTTTTCGTTATAGGTAACCAGGTCGTTCAGCGTAAAACCGTCGTGTGCAGTTATAAAGTTGATACTGGCCGTTGGGTTACGCTGCTCATCTTGATACAAATCGGCACTGCCGGTAAAACGCATGGCAAACTCGGCCAGGGTGCTGTTTTCGCCGCGCCAGTAGTCGCGCACGCAATCGCGGTATTTGCCGTTCCATTCGCCCCATCCCTGCGGAAACTTACCTACCTGGTAGCCGCCTTCGCCCACATCCCAAGGCTCAGCAATCAGTTTTACCTGCGAAATAACCGGGTCTTGGTGAATGATGTCAAAAAAGGCACTTAAACGGTTTACCTCGTGCAATTCACGGGCTAGGGTAGAGGCCAGGTCAAACCTAAAACCATCCACGTGCATTTCAGTAATCCAGTAGCGCAAGCTATCCATAATTAAACGCAGTACATTAGGCAAGTAGGCATTTAGGGTGTTGCCGGTACCGGTGTAATCCATATAATGGCGTTTATCTTCGGTAAGGCGGTAATAGCCCTCGTTATCAATACCTTTAAAAGAGAGCATTGGGCCCAGCTCATTGCCTTCGGCGGTATGGTTGTAAACTACGTCTAAAATAACTTCAATGCCAGCTTTGTGCAGTTCTTTCACCATCTGCTTAAACTCGGTGACCTGCTCACCCAGGCGGCCGCTGCTGGCGTAGCGCACATCGGGTGCAAAAAAGCCAATAGTATTATAGCCCCAGTAGTTGGTCAGTCCGTTTTCGGTGAGGTGCCTGTCGGCCACAAACTGGTGTATCGGCATTAGTTCAACAGCGGTAATGCCCAGTTTTTTTAAGTACTCAATAGTTGCCGGATGCCCCATGGCCGCATAACTACCCCTGATTTCTTCTGGAATGTCCGGGTGCAATTTGGTAAAGCCTTTAACGTGTGTTTCGTAAATTACTGTGCTGGCGTAAGGGGTTTGTGGCGGACAATCATCTCCCCAATCAAATTTATTGCTCACCACAACGCTTTTGGGTATAAACGGCGCGCTGTCTGTTTCGCTGAAACTTAAATCTTTGTCTTCGCTCTGTACATCATAAGCAAATAATGAGTCGTGCCAATTGATAACACCCGAAATTGCCTTGGCATAAGGGTCAATCAATAATTTGTTCGGGTTAAAGCGTAAGCCGTTTTGCGGCTCGTAAGGGCCATGCACCCGGTAGCCGTATAATTGTCCCGGCTTTAAATTCGGGATGTAGCAATGCCAGATATTGTGCGAGCGCTCAACAATATCAATTTTTTCATACTCTGCCTCATCATCTGGGGTTTTAAATAAACATAGCTCAACTTTGGTAGCGTTGCTTGCATAAATGGCGAAATTAACGCCTTTGCTATCTGGAGTGGCACCTAACGGGAAGGCCTTGCCTGGAAAACTATTAATTGTCATATACTGCAAGGAATGTTTACGCCCAAAAAATGTTTGCGGTGTTTAAAACTATTGCCTCTAAGGGTTTAATAATGGTTTAATTATTACAATTTGAGTTAATGGTGAAGAAGCGCTCATGGCCGTGTGTACATAAAACACTAACCTATTTAAAACTTAACATAGAAATATCCTGAAATTAATCATTTAAAACGCCCATCGCTATTGCTTATATCCAAAATCAAATTATATTTGCAATCGATTGCAATAAATCATCGATAGGTTGCAAAGTTCAATGTAATCGATTGCATTCGGAACAGCTTTCCAGTTATAAGCCATCATATTAAAGACGTAACATGTTATTATTAGGAATAGATATAGGTACATCATCCGTAAAGGTGTCTGTAGTTGCTGCAGATAGCGGTGAGGTGGTAGCATCGGCCCAGTTTCCGGATGCCGAGTCGCCCATTATTTCGCTTCAGCCGGGTTGGGCAGAGCAATCATCAGACATGTGGTGGGGGCAAACCCAGCAAGCGATGCAGCGCTGCCATGCCAAGGGCGGTTACAATGGGGCCGATATTAAAGCCATTGGCATCGCTTATCAAATGCACGGTTTAGTTTTGGTGGATGCCCAACAGCAGGTACTGCGTGACAGTATTATTTGGTGCGACAGCCGTGCGGTGCCTTACGGCGATGCGGCTTTTGAGGCTATTGGTCCCGATAGAAGCCTGGCTCACTTACTCAACTCTCCCGGAAACTTTACTGCTGCCAAACTGGCCTGGGTGAAAGAAAATGAGCCGGAGCTTTATAAAAAGATAGATAAAGTAATGCTGCCCGGCGATTATATCGCCATGAAACTGACCGGCGAAATTACCACCTCGGTATCGGCATTGTCAGAGGGAGTATTTTATGATTTTCAGGAAGATGACTTATCGCAGGATGTGTTAAACTTCTTTGGTTTTGATGCTCAACTGATTCCGCAAGTTAAGCCAGTGTTTTCGGACCACGGCAGGGTGAAAGCAGATGTGGCTGCGCAGTTAGGCTTAACTGCCGGCATCCCGGTGGCTTACAAGGCCGGCGACCAGCCCAACAATGCCCTATCATTAGGCGTGATGGAACCCGGCGAGGTAGCGGCTACCGCAGGAACATCGGGTGTGATTTACGGCGTAAGCGACCAGTTAAGTTACGACCCGCAATCGAGAGTAAACACTTTTGCACATGTAAATTATGAGCAGCACGGCGATAAACGCTTAGGGGTACTGCTTTGTATCAACGGCACCGGAAGTTTAAACCGCTGGGCCAAAAATCTTTTGGGTACGCAATTAAGCTACCAGCAAATGAACGAACTGGCCGAACAGGCACCTGAAGGCAGTGCCGGTTTGCGCGTATTGCCTTTTGGTAATGGTGCCGAACGTATGCTGGGCAATAAACTGGTTGGCGTACACATGCATAACATTGATTTAAACCTGCACGAAAGCTCGCATGTGTTTCGTGCGGTACAGGAGGGGATTGCTTGTGCCTTTAGATATGGTTTAGACATTATGCGTAGCAACGGTATGACACCGACGGTAATCCGTGCTGGTAAAGCCAATTTGTTTTTGAGCCGATTGTTTGCTCAAACCTTTGTGAATGCCACCGGCGTACCGGTTGAACTTTATAATAACGACGGCAGTGTAGGGGCAGCCCTGGGTGCCGGATTAGGTGCCGGTTTATTTGCTTCCCCTCAGGAGGCTTTCAGGGGAATCAGACGCCTGGAAGTGATTGAGCCGCAGTCTGGCCACGATTTTGAAAAGGTTTATCAGGAATGGAAAATTCTGCTCGAAAAACAACTGGAGGCAGAGGAAGCTATCGAAGCCGTTTAAAATCAGAAGCATCAACTCATGCTCAACCTAAGCCACAGTTAGCGCTGATTAAAAACTGATTTAAAACAAAATATATCAACTTAAATAAATAAAAAATTAATAACCAAACTAAAATGAAAGTAGTTACAGGAGAGAGAGAATACTTCAAAGGTATTGACCAGATAAAGTACGAAGGACCTGAAAGTGATAACCCTTTAGCTTACCGGTGGTACGACGAAAACCGCGTGGTAGCAGGTAAAACATTAAAAGACCATTTAAAATTTGCCGTGTCTTACTGGCATTCTTTCAACGGTAACGGTTCTGACCCATTTGGCGGCCCGACTCACCGTTTCGCATGGGACGAGAAATCGGATGCGGTTGAACGTGCTAAAGATAAAATGGATGCTGCGTTTGAGTTCATGACCAAACTGGGCTTACCTTACTACTGTTTTCACGATGTTGACGTAGTTGATTACGGTACCGACATTAACGAGAACGATCGACGCTTACAGGCGCTGACCGAATACGCAAAACAAAAACAAGCAGACAGCGGCATCAAATTATTGTGGGGGACAGCCAACCTGTTTTCGCACGAGCGTTATATGAATGGTGCTGCCACCAATCCAGATTTTCATGTGCTTGCGCACGGCGCGGCACAAGTAAAAGCAGCTTTAGATGCTACCATCGCATTAGGCGGTGAAAACTATGTATTCTGGGGTGGCCGCGAAGGTTACATGAGCCTGATTAACACCAACATGAAACGCGAGCAGGAGCACCTGGCCCGTTTCCTGCACACTGCTAAAGATTATGCACGTGCACAAGGCTTTAAGGGTACGTTCTTTATTGAGCCAAAGCCGTGTGAGCCAACCAAGCACCAGTATGATTACGATGCTGCAACCGTTACCGGCTTTTTGCAGAAATATGATTTGTTAAACGATTTTAAACTGAACCTGGAAGTTAACCACGCCACATTAGCGGGCCATACTTTTGCACACGAAATGCAAGTGGCTGCTGACTGGGGTTTACTAGGTTCATTAGATGCTAACCGTGGCGACGAGCAAAACGGCTGGGATACTGACCAGTTCCCGAACAACATTACCGAGGTAACTGAGTATATGATGGTGTTGCTTAAAGCAGGCGGCTTACAAGGCGGCGGTATCAACTTTGATGCTAAAATCCGTCGTAACTCAACCGACCAGGCCGACTTATTTTATGCCCACATTGGTGGTGCCGATATTTTTGCCAGAGCGTTAATTACTGCCGACAATATTTTGCAGAAATCTGATTACAATAAAATTGTTACCGACCGTTATGCTTCGTTTGACAGCGGCGAAGGTAAAGCTTTTGAAGAAGGCAAGCTAAGTTTAGAAGATTTACGCAATTACGCGCTTAATAACGGCGAGCCTGCTGTAACCAGTGGAAAACAGGAGTACCTGGAAAATTTGATTAACAGGTTTATTTAAGTATACTTGTTGCCAGTTATGACCAATTTAAATCCAAGTACAATTTAATCAAAGAATGAAAGCACTAACCACGGGAGACTATGCTGTCTTTTTCGTTTACTTTTTTATCGTAGCCGTTTACGGACTGTGGGTATACCGCAGAAAGCGTAATGCAGATGCTACCTCCAAAGATTACTTTCTGGCCGAAGGGTCGCTGACCTGGTGGGCCATCGGCTCCTCGCTGATTGCCTCCAACATCTCGGCCGAGCAGTTTGTGGCCATGAGCGGTAACGGCTTTACCATGGGCCTTGCCGTATCGGCCTACGAATGGATGGCAGCCATCACCCTGGTTATTGTGGCCGTGTTCTTTATCCCGGTTTACCTGCGCAACAAAATCTTTACCATGCCGCAGTTTCTGCACCAGCGCTATAACAGCACGGTAGCCATGATTATGGCCGTGTTCTGGCTGCTGCTGTACGTGATTGTAAACCTGACTTCCATTTTGTATTTGGGCGCTATTGCCGTTAACGGTATCTCGGGCATTAACTTCACGGTGTGTTTGATTGCCCTGGCTTTCTTTGCGGTCATCATCACCCTGGGCGGGATGAAGGTAATCGGCTTTACCGACGTGATCCAGGTGTTTTTCCTGATCCTGGGCGGCTTGGTAACTACCTACATTGCCGTAACGCTGGTAGCTGAGCACAACGGCAGCACGGGCGTATTAAATGGTTTGAAGATTATGAGCGAGAAAGCGAATGACCACTTCCACATGATTTTAAAGAAAGACAACCCGAGCTTTATCGACCTTCCGGGCTTGACGGTGCTGCTGGGCGGTATGTGGATTGTAAACCTGAACTACTGGGGCTGTAACCAGTACATCACGCAAAGGGCCTTAGGTGCTAATTTGAAAACGGCCCGTGGCGGTATCCTGTTCGCCGCTTTCCTGAAGCTGATGATGCCACTGATTGTGGTACTGCCGGGCATCGCCGCTTACGTACTGTACAAAGACCAGGTATTTGATGCAGGCGCACAAGGCTCACTCAAAGAAAACGCTGATAACGCTTACCCTATCCTGCTGAATTTATTGCCGGCCGGCTTCAAGGGCTTATCTTTTGCTGCCTTAACCGCAGCGGTAGTAGCCTCCCTGGCAGGTAAGGCAAATAGTATTGCTACCATCTTTACGCTGGACATCTTCAAAAAGATGAGACCGGATACCCCGGACCACAAGCTGGTAACGGTAGGTAAGATTACGGTGGTAGTTGCCATGATTCTGGGCGTGGTGATTTCTCCGTTCCTGGGCATTGACAAAAAGGGCGGCTTTACGTTTATCCAGGAGTACACCGGCTTTGTATCGCCGGGTATATTTGCGATGTTCATTCTGGGCTTTTTCTGGAAAAAGGCGACCTCAAATGCAGCGCTGTTTGCCACCATCGGCGGTTTTATCTTCTCAGTTATCTTCAAATTTTTGCCAAACTACGCAGACCTTTCTTTCCTGTATCCTTACGGTTTTGCAGTAAAAGGTAAAGACAGCGGCCTGTACGAGATTCCGTTCCTGGACCGGATGGGTTTTGTGTTCATCATCTGTATCATCGGCATGTGGATTATCAGCACGATTGAAACTTCAAGAGGGGTAAAGACCAACGGACTGGACGTGGATACCTCGATGTTCAAAACCTCCAACTCGTTTGCCGTGGGCGCATTGCTGATCTGCGGTATCCTGGTAGCCTTGTATACCCTGCTTTGGTAAGCAAACAGAACGCATTACTTAGCACATAAAGCAAAAGCGCCGGCATCATCTCGATACCGGCGCTTTTTGCGTTTTAGGGGAGTAAGTTAAATTTGTTATAAATCCATGAATCGTCTGATGCCTAATTCCAGTCCGCGCAATTCGGCCAATCCGCGTAAACGACCAATAGCCGAGTAGCCAGGGTTGGTTTTCTTATTCAGGTCGTCCAGCATTTTGTGGCCATGGTCTGGGCGGAATGGCATACGCAAGTGCTTTTCGCCGGCGGCACGGCGTTTTTCTTGTTCGGTAATCAAGGCTTTCATCACGGCAAACATATCTACATCGCCATCCAAATGATCAGCTTCGTGGAAGTTGCCTAAGGCATCTCGCAAAGTAGCACGAAGGTGTATAAAGTGTATGCGGTGCCCCAGCCGTTCAATCATGCCAGCCAAGTCATTATCTGCCCTTACACCAAATGAGCCGGTGCAATAGGTTAATCCATTATGGTAACTATCTACTGCGTTATATAGCTGCTGTATATCCGCCTCGGTGCTTACCACTCTTGGCAGGCCCAGGATAGGGTAAGGTGGGTCATCAGGGTGAATGCACATGAGTA
>CAJYSL010000438.1 GCA_913777515.1 uncultured Mucilaginibacter sp.
AAAATTGGCGACAAGATTTTACTCATCAAACTTGCTGACATTGTTTACATTGAGGCAGAAGACAAGTACGTTTTTTTGCATACTACTGACGGGCGTAAGCATCTTACTGATTTTACCATCACCACACTCGAAGAAAAATTACCGGATGCGTTTACACGCATTCATCGCAGTACCATCATCAATACCGAGCATATCAAAGAAATAAGAAAAGGCTTTAACGGCGCCTTAGTATTTGTGATGGATAACACGGCAGGCAGTAAACTTACCTCAAGCCGCTCCAACGGCGATGCACTGCGCGAGCGGTTTGACATTTAGTATTCTTCGCTGATGAAAATGCGCGAGCTTTGAAACGTAAATGTCGTTACGCCGTCGGCTATGGTTTGATATTGCTGAAGCGCTATCAGCTCCAGGTTTTGCGTTGTAATTTCCTGGTTAGGGGTTAACACTTCTACCATTTCGCCGGCAGGCCGCCATTTGCTAAACCCTGGTGATATAGCATAAACTTTCTTTCCGCGGTAAAAAATAACTAGGTTAATTTGATTGATGTAGCTTTCAAGAACAACTGTTTCTAACCGGTCGGTAATGATATTTACTGCCGGATAGCCTTGAGCAACCAGGTAATTGAGCCCTGCCTGCAATTCTGAATGGGCATCTACAGGTATCCATCTTACGTCGGATTGATTGAAGCTGTTTATCGGCTCTGCAACAATTAGATCTACTTTGATGCCGTAAACCACCAATTGTTCGGCAACCGGCAGAGTGGCTATCAGCGTTGGGCTCCACTCCAGCAACTGGCCCAAATCTTCGCCGTCAAAGTTTTCCAGGCTTAAAATGAACAGTGCCGGTTCCTGCTTTTCGCGAACAATATGGTGAGATGACATATTTAGAAGGGTTTATACTATGTTTGCAGCAAATGCAGCCGTTAATGTAAGTTCAAATATAAAATGAATTACAGCCAAACCCAACCCCATAACTTTGCCGTACTGGTGCATACGTGCGACCGGTACCAGTTTCTATACCCGGGGTTTCATTATTTTTTCAGCCAGCATTGGGATTTTGATACTCACTGCAACTATTATTTTGCGACTGAAGAGCTGACTGTGAATCTGCCCGGCTTCAACAACATACAATCCGGCAAAGGCGAGTGGGCCGACCGGCTGCGCTATCTACTGCAAAACGAGATTAAAGAGCAGTACATCATCTACTTTCAGGAAGATATGTGGCTTACTAAGCCGGTAAACAATTCATTTTTTAATCCGCTTTTTGACCTGATTCGCCGGCAGCAATGGCAACAGGTAAAACTCACCAGTTCGGATGTTTATAAAACACAACCCACATCTCACTTTATTGAAGGGTTTAACCTAGCAAAACTAAACAACGCGACATCAGGCTTTTTAATGTCGCACCAGGTTACCATTTGGGACAAACACTACCTGATTGCCCAACTGCATAAAGGCGAACACCCCTGGCGCAACGAACGCCGTGGCACTAAACGACTTAAAAAACTCAACCCGAATATTTACCAGGTAGACTACTTTGCCGAGAACGGGCATCCGCCTATTAACAACAACCAACCGCAAGCTATGCGGAGCGAGTATTTTACCATATCGGGCAATAGCATGCTGCAGGAAAATGTAACGCCTTATATAAAAAAACTGCAGCAAACCGGGCCGGAACAGCAGGCCTATGCTGAGAAGCTTTTGAACCACTACCACAACCAGCTTACACACGATGGGCAGCCTAAACCCCGCAGAGAAGATATTTTTAAGAAGATAAAAAGGTTTTTTAAAAGTGGTTAGCGCTGCTGCCAATTACGACCGAAATAAAATCACCATTAATGCAAAACGGCCCTTCATTTATCATGAAAGGCCGTTTTGTATGAATGAATGCTGCTTACTTTTTTAAAGCTTCAGGGATTACCTTACCTATACAACCGCTTGGCATCTGGATGTGCAACAGTGCAGCCAGCGTAGCCGAAATATCGGTCATGTGGGTATCGCGGTTCAAGCTGCCATGTTGTATTCCCCAACCCATAAAAATTAACGGAATGTGGGTATCGTATGGAGCACTCACACCATGCGAAGTACCGGTACGACTGCGACTGGCGTACCAGCCCGGTTTCATCACCACTTGTATACTACCGCTACGTTCTGAGTTATACGCATTGATGATACGCTCACGTAAATCGGCAGGAATGCTAGCTTCCTGCGTTCTTTGCATATCTACTACATACAATACACCCGGCTGTTTGCTTAACCAATCGGTACATTCCTGCTTAATTTTAAGCATATTGCCCTTACCAGCAGCGATAGCCACATTGTTAAAGTTTACCTGGTAATTATCAAAACTCAATACCGCGCGTTTTATATCGTCTTCTTTTTCGATGATGCGGTTCAATTCATTTACTGCGGCACCGCCATCAAACAAACCGGTTGGGATGTTATGCGCTTTTAAAAAAGTGCTGTTATTGGCGGCACCGTGGTCGGCAGATAAGAAAACAGTATAATTTCCTTTACCCAATTTGCCGTCCAGGTAAGTGAAAAAAGTAGCCAGGTCGCGGTCAAGGCGAAGGTAAACATCCTCGGCTTCGATAGAGTTAGGACCGAACTGGTGACCGATATAATCAGTCGATGATAAGCTTACTGCCAGGAAGTCGGTTTGAGTACCCTGCCCCAAACGCTCAGCTTCCATAGCTGCCTTAGCAAAATCGAGCGTAAAGGTATTACCGTAAGGGTTACTGCGTATGGCACTGAAATCGGTACCTTTTAATGCCGGAATATTATGCGGAAAAACCGGTGATGTTTCGCCGCGGTAAGAACCCTCAAAAGGTGTATTATCGGCTGTACTTTGCTTATAGCTATCTATTGGATATAACGTATTCCAGGGTTTGCTTAAATAAGTGCTTACCAGTTTTTTACTGTTAAACTGGTTAACCCACTCGGGTAAGCTCTTGGTATAATAAGTACTGGTAATCCAGTTGCCCGAGGCATCATCAAACCAGTAAGCGCCATCAGGCGTATGCCCTGCCGGTAAAATGCTACCGCGGTCTTTTAAAGCAATACCAATTACTTTGGAGCGAAAGTTAGTCGCCATCTTCAGCTCGTCAGTAATCGTGCTGGCCTGTAAATTACGCGGCGACATCATGCCCGCCGGCGAGGTTGACCCCACCGTTTGCACTGTGGTATCTTCGGCACAATACATGTAGCGGCCGGTAGCCTGTATAAAAAAGTTGTTGGCTGCAATGCCATGTATAGACGGCACCGAACCGGTATAAATACAAGAGTGACCTGGACCAGTCTCGGTAGGCAAATAATCAATGTGCGTATTTTCGCAGGTAAAGCCCTCGCCTAGTAAACGGCGGAAACCGCCGGCCTCGTAACGGTCGACAAAACGGTAAAGATAGTCCCAGCGCATCTGGTCAACCACCAAACCTACCACCAGTTTAGGGCGATTTAGTGTATAAGTGCCGGCAGCAGGTTTAACCTTTTGTGCCGTAGCCAGCGACGAAGTGAAAGCAAGAACAGCTAAAAGCTTGTGTTTAATGTTCATACTGAGTATGGTTTTTAAAAAATCCAAATATCAGCATTGCTATTAAAACACTGTGTGACTTTTTTGTTATGAACTTTGCAAAACAGCTATCACCATTTAAATATCCATCACTTCCTTTTTCTTTTTCGTTTTCAGCTTTTTGGGAATAAAATGCAGGATTTCATTTTTCAGTGCTTCAATCATCCGGCGCTTTAAAAAATTACGCTGTATCACGATGCTTACTTCACGGGCTGGCTCCGGCGATTTAAAATAGCGTATTTTCTCGAGGTGCTTATCGCTCAAATCGTCTAAAGCCAGTTCGGGCAGTATAGTAGCGCCGTCATTTTGGTCTACCATGCGTTTCAAGGTATCAACACTCCCCGTGTTATATTCAAAATGCTGAAAGCCTTTGGTTGATTTGCG
>CAJYSL010000439.1 GCA_913777515.1 uncultured Mucilaginibacter sp.
AGCTTTTTGAGGTTCTCGCGTGCGCTGATGAGCTCGTTATAGTTCTTCTTGAGTTTTTGCTCATTAAGTTTACGTTCGGTAATGTCGGTGTACGTTACCGCAAAGCCGTCAGCAATTTTGCTGGCCATTACCAGGTACCAGCCTTTGCTTTCGAAATAAATTTCGTTTTGCAGGTACTGGCCCGACTGTACAACTTTTTTAAACTGGTCGAACAGGTTGTTTTGCAATAACTCAGGCAGGTTTTTTACCAGCAGGCTATGTTTTAAATCAGCTTCGGGCTTACCCAATAATTTGGAAGCCATGCTGTTGGTAGTCACGCACTCAAAGTCGGTTATCTGGCCGTCGGCATTACGCACGGCGTTAAATACCATAATGGCGCTTAAGCTGGTGTTAAACGCGCCGGCCACAATGTTGCTTAACTCGGTAACAGTGCTTACATCCACAAAGGTGATTACCACACCGTCCTTTTGCTTGTCCTTACGTACGTAGGGCAGTATGCGCATCAGGCAGTGCCTGCCGTTTTTGAGCTCTATTTCCTTTTCAATCACCAAATCCTGCTGGTACTGCACCTGGGCAATATCATCCAGAAAGTGGTCATATTTGATGTTGTTGGATATATGGCTGATTGGACGGCCAATGTCGGCTTCAATCAGGTTAACCATGGTTACTGCTGCCGGATTAAACTTCCGTATTAGCGAGTGGGTATCAATAAATATCTGACCAATGTCAACGCTCTTAAAATAATTATTTAAGTCGTCGTTAAGGTCAATCAGGTCTTTTATTTTAAGTTGATGCTCGGTGTTAAGGGTGTGCAGTTCTTCGTTTAACGACTGTAATTCCTCGTTGCTGGATTGCAGCTCCTCATTAGCCGAAAGTAACTCCTCATTGCTGGATTGCAACTCCTCGTTGGTGGTTTCCATTTCCTCCACCGCCATTTGCAGGTTGCCACGTACCTCGTTCAGTTCGGACTCCAATTCGGCTACGTAGCCGCTTTGATGCTCATCCGTAGTCAGCGGAATCAAAATCTGGTCTTTAGATGCCGGGTCGAGTGCTGTTTCGCTGAATAAAACCAGGGTAAGCGCTGATGATGTCGCATTATTGGGCGGATTGATGGAGATATTGACGTAAATATCATCTTGGTCGCGCTTTATTTTTATGCGTTTAAGCGTCGCCGGCTCGTTGTTTTTCCAAACGGTGCGTATGGCCGTGTTCAGCGTAAATGATAATTCGCGCGGAACCATTTTGAGCAGGTTAAGCTCCAGTTTCTTTTCCGGTAGCGACAGGTATTTTTTAAAGTCGCCTATGGTTTCTTTAATCTCGTAGTTCTTATCAACAAAAACGCCTACATACCCTAAAGTAGTGGTTAAAAACTCGGTAAACAGGGTGTCTGTTGATTTTTTTACTGATTGCAGCGGCCGCTTAATTTCTTGCGGAACGGTAGGACTGCTATAGTAATTATTGGTGGTCGATTGGTTAATCGGTCCTATTTTGCGATAAATTTTCCACTTGCTGCTAATTTCATGCAAGCCTTCTTTAATAGCTGAGGCCGTTTCGCTGGAACCCAGGAACAGATAACCGCCCTGGTTAAGCGAAAAGTGGAAAGTAGACAGCACCTTTTGCTGCAAAAGCACGTTCATGTAAATGAGCATGTTGCGGCAGCAAATCAAATCATTTTTAATAAAAGGAGGGGCTTTAGCTACGTTGTGCCTTGCAAACACAATTTGTTTGCGTATAGAAGGGATAACGGTGTAGTGGCTGCCGTCTTTTACAAAATACTGCTCTAATAAATCGGGCGCAATTTCTTTGGCAATTATTTCGGGGTAGGTGTTGTGCGATGCTACGTCTAAACTGGCTTCATCAATATCAGTGGCAAATATCTTTACTTCTAACTCTTTGTTTTTACGCTGCAGGTACTGGTCAATCAGGATGGCTACCGAGTAGGCTTCTTCGCCGGTACTACAGGCGCAAATCCAAACTTTCAGCGTTTCACCATCTTGTTTACTGTCAATAATTTCGGGTATTACCTTAGCAGCCAGTAGTTCAAAGGCCGCTTTATCCCTAAAAAAGCGGGTTACACCAATCAAAAAGTCTTTGCCCAAGGCCTTAACTTCTTCCGTATTTTCTTGCAGGTACTTGGTATATTTTTCGAGTGTACGGATGCCCGCAAAACTCATGCGGCGTGCAATACGCCTAATGATGGTAGGGGTTTTATATAAGTTAAAATCGTGACCGCTTTGCTGATGTACTAACTGAAATATCTCGTTAAATAGCTCATCGTTTACCTTGCCGTTTTCTAAAATCTGAATGGGCTCTTCTTTTACATAAGCAAATAACTCTTCGTGTATTTTGGCCGGCGAGGTCACAATATCGGCGTTGCCCGATGTAATGGCGCTTTTAGGCATGCCATCAAATTTAGCCGTTTCTGGGTCCTGCACAATCACCATACCGCCGCATTCTTTAATGGCCTCTATCCCTTTGGTGCCATCGGTACCTGTGCCCGACAAAATTACGGCAATGGCCTTTTCGTGCTTATCATGTGCCAGCGAAAACAAAAAGTTATCAATGGCCGTGTTGGGCACTTTATCGTGGCTCTTTTCGGCAAGCTTTAAGCGGTTGTTGCTTACCGTCATGAGTTTATTATTAGGGATAATATAAACGCAATCGGGCTGCAGGCTCATGTTTTCGGTGGCTTCAAACACCTTCATGTGGGTGTGCTTAGAAACCAGCTCTACCAACAGGCTTTTATAATCTGACGACAGGTGCTGTATAATGATAAAGGAGAAACTGGAGTTGCCCGGCATGTGGTCAAAAAATTCATGAATAGCTTCCAGTCCGCCTGCAGAAGCGCCGATAGCTACCACATAGTTATCGGTAAACTTAGCTGCAGTGCCATTGGCAACATGCTTTCTCAACTCATTATTCATACGATCAGCAAAAAAATTATAAAACCTGTTTGGTTTTATATTCAAATACAAAACTCCTGAAAGTTTCGGCAATTACCAACTCTTGTTCGTGCCAGGGCAACGAACTTTGATTTACCGTTTCCAGCCAACTTTTAAAAGAGTTGCGTGGATGATAGGTTAAACCGTTTTCTTCAAAATTGATGGCGTTATTAGGGTTGCCTCCCCATTCAATAGTATGCACCACCTCGGGTTTAAAACAAACTATATAATCGCCGGTGTCAGCGTCTATCGGTATAACCAGCATACCGCTCGCAATATCGGTAAATTCCAGTGCCTCATCAAAAGATTCGGACAACTGGGTAGTGCTGTACACTTTATTAATATCTTTAGCCTGTAACCAAAGTTGCAGGTTCTCGAGCATTTCTTTGTCTGGCACCGTGCCGGCAGTGCTTACTTGTCCGTCTAAATAAATGACAGCCCCGGTAGCATTAAATAAAGTGAGCAAACTTTCATCCTGCCGTAAAAGGCCTTCTACCAAATCATTATTAGCGTAGGTTTGCTCTATCAGTAAATTACGGCGGCTTTGCAAACTGGCCACAAAATCGTAATCTTCTTTATTAATGATAGATGATATTTTGTTGGAAATAACGCTCGACAGTAATTCAAAAATAGAACGTATCTCAAAACTCAAATAGTTGGGCGACGCATGATGGCATGAAATTAAACCCCACAATGCCTCATTATGTATTACCCTTACCGACATGGATGCGGTGATGCCCATGTTTTTGAGATACTCTAAATGTACTGCTGCTACGCTGCGCAGGTTACAGTCAGATAAATCGGTAAAAGAGTTGGTAACCGGATTTAAAATAGGGTATAACCTTACCGGGGTATAATCGCGGTTTGGAATTAATCGGTACGGGTTTTTTAAGTAAAGCTGGCGGGCTTGTTTGGGCACATCAGACGCCGGGAAAGTAACGCCTAGGTACTCTTCCAAACCCTTGCTTTTTTCTTCGGCGATGACGGTGCCGTTCCAGTTTTCGTCAAACCGGTACATCATGATACCGTCAAAACCCGAAATGCGCCTGAGTTCGTGTATGGCAATTTCGCAGGCTTCTTTTACCGAGGTGGCCAGCTCAATGGCAGCCATTACATATTTTACCTCTTCAAATACATTAATAAAAGTGCGGTCGGTGCCGTGGTTAGCGGCTTCCAGCTCGATGAGCAGGTAGCTGGGATGTGCGTGTACCAACGCCAGTACTTGTTGATTATTCATGGTAAGCGTAACCGGTATCTTATTTTTGATACCTGTATCAAGCTTACTGCGTAAATCATCCAGTTGTGCTGATGGGATGTATTTATCTATATTGGTATTGATAATATCTGCTACCTCGGCCTGTAAAAGCCCGCTGATATTCTCGCTAACCTGAATTATATCCAGACTGTCTGTATTTAGCACCAGTAAATAACCGTGTGGCTGTATCATGTTTACATGATGCAGGGGCAGGCTACCGCAAAATTCGGAATCGAAGTTTTTATTGGGCATACGTTAAGTTCTAATTAAATCCTGTTTGCGGCTAAAGCAGCTGCAACGGCGTTTAAAACGCTTTTTGGCCACAAAAATACTGTACAGGCTGTATTTCTTGAATTTATTTTCAACATGGTAGATAGTGGTGCGCAAATTACGCATTAACAAATGTAATATTTAATTTATTCGATAATGGAGTGAAAAAAGGATGTCATCTAAGTTACTTATTACTATCAGCTTTTAACGTAAAGTGATATTTAAAAGTGTGGTATCATAAAAGTTATCAACACTCAGTTTTGTGGAACAGATATTGCTTTTGTTGTAGTGTAAACACAGAGTTATGGATAGCCAATATATTCAAAACATTATAAGCCGTACCCAAGCGCAAAAAGAAGCTAACCGTTTAGCCCTTCTTGATTTGCAGGATAAATTATCTGCTTTTAAAAGTCAGTTATATAATTTTGATAACGACCTGCAGGAAACTAAAACAAAATTTACTGAGATTACAGCATTAGCCGAAGCCGATAGCCGTATTAGGACCATGTTGCCGGTTAATATGCATTTGGTTGCTTCATAGTCGAAAATTATATCCATCATATATATACTAAGGGTTGAGTGTTACTCTGTTTTTGACAGGGTGATATTCAACCTTTTTTTATTTCATTACAATCGTTCGATACAAATCATTTCAATTTGATGCAATTTTGAAGGCTCAAATTGTTGGATGAATTCTAAAATAACCGAAATACTCGAAGGTTTACTTTTTGCCTTGTTCTGGGCTTCTGCTACGCCTGCCACTAAGTTTGCTGTACATTCTGCCGATTTATTTTTGTTAAGCTGTCTGCGTTTTTTATTTGTAGGCATCGTGATGCTAAGTTACGGTGCTTTATCTAAAAAGAATCCGTTAGAGCGTCCGTCCAAAAAACAATTCAGTCAGCTTTTTATTTTAGGCGTACTTAACATCACTATTTACATGTGCGGTTATTTGATTGCCATTAAAACGGTATCGGCTGGCCTGATTAGTTTGGTGATGGCTACTAATCCGCTGATTTTGGTAATGATGTCGGCTGTTTTTTTGAAAAGGCAGCTTACCCGGTTTGAGTGGATAGGTACTTTTATTTCGCTGGCTGGGTTAGTAGTTGCCGCAATACCTAACCTAAGAGAGAGCCATGCTACGCTAACCGGTATTGTTGCGTTGTTGTTAGGTAATCTTTCGTTATCGTTCGGCAGCATCTACTTTTCAAAAACTGACTTAAACTTGCGCCGCACTACGGTTAACATGTGGCAAATTATTTTTGGCGGCTTGCTGTTTATTCCTATTGTCGCACTCAATGCCACGCATTTATACTTTGTCCCCGATTTTAATTTTTTCGCGTCGTTTTTATGGCTGGTTTTTCCGGTTTCTATCGTAGCTTATAGCCTTTGGCTGCATCTGCTGCATAAAGACCCGGTTAAGGCCGGCATCTGGTTGTTTCTTACGCCGGTGTTGGGTTATGCCATGGCGGTTATTATTTTACATGAGCCGCTTACCCTATTTGGCGTAATTGGTGCCTTGTTGGTGGTGTGCGGGTTGTTTTATTCCAGAAAGCGTGCCGTTGTTGCTTAAAGAAATGTTTTAAGGCGTAAAAGTGTACAGGCTGCCAGTGTATTTTTAGTTTTAAAACAGTTGTAACATTTGATGTAGTGCCGTATCTAAACCGGCATAAATAACTAACACCTGCGTGGGTACAGCTGAAGACACCAATTTTGAAGCTATCTATAACCGATACGCTCCCCAGATTTTCAGGGTGTGTATGGGGTATACCAATGATGCTGAGCAGGCAAAAGATTTGGTGCAGGAAACCTTTATTTCTGTTTGGAAAAACCTGTCTTCGTTTCGTCAACAGTCACAACTCAGTACCTGGATTTTCAGGATTGCCACCAACAACTGTTTACGGGCCTTAGAGGTAGCCAAACGCATGCCCACTGCCGAGTTGCCTTTTAATATGGCCGAAACAGGGGAGGAGTCGCCCCAGGAGAAGCTTAAATTTTTATATCAGTGTATTGCCGAATTGGAAGAAACGGAACGCATTATTATTTCGCTGATGCTGGAAGATTTGCCGCAGGCCGAAATTGCAGCCATAGTAGGGTTAAGCAACGGTAATGTAAGGGTGAAAGTACACCGGATTAAAGAGAAACTGGCTAAACAATTTAAATTGAATGGACAATTTAACTAACCTTAAAGCCATATGGCATAGTGCTAAAACGGATAGTCTGCCAACACCGGCAGAGATGTTGCAGTTGATACATCAATTTAGAAGTCAACGGCTGCGTAAAAAGTGGATAGTAATTATTGTGGCCAGCCTGTTAACGGCATTGATGATTGCCGTGATGTTTATTTACCATTCAAAAATGATAACCACCCGTGTTGGCGAAGTGCTTATTGCTGCCGGTTGTGCCTGGTTAGCTATTACCAATATCAAATCTATTAAACGTTTTTACCGCTTAGATGACTGTAGTAATGCCGATTTTTTGGCTTTTATTGAGCAGACCCGGCAGAACCAGATTTATTTTTATAAAAAGACGCAGGTGTATATACTCATGCTCATTTCGGTTGGCTTTCTGTTTTATATGTACGAAACGGCCAGTCGCAATACTCATGACCTTATAATCACCTATGGCTTAAGCATACTCTACCTTGCATTTATCTGGCTGTTCATTAGACCCAAAACGTTCAAGAAAAACGCAGAGAAGCTGAATGCAGTGAGAGCACATTTAAATAAAGTTTCGCAACAACTCAAAGATGATGAAGTATAATAAAATACCGAAACAGGCATTGGTTTGCCTGATAACAGGCCTGCTGTTGACAAGTTTAACA
>CAJYSL010000440.1 GCA_913777515.1 uncultured Mucilaginibacter sp.
CATCAAGTGGCGGTATCTTTGATACCTACTCAGTGTTGCAGGGTATTGACGAGGTAATACCTGTCGACGTTTATGTGCCGGGTTGCCCGCCACGTCCTGAAGCTATTATTGATGGTTTCATGAATATTCAAAAATTGGTACAAACTGAATCCTTGCGTCGCAGAGATTCGCCGGAGTATCAAAAATTATTAGCACAATACGGAATCCAGTAAATGGGTACACTAACTAACGAAATACTGTTACAGCAAGTCACCGGTAAATTTGGCGATAAAGTAAAGCTGATAGGCGAGCCCTACGGTTTAATGACCGTTGAAGCAGACCGTGACCAAATCATCGACCTGCTTACCTTTTTAAAGACTGATGCGCAGTTACAGTTTGTTTTTTTAACTGATATTACGGCCATTCATTATCCTGAGCAGGAAAATTCAATCGGCGTTATTTATCACTTGCATAGCCTGGTGCATAACGTGCGCATCCGTATCAAAGTGTTTCTGCCAGATGGTGATGTACGTATCCCTACTGCTACGGTATTGTGGAACGGTGCCAACTGGATGGAACGCGAGACTTACGACTTTTTCGGGGTCGATTTTGAGGGGCATCCTAACTTGGTTCGCATCCTCAATGTCGATGATATGACTGTATTCCCGATGCGCAAAGAGTACCCGCTCGAAGACCCGAACAGGGTAGACAAAAAAGATTTTTATTTTGGAAGATAAACCATGCAGAATTTTCCTTCATTAAATACAAATACTGATACCAACTTACAAAGTGAGTTATCGACCCTGAACTTAGGGCCAACGCATCCGGCTACGCATGGGGTTTTCCAGAATGTGTTGCAATTGGATGGCGAGCGCATTGTAAGCGGTGTATCTACCATTGGTTATATACACCGGGCTTTTGAAAAAATCTCAGAGCACCGGCCGTTTTATCAGATTACACCCTTAACCGACCGTTTAAATTACTGCTCAGCACCCATCAATAATATGGGCTGGCATATGACGGTCGAAAAACTGTTGAATATCACTATCCCCAAGCGTGTAGATTATATGCGCGTTATAATTATGGAACTGGCCCGCATTGCCGACCATATTATTTGTAACGGCGTTTTGGGTGTGGATACAGGAGCCTTTACCGGCTTTTTGTACATGATGGAATATCGCGAGGCGATTTATGAAATTTATGAAGAAGTTTGCGGCTCGCGCCTAACGACTAACGTAGGGCGTTTGGGCGGCTTCGAACGGAATTTCAATGAGATTGCCTTTGCCAAAATCAATAAGTTTTTGGCCGATTTCCCTAAAGTATTAAAGGAGTTTGAATCGCTGTTTAATCGTAACCGCATATTCATCGACCGTACCAAAGGCGTAGCGCCGGTTACCGTTGAGGATGCCTTGAGCTATAGCTGGAGCGGTCCGTTACTGCGTGCGGCAGGAGTGGATTACGATGTACGCGCTATGAACCCTTACAGTTCTTACGAGGATTTTGATTTTGAAGTGCCAGTAGGTACCAGCGGCGATGTGTACGACCGCTTTTTAGTGCGTAACGAAGAAATGTGGCAAAGCCTGCGCATGATACAACAGGCGCTAGATAAAATACAAAAAGAAGACCCTACTATTTTTCATGCAGATGTGCCTGAGTTTTATCTGCCTCCGAAAGAGGAAGTGTATAACAACATGGAGGCGCTGATTTATCACTTTAAAATAGTAATGGGCGAAATACCGACACCGGTTGGCGAGGTATACCATTCGGTAGAAGGTGCTAACGGTGAGTTAGGATTTTATTTGGTTAATGATGGAGGGCGTTCACCGTACCGTTTGCATTTCCGCAGGCCAAGCTTTATCAATTACTCCATGTATGCTGATATGAGCCGTGGTATGTTACTGTCGGACGCTATTATCAACATGAGTAGCTTAAACGTTATTGCAGGAGAGTTAGATGCTTAGAGTAGAAAATGTAACCCACGAACCTGTCGAGTTTTCGGCAGCGTTGCTCAGTAAGTTTGCTGACCTTGTTAGCCGCTATCCAGAAGGGCGGCAAAAATCTGCTTTGCTGCCTGCACTTCACGAAACCCAGGCCGAGTTAGGTTGGTTGAGTGTACCTGCCATGGATAAAGTAGCTGCCTACCTTAAAATTGAGCCTATCGAGGTTTATGAGGTAGCCAGTTTTTATACCATGTATTTTTTACGCCCACAAGGTAAATACATGTTAGAGGTTTGCCGTACCGGCCCATGTTGTTTGGTAGGTGCCGAAAAAATAATGGACCATATCGAACAAACGTTAGGCGTTAAAGAAGGCGACGTTACTCCGGACGGCTTATTTAGCTGGCGTGGAGTAGAATGTCTGGCCGCTTGCGGTTTTGGCCCGGTACTGCAGATTGGCCCGGAGTACACGTTTTATGAAAACCTGACTACCGAGTCTGTTGACAAGTTGATTAGTGATTTAAAAGCAAAGGCTAATAACTAATGGGACGCAAATTATTACTCGAACATATTAACGTACCCGGTATCAATACCTTTGATGTTTACCGTTCAAAAGGTGGTTATGCCGCTGTTGAAAAGGCCCTGAAAACCCTTACACCTGATGAGGTAGTAGAAGAGGTTAAAAAATCGGGCTTGCGGGGTCGCGGTGGAGCGGGTTTCCCAACCGGCATGAAGTGGAGCTTTTTGGCTAAGCCCGAAGGTGTGCCTCGTTATCTGGTTTGCAATGCTGATGAGTCAGAGCCCGGTACATTTAAAGACCGTTATTTAATGACACACATCCCTCACCTATTAATTGAGGGAATGATTATAGCCAGTTTTGCATTGGGCGCCAAAACCTCGTACATCTATGTGCGCGGCGAGATGATGCCTCAAATCCGCATCCTGGAAAAAGCCATAGCTGAAGCTAAGAACGCCGGCTTTTTAGGCAAAAATATTTTAGGCACCGGCTATGACCTGGAACTGTACGTACAACCAGGCGGCGGTGCTTACATCTGCGGCGAAGAAACAGCGTTAATTGAATCGTTGGAAGGCAAGCGTGGTAACCCGCGTATCAAGCCGCCGTTCCCAGCCATTGCAGGTTTGTATGGCTGCCCTACGGTAGTGAATAACGTAGAATCTATTGCTGCTACGGTGCCCATCATTCGTGATGGCGGCGATGAGTATGCCAAAATTGGCATTGGCCGCAGTACCGGTACTAAGCTGATTTCGGCCTCAGGGAACTTAAACAAGCCCGGCGTTTACGAGATTGAGTTGGGTGTGCCAGTTGAAGAATTTATTTATTCGGACGAGTATTGCGGAGGTATTGCCAATGGTAAACGCCTGAAAGCGGTAGTAGCCGGTGGTTCATCAGTGCCTATTTTACCGGCTAACCTCATTTTAAAAACGATTAATAATGAGTCGCGCTTAATGAGCTACGAGTCGTTATCCGATGGTGGTTTTGCAACCGGCTCCATGATGGGTTCGGGCGGTTTCATTGCTTTTGACGAAGACCAGTGTATTGTGCGCAACACTTGGAATTTTGCTCGTTTTTATCATCACGAAAGCTGCGGACAGTGTTCGCCTTGCCGCGAGGGTACCGGTTGGATGGAGAAAGTACTGCACCGTTTAGAGCATGGCCACGGCAAACTGAGTGATATGGATTTGCTGGTGGATGTATCTAAAAAAATAGAAGGAAATACAATTTGTCCGTTGGGTGATGCTGCAGCCTGGCCGGTGGCCAGTGCTATCCGCCACTTCCGCGACGAGTTTGAATGGCATGTAACCAACCCAACGGAAGCGGTAAGCCGCAACTACGGACTGTCACATTACGCCGACCCGTTGAGCAAGCCGGAAGAGGTAGCATAACATAGACACGCTGATAGGCAAAAGTAATGGAGCACTTATTTGTTTACGGCACATTGCTCAGCCATTTCAATAACGAGGCACTCAGTGCTGTAGCGGAGTTGATGCAGTACGAGGGGAAAGGCAAACTGAAGGGAAGGTTATTTGATTTAGGTGCTTATCCCGCATTAATAACCTCGGCAAAAGAGACGAATGACGTGTATGGAGAGATTTATCAATTAGCATCAACCAAGAAGGTTTTTGCAGCACTTGATGAATACGAAGGAGACGAATACGGGCGCGAATTGCACTTAGTGCAGCAGGAGGGTGGAAAGGAAATCAAGTGTTGGGTTTACATTTATGAGCCCGAACTTGACAAAAATGTTATACAGATTATAGGCGGAGACTATCTGGCTTATATCAGAAATAAAGGCTAATAATGGTTAAAGTAACTATTGACGGAATTAGTATTGATGTTGAACCTGGTACCAGTATTTTAAATGCTGCCCGGCAAATAGGGGGTGATATTGTACCGCCTGCTATGTGCTATTACTCCAAGCTGGAGGGCAGTGGTGGTAAATGCCGTACCTGTTTGGTAAAGGTGAGCAAGGGTTCTGAAAAAGACCCGCGCCCGATGCCTAAACTGGTGGCCTCGTGCCGTACCACGGTGATGGATGGGATGGAAGTGCAAAACATTACCTCGCCCGAGGTTATTGAAGCGCGTAAAGGTGTGGTAGAAATGCTGTTGATTAATCACCCGTTGGATTGCCCTATTTGCGATCAGGCCGGCGAATGCCACCTGCAGGATTTAGGCTTTGACCACGGCGCTGCCAAAACCCGCTACGAGTTTGACCGCCGCACCTTCGAGCGCATCGACATTGGCGATAAGATACAACTGCACATGAACCGTTGTATTTTATGTTATCGTTGCGTATTCACCGCCGACCAAATTACCGACCAGCGTGTACATGGCGTATTGAACCGCGGCGACCATGCCGAGATTTCTACTTACATTCACAAAGCTGTTGATAACGATTTTTCGGGCAATGTCATTGACGTTTGTCCGGTTGGAGCGTTAACCGACAAAACCTTCCGCTTTAAAAACCGGGTATGGTTTACCAAGCCTGTCGAAGCCCACCGCAACTGCGAACACGAAAAATGCAATGGCAAGGTTACGCTTTGGTATAAGGGTGAGGATGTGTTGCGTGTAACTGCCCGTAAAGACCAGTATGGTGAGGTTGAGGAGTTTATTTGCAACACCTGCCGTTTCGATAAAAAGAAAACCAGCGACTGGGTAATTGAAGGTCCGCGTAAGGTATCAAACCAATCGGTAATCAGCTCTAACCATTATGAAACTTTGCATCCGCTGCCGGTTGTAAAAACCAACCCGGTATTGCAGGAAGCCAATAAAGAACAATTTGAACGGGAGACAAGACTGTAATGGAACTAAGTGATTTAATCATAAAACTGGTATTGGTATTGGTCATTTTTGCCATCAGCTTGGTAGTGGCTATGTACTCTACTTATGCCGAGCGCAAAGTGGCTGCATTTCTGCAGGATAGGGTAGGCCCAAACCGCGCAGGCCCATTTGGCATACTGCAGCCTTTGGCCGACGGTGCCAAAATGTTCATGAAAGAGGAAATTATCCCTACACGTGCCAGCGGTTTCCTGTTTGTGGTAGGTCCGTCTTTGGCTATTATGACCGCTTGTATAGGCTCTGCCGTTATTCCTTGGGGGCCGCAGATGCAAATTGGCTCAAGGGTGATTGATTTGCAGGTTACCGATATCAACGTAGGTATCTTATACATCTTCGGTGTTGTATCGTTAGGTGTGTATGGTATCATGATTGGTGGCTGGGCATCTAACAATAAATATTCTTTAATGGGTGCTATCCGTGCGGCATCACAAAGTATTAGCTACGAAATTTCGATGGGCTTGTCCATTATCGCCTTGTTGATGCTAAGTGGTACATTAAGCTTAAAAGAGATTGCAGCACAACAACACGGTTTTTGGGCCGACGGATATTTTACCTGGAATTTCTTTAAACAGCCGTTGGGTTTTTTAATATTTATGGTATGTGCCTTTGCCGAAACTAACCGTAGCCCCTTCGATTTACCGGAGTGCGAAACAGAGCTGGTAGGTGGTTATCATACTGAGTATTCATCCATGAAACTGGGCTTTTACCTGTTTGCCGAGTATATCAACATGTTTGTATCGTCGGCGGTAATGGCTACGCTTTACTGGGGCGGCTATAACTATCCGGGTATGGACTGGGTAGCGGCGCATGCCGGACCAACTATTGCGCCTATCATAGGTGTAATAGTATTGTTTGCCAAAATTTTTGCCTTCATCTTCTTTTTTATGTGGGTACGCTGGACTATCCCGCGTTTCCGTTACGACCAGCTGATGCACCTGGGCTGGAAAACTTTAATACCGCTGGCTATTGCCAACATTGTATTAACAGGTGTAATTGCTACTTTAATTAAACACTTTGCTTAATCTTGATATGGAACCATTAAGTAACAAGCGAAAACTGATAGAAGTTAAACCTCTCAATTTTTGGGAACGTGCCTACCTGCCTGCTATAGCCCAGGGCTTAAGCATCACCATGAAGCACTTTTTCAAAAAGGATGTGACTATACGTTACCCTGAGCAAAAGCGCGAGTTTTCTGAAAACTTCCGTGGCCTGCACTCGCTAAAGCGTGATGAGCAGGGACGTGAGCGTTGTACTGCCTGCGGTTTGTGCGCCCTGTCTTGCCCGGCCGAAGCCATTACCATGACGGCTGCCGAACGCCAGAAAGGCGAAGAAAACCTGTACCGCGAAGAAAAGTATGCTGCTGTTTATGAAATCAACATGTTGCGCTGCATTTTTTGCGGTTTGTGTGAAGAAGCCTGTCCTAAAGAAGCTATCTATCTGGATGGTGATATTGTGCCGACCGACTTTACGCGCAAAGACTTTATTTATGGTAAAGACAAATTAGTAGAGCCGCCTTTAAACCAATAAAAAGAATATACCTTTACCGGCACTAACCAATTAGCCGTTAAAGGTATTTTGTTTCAAAGCCTTATGAGCATATTTTACTTTATTGCATTTCTTTCCAT
>CAJYSL010000441.1 GCA_913777515.1 uncultured Mucilaginibacter sp.
ACAGTTCGCAAAAATTATTGTTCAGGTTTAGCCTTTCATCAAGCAATCGTTACAATTAGGTGATGCCGCCATAAGGCGTCAGTTACGTTGCAGTTAAACTCTGTAATGTGAATGTTACTGTTTGGAGACGAGGTTTAACCGATTATTTGAATAAAAATGCATCCAAACAAAGTTTGATACCGTATAAGTTTATAGTAACAAGCATTAAAGTGCGTTAATCTTTAATTAACTCTTGAATAAAAACAACACCATAAGCGTAAAAAATACTAACCTAAACGGGTGGTTTTTCTTGCTGTTGGTGTGTTTTCTAACAGGTTTCAACTCCTCATTGTATGCTTCTTACAGGGCTGACAAACATCCCCGGATTGTAGCCTTAGTGGATTCGCTTAACGAGCAGGCTTCGCCACTCATCAGGTTAGACCCCGGAAAAGCATTTACTTTACTTACCGAAGCCGAGATTCTGGCTACCCAATACAATTATAGCAAGGGACGTGCAGTGGCTTACCTTAACCAAGCCGAGGTATTAAACCAGCGTGGATATTCTACTCGTGCATTAGAGCTTTACTATCGCTCCATGCAATTGAGCCGTCAAAATCGTGATGTCTATAACGTGGCCCGTGCCGAGCAGTACATCAGCACTATTAAACGTAAAGGCGGTAGTTTTAAAGAAGCGGAAGATTTACTGAACCACACACTCGAAACTTTTTCGAATTTAAATAAGCCGGTTGATATGGTGAATATTCAACTGAAGTTAGGTTTGCTGTATGCCGAACAAAAAAACTTTGATAAAGCCATGGCTTATTATAACATGGCTTATAATCTCAGCACCAAAATCAAGTACCCATACGGACAAAAAAGAAGCTTTTATAATCGTGCTTTACTGTACGAAGAAATGCACAAACCCGAAGATGCCATTAATTACCTGAATAAAGGTTTGGTGATTGATAGCCTTTCGGGCGATACCTACGGTAAAGCTTTAACTTATATTGAGCTGAGCAAGGTCTACATCAGGAGCAAGAAGTACAAAGAGGCACTGCCATATGCTACGCTGGCCTATAACAAAGCCGACAGCTGCGCGGCTATGGGCTTGGTAAAAACAGCAGTGCAGTTGCTGTTAAGCATCAGCAAGGCATCGGTAGATAAAGATGCCATTATACAATGGCAGGACGAACTGATTTACGTAGACAACCTGATTAACGAGCGCGAGCGCAAGCAGGCTAATGATTTTATTGATGCTCTGCGTGCCCAGGAAGAGCAGCAGCTTAAAGTACAGCAAAGCGTTTTAATGGCCGAAAAAAAAGCTGAGCAGCAAAAAAGTCTGATTGTTTTTTATATCGGTGCTTTGTTGTGTTTGGTTGTAGTTGTATTAACCTTGCTATACAACTACAAAAAAGCCAGGGAAAAGAATGCGAAACTGCGTGCCCAAAAACAGCAGATTGAACGGCAAATCGGGATGCTGGACAAGCTTAACCGCGAAGTGCTGAGCCAGAACCAGAAACTGGAAGACGATAACGTGCTTAAAAGTAAGCTGCTGTCTATCATCAGTCATGACCTGCGCAAGCCGCTGGCTAACACCCAAAGTATTTTGCACCTGGTAAATGCCGGGTTAGTATCTGAGCGCGAAACCAAAGATTTATTTAAACATTTAGAAGCGCAGTATAGCCGGGTAATGACCCTGACTGATAACCTGCTGTTTTGGATACGCGGACAGGTAAGCGGTGCCCCCGTTAAAAAAGAAACTGTTAACCTGCACGATACAGTAAACAACATTATCGAAGAAACGGTAATGCCGATTAGCGAGAAAGGGCTGGAAGTGCAAAACCATTTACCTGCCGAGCTGGCCTGGGTGACCGAAAACGAAACGCTGAAAATTATTTTGCGTAATCTGATTAACAATGCCGTGAAATTTACACCGGTTAACGGAGTGATTGCATTCAGCGGCAATGTTAACGATAACGAGACTCATCTAACCATTACGGATAGTGGGATTGGCATTAGCCCAGCCATGATGGAGCAAATTAACAGCGAAAGCTATTATACCACCAAAGGAACTCAAAACGAGGAAGGCAGCGGTTTTGGTTTGATGCTCATTAGAGATTTGCTGAAAAAACAAAATGGCAGGCTCAAAATTAACAGCAAACCCGGCGAGGGCAGTGCGTTTACCATTAGCTTTCCGGCAGTAACCGCTATTTTACCGGTAGTTGCTTTGTAAGTATGCCCTATCAGGGTATATTTGTTACTACGCCTGTCAATACAAAGCAGGATATAAAGTAACACCATGCAATTTGTTTATCCGGCTTTTCTGTTTGCCTTACTATCGCTAACAATACCGGTGCTGGTGCATCTGTTCAATTTCAGGCGTTATCAAAAAGTTTATTTCAGTAATGTTCAGTTTCTTAAAGAAATTAAGGAACAGCAATCTTCAAGGCGCAATCTGCGCGAACGCCTTATTTTAGCAAGCCGTTCACTTGCACTGACATTTTTAGTTCTGGCATTTGCGAGGCCATATTTTCCTAATAAAAATACGGTAAGCCCGGGTAAACGACAGGTCATCAGTATATTCCTGGATAACTCATACTCGATGCAAACCCTGAATACTGAGGGAAGTCTGCTTGACGAGGCCAAACGGCGGGCCAAAGAAATTGCATCAGCTTACAGCATCAACGACCGCTTCCAATTACTCACCCAGGATTTTGAAGGCAAGCACCAGCGGCTACTTACCCGGCAAGAGTTTAATGATGCCGTTGACGAAGTCAAAATAAGTGCACAGAGCCGTCGCTTGCCGCAAATTGTTTCGCGCCAGCAAAGCATCATGCAAAACCAGCCCGGTACTGCCGAGCAGGTTTACATCATTTCTGATTTTCAAAAAAGCGCTACCGGTCAAGAACCAATTAAACCTAATCCTGGTGTAAATATTAACCTCGTGCAGCTTAAAGCTAACACCTTGCCCAACATTGCTGTTGATTCGGTTTGGTTATTAAGTGCAGTGCATCGCCCCGGTGAGGGCGAGAAACTGGTGATTAAACTGCATAACTACGCTGATAAAGATGCGAAGGGTATTCCCTTAAAATTGTTTATTAATGGTGCTCAGAAAGCTTTGGGCAGTTTCAGCCTTAAAGCAAAATCTACGCAGCAGGATACTCTGGCTTTTTCGGGTTTACAGTCCGGCTGGCAGCAAGGTCTTATCCAACTGCAGGATAACCCCATTGTGTTTGATAACGATTTTTACTTTACATTCAACGTAAAGCAGCAGATGCCGGTATTGCTGATTAACGGCGGGCAGGTTAACCCTTATTTGCAGGCCGCCATGGCAACAGATGCCTTTTTTAAACCGGTTGATGTAAATTATGGTAGTGTTGATTATGCCGGCCTGAGCAATTACCCGGTAGTGATGTTGGCTGATGTAAAAAGCATACCCACCGGCTTGGCGCAGCAACTGAAAACCTACGTAGCTAAGGGCGGAACTTTGGTAGTATTCCCGGCTGATGGTGCAAATTTGAATAGTTACCGCGGGCTATTGCAACCAACTGGCGCAGCCTGGCCCGAAAAGCTGGTTGCCGAGGCCACTAGGGTTAATAGTTTAAATACCAGCAGTCCATTATTTAAAGGGGTGTTTGAAGATATTCCGCGTAACCCCGATTTGCCGCTGGTGCAAAAATATTATCAGTTAAGCAGCGGCGGGCGTGCGCAAAGCGAAGCATTGATGGATTTGCTCGGACGGCAACCGTTCTGGTCGGGTTATCGCAGCGGGAGCGGTAAAATTTACCTGTCGGCGGTGCCGTTGCAGGAGAGTTACAGTAATTTGCCCCGGCATGCTTTATTGATTCCGATACTATTCAGAATAGCGCTTTTGAGCGGGCACGACCAGCCTTTGTATTACACCATCGGCAAAAACGAAGTGGTGGAAACCATTCCGTTCCAGTTAAGCGAAAAGCAGGTACTAAAGTTAAGTAAGGGTAACCAAACCTTTATACCCGATGCCCGGCAGCAGGAGGGAAGTACGTTCTTATACGTCGCCGACCAGATACAACAGCCCGGAAATTATTTACTGAAAAAGCAGGACAGTTTGGCTGCGGTGATAGCCTTTAACAACAACCGCCTTGAGTCTGATTTAACTTATTTTGAACCCGGCGAACTTAAAAATCTGGTTCCTAAAAATGGGATGGTGGCACAGGCCGGGATGGGTTCGTTACAGGGTGCCATCAGCGAAACAAATTTTGGCCTGCAATTATGGAAAGTTTGTATAATTTTGGCCCTGATTTTTGTGGCTGCCGAGATACTGTTAATCCGCTTTTACAAAGTAGAAAAACAGCCACTATCAGCATCGGCCACATTCAAATAACAAGGTAAAGCATAAAGCCCCACCATATGAAGTTGCTCATCAAATCTGCTCACATTCTGTATCCCGGCTCAAATTTTCATCAAACCAAAGCCGACGTGTTGATTGAAAACGGACAGGTCAGCGCCGTAGCTGAAAGTTTAAGTGCAGATGATGCCGAAGTGGTAAATGCCCAGGGCTGTTATTTATCGCCGGGTTTTTTTGATTTGAACTGTAATATTGGCGAGCCGGGTCTGGAAACTAAAGAAGACTTAAAAACCGGTTTGCTGGCCGCTGCCGCTGGTGGATTTACCGGCGTAGCCTTGATGCCTGGTACGCAGCCGCCTATACATTCAAAAACAGAAGTTGAATACCTGATTAACAGGGCTAAGGGCAACCTGGTGCAGGTTTACCCGTTAGGCGCTATTTCTTGTCAGCGCGAGGGTAAAGACATGTCTGAGATGTATGATATGTATCTGAGCGGAGCTAAAGCTTTTACTGATGGCGACAAACCAGTAAAAGATGCGGGACTGATGGAAAGGGCTTTACTATATGCCAAAGGCTTTAATGCACTGGTTTTCTCATACCCTGAGGATGTCGCCATTGCCGGTAAAGCTAAAGTGCACGAAGGTGCAGTGAGCACTTTGCTGGGTATGAAGGGCATCCCGTCATTGGCTGAGGAGTTGATGATTGCCCGCGATTTGTACCTGGCTGAGTACACCGAAGCACCCATACACTTCAGTACAATATCAACAGCCCGTTCGGTAGAGTTAATCAGGGATGCGAAGGCAAAAGGTTTAAAGGTTACCTGCGATGTGGCCGCTCACCATTTGGTTTTGATAGATGAAGCTCTGTTAGGCTTCGACAGTCAGTATAAGGTTAAACCCCCATTGCGCACACAAACTGATGTTGATGCGTTGTTGCACGGGCTTAATGATGGAACTATAGATGCTATTGTATCGCAACATACCCCGCAAGAAGTAGAATTTAAAGATGTAGAATTTGAAATAGCCGCGTTCGGTGTTATTGGACTACAAACCGCATTACCGCTGGCCATTAAGGCCGGTTTATCGCCTGAATTGATTGTTGAAAAATTAGCAGTTAACCCGCGGAAGATATTAAACGTTGAGCAACCTACTTTAAATGAGGGCCATGCAGCCAACTTTGTGCTGTTCAACAGCGAGGCCGAGTGGACTTTTGATAAACAGACCAACAAGTCAAAATCTGCCAATTCTCCGTTCTTTAATCAGAACTTAAAAGGTAAAGTACTGTTAACTTTTAACAACGGACAATTACAAAAAAACTAAAATCGAAATCATGATTAATCCTACAATAAAGGCTGCTATTGACGCTGCACTGAATACGTACACTGTTTACGAACCGGTAAATGCCCCGGTTATTGCAGATAA
>CAJYSL010000442.1 GCA_913777515.1 uncultured Mucilaginibacter sp.
AACCGATACAATTTATTTTTTAAACTTTGGGGCGGTGATGATTGTCATATTATCAAATTATTAGATACTATGAAAAAGTTCATCATTGCAGCAGCTATTTTAGTAAGTGGCCTTGCATTCAATAACACAGCCGAAGCACAAATAAGAGTAAATGTAAATATTGGTAGCCAGCCTGATTGGGGCCCTGCCGGGTATGATTATGTAAACTATTATTACATGCCCGATATTGATGCCTATTATTCGGTGCCCGACCGCGAGTATATCTATTACAATAACAACCGCTGGATACACGCCCGTAACCTGCCATCACGTTTCGGCAACTTTGACCCTTACAACAGCTACAAAGTAGTAATAAACGATCGTAACCCTTGGGAGCGTAACAATGTATACCGTAGCCGTTATGCCCAATACAGAGGTCGCCATGACCAGGTGATTATTAAAAATGCCAAAGTGAAATACAAAGGCGATAACGGCCGTCACAATGGCTGGGATAAAGGCCCCGGTCGTGGCCCGGGACGCGGACATGACCACGACGACCGTGGCCGTGGTCACGGAAAATGGGACTAAATTTAAAAGTATATAAAAACGAGAAAGCCGCTTACACCAAGCGGCTTTCTCGTTTTATGATAACCTGTTGAGAAAATTCTCTGAACAAAACTACTTCACCGGTTTATAATCAACGCCCATATTGGTAAACATGAAAGCCCATTTATCAGTTTCCTGCCCAATGATTTGTGCGGTTGAACGGCCTGCACCGTGCCCGGCATTGGTTTCAATGCGGATAAGGGTAGGTGCTGGGCCTTGCTGGCACTCTTGCAAACGGGCGGCAAACTTAAAGGAGTGTGCGGGTACCACACGGTCGTCATGGTCGGCAGTGGTAACTAGGGTAGCCGGGTAACTGGCCGGTTTCAGCGCATGGTAGGGTGAGTAATGACATAAGTAATTAAACATTTCTTCGCTTTCTTCGGCCGTGCCGTAATCGTAAGCCCAGCCGGCGCCTGCGGTAAATTTGTTATAGCGTAACATATCTAACACGCCCACCGCCGGGAAAGCTACTTTGCATAAGTCAGGGCGTTGGGTAATGGTGGCACCTACCAATAACCCGCCGTTAGAGCCGCCGGCAATGGCCAGGTAATCTTTAGAGGTGTATTTGTTTTTAATGAGGTATTCTGCCGCGGCAATAAAATCGTCAAACACGTTTTGCTTGCGGAGCTTGGTACCGGCTTTATGCCAGGTTTCGCCATACTCGCCGCCGCCCCGCAGGTTGGGCACCGCGTAAATACCGCCTTGCTCGAGCAATACAATGTTACTGGTGCTAAAGGCAGGCGTAAGACTTACCCCGAAACCACCGTAGGCATATAAAAGCGTTGGATTATGCCCGTTAAGCACCGTGCCTTTTTTATAAGTGATAATCATGGGGATAGTGGTGCCATCCTTTGATTTATAAAATACCTGTTTTGATTCGTACAACTCAGGATTAAACTGTACCCCCGACTTTTTATAAACCTCGGATTCCCCCGTGGTGATGTTGTATTTAAAAATAGTTGGTGGGTAAGTGTAGGATGTAAAAGTGTAGTAAATTTCCTTTTCTTCTTTTTTGTCGCTAAAACCAGATGCCGTGCCCACCGAAGGTAAAGCAACGGCATGTTCCAGTTTGCCATTCATATCATACTGCTGTATAAACGTGGTAGCATCCTTTAAATAATGAGCAAACAGCTTACCGCCCGCAGTTGATACCTCCAGCACGTCTTTACTTTTGGGAATTAAATCTTTCCAGTTACCCGAGTGTGGGTTAGCCGCATCAACGGTTACCAGCCGGTAGGTTGGTGCATAAAGGTTAGTGTAGATATACAGTTTGCTGCCCAGATTGTCTATTACGGCGTGTACATTGTCCATATTATCTACAATGTTTATAATGGCACTGTTGGGCTGGCTCAAATCCTGAATGTATAGCTCATTACCGGTAGTAGAGTTGGCCGCAGTAATTACTAGGTAGCGTTCATCCTCGGTTAAGTAAGCGCCAATGTAACGGCGGGGCGTTTGTTCGCCGCCAAAAATAAGCTGGTCCTGGCTTTGCGGCGTGCCTAATTTATGGTAGTACAGCTTATGGTGCTGGGTCATGCCCGATAGTTGGCTGGCATCTTTCGGTTTATCATAACTGCTATAGTAAAAACCCTCATTTCCTTTCCAGGCAATACCCGAAAATTTGATGTCTTTCAAGGTATCGCCAATCTGGGTTTTATCGGATGCTTTAATTACTACAGCATTGGTCCAGTCAGACCCACCTGCCGATAGCTGGTAGGCTGCTAAACTGCCGTCTTTGCTAAAACCAATATTGGCTAAAGAGGTAGTGCCATCCTTCGAGAATTTGTTAGGGTCTAAAAATATCTCGGGCTGGCCACCAGCCGTTTGGCGATACAATACAGTCTGGCTTTGTAAGCCATCATTTTTATAAAAATAAGTGTATGCACCTTCTTTAAAAGGGGCGCTGTATTTTTCGTAATTCCACAAAGTTTCCAGCCGCTTGCGAATGGTTTCGCGGTAAGGTATCTGGCTCAGGTAGCTTTGCGTTACCTGGTTTTGAGCGGTTACCCAAGCCTTGGTGTTTTCGGCACGGTCGTCTTCAAGCCAGCGGTAGGGGTCGGCAACGGTGGTATTGAAATAGGTATCGTTAACCGTTTCTTTTTGAGTTTGAGGGTAGGCAGGTATTTTAATATTCATAGTTTGTGCAGAACATAGGCTGCAAGTTAAATAAGCAGTCCAAAATAAACAGCTTGTTTTTTTCATCGGTACAGCAATTTGACTAAAAGTTGATAGGCTATTATAGGTAAAACGCTAATTAAGCAAAATTCAATATAACCGCAAACAACATAGCTATTGCTTTAAGGAGTGAAAGAAGCGCCGCTATGCCTTAAACGCAGCGTACACATGCTCATCCATCACTTCATCGCGTTTAACAATGCACTTCCGCAACACACCCTGCTTTTCATAACCTGCTTTTTCGAGTACCCGCATTGATTTTGGGTTAGCGCTCAATACGCCCGCTTGTATGCAAATCAAATCCAGGTTGGCAAAGGCATAGTCGGTCATGAGTCTTACCGCTTCGAGCATAATGCCACGGCCCCAATAGGCTTCGCTAAGCCAATAGCCAATCAGCGCCGTTTTGCGATAAACATCGTGTCTGAATTCGAGGCCTATACCACCAATCGCTTTTCCGTCTATAGTGATGGCAAAATTACTTATTGGGCCAGAGTTTTGTAGCTGACTGTTGAGCCAACTCACGGCATCGGGTAGGGTATAAGGAAATGGAAAGCGGTCTAACAAATAAGCGCTTACATTAAAGTTGTTGGCATGCTGCTGTAACGATAGAGCATCATCAAGTTGCCATGGGCGCATGATAAAGCCGGTTCCTGTTAATTCCATCAAGTAAAAATAATATGGTAAAAGCATAAAAGCTTAATCATAATGCAATTGACCTTATATTTAGCCTACTATTGTTAACTCCGCTGTATGAAAAAAATCTTTACGCTGTACCTTGTTCTGTCTGCCGGTAGCTTGTATGCACAAAAACTGGAAAAGCTAACCGTCGAAAAAATAATGAGCGACCCCAAATGGATGGGAACCTCACCCGAAAACATCCGTTGGAGCGATGACAGTAAAAAAGTCTATTTTAACTGGAACTCCGAAAATGCTGACCGCAGCGTGATGTACGCCATTACCACCGGCAATTACACTCCGCAGAAAGTAAGTTTAGATGAGCGTAAGGTGCTAAGCGGCAATGGGGTTTGGAATAAAAAACACACCATTAAGCTTTTTGAGCGTAGCGGCGACATCTTTTTGTCGGATGTAAAATCGGGTATGACCAAGCCTTTGGCTACAACCGTTGAGCGTGAAAGTTACCCAACTTTTAGTGCCGACGAAAGGCAAGTGCTGTTTATGCGGAACGATAACCTGTACAGCATAAAGTTGAATACCGGGGAGCTTACGCAGCTCACAAATTTTACCCGTACCGGTGCTGCTGCCGGTAGTGCTACTGCTGCCAGCTCGGGCACACGTGGCGGAGCGGGGCGGGGCAATCAGCAAAACAGTGCTGCAACTGGTAATGCACAAGAGCGTTGGTTACGTAATGAGCAAACCGAATTGTTCGAGGTTATCAGAGAAAAAGAGAAAAATGATAAGATGGATGCTGCTGAACGTAAGGCATTGCAAACTAAGTCGCTCAAAGCCATTGCCATCGGCGACCAATCACTGAGTTTTGTTCAGTTAAGCCCTGATAGCCGGTATGTCACTTATAGGTTGATTAAGTTAGCCGACGGCGCCAAAATAACCCAGGTTCCGGCTTATGTAACTGCTTCTGGTTTTACAGAAGATATCCCGAATCGTACTAAGGTGGGCAGTCCGCAGCCTACATCGCAATCCTATATTTTCGACAGGCAGCGCGATACCGTGTATGTCATATCTACCAAAGAGATACCCGGCATTAAAGATTTGCCCGATTATGTAAAAGATTACCCTAAACAACTGGAAGAACGTACCAAGCTAAACGAAGACCGTAAAGTGGTAGTACAGGGTCTTAGCTGGAATGATAACGGTAAATATGCTGTTGCTGTTGTGACTTCGCAGGATAATAAAGACCGCTGGATAATGAAGCTTTACCCCGCAACAGGTCAGTTAAGTTTGTTGGACCGTCAGCGCGATGAAGCCTGGATTGGCGGCCCCGGCATTGGCGGCGGTTTTACATCGGGTAGCAACGGTTGGATAGACAATACGCATTTCTTTTTCCAGAGCGAAGCCAGCGGGTACTCGCATATTTATGTGGTTGATGTTACCACTGGTGCAAAAAAACAATTAACCAGCGGCAAATGGGAAGTGTCGGACTTGCACCTGTCTAACGACAACAAGTACTTTTACTTTACCGGCAACATCGAGCATCCGGGTATAGCGCATTATTACCGTTTGCCGGTAACCGGCGGGCAGCCCGTAAAATTAACCAGCATGAAGGGGGGCAATGAAGTAGACATTTCTCCGGATGAAAAATGGCTCGCCATCCGCTATTCGTATGCCAACAAGCCTTGGGAACTATACCTGCAACCCAATAAGCCGGGCGCTAAAGCGGTTAAAATTACCCAATCCACCTCTGCCGAATTTAACTCATACGCCTGGCGCGACCCGGATATGGTAACGTTTAAAAACCGTTATGGCAGTGATGTATACGCCCGGGTGTATACGCCCAAGGTACCGCATCCGGCCAAGCCTGCCGTGGTGTTTGTACATGGCGCCGGTTATCTGCAAAATGTACATTACTGGTGGAGTTCTTACTTTAGGGAATACATGTTTAATAATCTGCTGGCCGATAATGGTTACACCGTTATTGATATTGATTACACCGGCAGTGCCGGCTATGGCCGCAACTGGCGCACGGGCATTTACCGCCATATGGGTGGCAAAGACCTTGACGACCAGATAGACGGCATCAAATATCTGGTAGAAAAATATGGCGTAAACCCTAAACACGTGGGCATGTACGGCGGCTCTTACGGTGGCTTCATGACTTTAATGGCAATGTTTACCCAGCCTGATGTGGTGGCTACCGGTGCCGCGCTACGCTCGGTAACCGATTGGGCGCATTACAATCATGGCTATACCTCAAACATCCTGAATGAACCGTTTACTGATGAAAAGGCCTATAAGCAAAGTTCACCTATTTATTTTGCCAATGGCCTAAAAGGTAAACTATTGATGTGCCATGGCATGGTAGATGTGAATGTTAACTACCAGGATATCATCCGCCTGTCGCAAAAACTGATTGAGTTACATAAAGACAACTGGGAATTGGCCTCGTACCCGGTAGAAGATCATGGCTTTGTACAACCCAGCAGCTGGACAGATGAGTACAAACGCATCTATAAGCTGTTTGAAGAAACACTGAAGCAGTAGTGCCCAAATGCATAAGGAGCGCCGTTCGCAATTATTCAGCAAGCGGCGCTTTTTCTTATGATATTATATTTCCCAGTCAACCGACTTGAGGGCGCTTACAATGCCGTTAATACAGTTGTTTACATTGGTCATGCTTTTAACCGGAAAGGGTGTAACGGCAATGTGTTCAACCGAAGTCAGGTTAGCCATTTTAATAGCTTCGCGGGCGTATTTTTCAATAGCCTTTAGAGATATGATGATAATCCGGGGATGTATTTCTGATAGTCGTTCCGCCAAAGGCAGTACACCTTCCTGCCGGGCCTGGCGTTGCTCGGCCGGCGGCAATAGTTTGATAGGCACTTTGCTTAAGTTCTCAAAATAGGCGCCTATATCTTTAAAAAAAGCCAAAAATTCATCGTCGCTTTTAAAATCGCCAAATACCCGTGTAAAAGCCTCTTTTACTGCTTTGTACATATTTGAGTTTTTCGAATAGAAATACCGGTCTTTAACGGGTATTCCATCAGCAATAAATAATATTTTAATCTCGTCGGGCTTGTATTGTGCTTTTAGCGCTTGTAGTTCAGCAAATTCCATAAGGCAGAGTGAGCAAAACATAAGCCATAATATTTTAAACGCTCTTTATAATAGTTGTTAACATATATAGATAAATCCTATGGGCTATTGATTAATAAAATAATGGTGTAGGTAGAAGAAAGCTATATTTGTGAAAATTATAACAAATAGCACATTATGATAACAGTTGGTGAAAAATTCCCATCATTTAATAAAAAAGCAGTAGTAAGCCTTGAAAAAGGTAAAGAGTTTGAAGACATTACCTCTGATTTTTTAGCTAACGATGATAACGTTTGGACGGTAATGTTCTGGTGGCCAAAAGATTTCACTTTTGTTTGTCCTACTGAGATTGCTGAGTTCAACAAAAGCTACGGTGAGTTCCGCGACCGCGAAACCCGTTTAATTGGCGCTTCTACCGATTCTGAGTTTGTGCATGCTGCTTGGAGAAAACACCATGACGACCTGCGCGACCTGAAATTTCCGATGCTGGCCGATACTTCAAAATCATTAGCCGAAGAGTTAGGTATTTTAGAGCCTACTGAAAAAATTGCATACCGGGCTACTTTCATCATCGACCCTACAGGTGTTGTACGTTGGGTATGTGTTAACGACCTGAATGTAGGCCGTAACGTTAAAGAAGTTTTACGTGTATTAGACGGTTTACAAACTGACGAGCTTTGCCCATGTAACTGGGAAAAAGGTC
>CAJYSL010000443.1 GCA_913777515.1 uncultured Mucilaginibacter sp.
ACCGGGCCAACTTTCAGGGTGGCAATGTCGCGTTGCAGTCTTTCTTTAACGGCAGGCCACAATGATTGCGGAATGTAAGCACGAGAAGCCGCCGAACATTTTTGTCCCTGGTACTCAAACGCACCGCGAATTAACGCTGTGCTTACTACATCGGCATCTGCGCTTGGGTGTGCCAGCACAAAATCTTTACCACCGGTTTCGCCCACAATGCGCGGGTAGCTGCGGTACAGATTAATGTTGTTACCAATGGTTTTCCATAAATGCTGGAACACATGGGTAGAACCTGTAAAGTGCAGACCTGCAAAATCAGGGTGACTAAATATAATATCGCCTGCTACCGGACCATCTACACTAATCATGTTGATGACACCCGGAGGCACACCGGCTTCGTTAAATACCTGCATCACCACATTGGCGGCATACATTTGCGTTGGGGCGGGTTTCCAAACCACAACGTTGCCCATCATGGCAGGGGCAGCACATAAGTTACCGGCAATAGCGGTAAAGTTGAACGGCGTAATGGCAAACACAAAGCCTTCTAAGGGGCGCTGCTCCAAACGGTTCCAAACGCCTTTACCCGACAGCGGTTGCTGTGCGTAAATTTCGGTCATATACTGCACGTTAAAGCGCAGAAAATCTATAAACTCACAAGCGGCATCAATTTCGGCCTGGTAAGCGTTTTTAGACTGGCCCAGCATGGTAGCGGCGTTAATTTTAGCGCGGTACGGACCGGCCAACAAATCGGCTGCCTTTAAAAATATAGCTGCACGGTGTTCCCACGGCATGTTTTCCCAATCGGCCTTGGCCGTCAGGGCAGCGTTGATGGCTGCATGCACGTGGCTGGCATCGCCCTCATGAAAGGTTGCCAATACGTGTTTATGGTCATGCGGCGGGCGTACTTCCTGCGTTTTGCCGGTGCGTACTTCTTCGCCGCCAATATACATCGGGATGTCCAACTGCTGGGCGCGGGCTTGCTCTAAAGCTGCCTTTAAAGCGGCACGCTCCAAACTGCGCGGACCATAGTTTAACACCGGCTCGTTTACAGGTACCGGCACATTAAAAAATCCTTTTAACATAGGGTTGCTTTTATGGCCGCAAAGATACAGCTTTTACAGGGGATTTAATAGGGGAGAACGAACAGACCAGTTAGGCATCAAAATACTGACGTTAAAGTGAAATATTGGGATAATTTCAGGCCATCGCTACCTGCGATAATTTGTTGATATATTTATTATGAAGCTTAGGTATAATATGCTGATTATTATCCTTAAGTTTATCAGCAAATCATATCACCTGAAGCTTATCCGTACATCAGACACCGGGCTCCGTTTCTGCCGTGTTAATGGGGTTGCCGGCTTCCGGCAGATATGATCAACCAATTACCTAAAACCATTATTCATGAAACTATCCTTTACAGTGCTTATGGCGCTTGGCGCACTTTACAGTGGATCATTAAAAGCTCAGAATACCCCTATTACAATTAAGGGAGATACCGTACTTATACAAACGCGAAAGGTATTGGGCTTTGGGCCGGAGGGAAATTCATCAACGGCGTTTGGAAGTAAGGATATGAACAACAGCGACGAAGAATACCTGGCATATCCTACCATAAAAAACATCCCGCCAGAACTTACCGGGGTGAAGGAATTTTTTTACCCGGTAAACAGGTTCCAATTTATTTTTCAAAGCTACAAGGCCGGTAAAATTACAAAGCCGGGGTTATTAAAGAAAGCCGAAAACTATGGGTGGAATTTAGCCGATACGACTACGCTTTCGAAAAAGTATCTGGCTTGTTATATTAATGCTGCAGTTGGCAAAAATAAAGACGGTGATGATGCCATCATCATTGATTTAAATAATAACGGAGACTACGCGGATGATAAAATTATGTCACTGAAACCTCGTCAAGAAAGTGAAGAGCAGATGTTGGCCTGGTCGGTTTCAGTTTCAACCGAAAGCATGCAAAACGGTAAAGTTGTGAAAAGCAGCGTACCGGTATGTCCGGCTGGCGCACTCTTCTCTCAACGAGGTATGTTATCGTTAGCCTTTCCGGAATTCTCTTACCAAAAATTTGCTTTTAACGGAATTGATTACGTTTTATGCGTATCGGCGGGATATACCGGAAAGCCGTTTGTAGCGATACTGGCCGACAGACCTTACTTTGATCGCGTGAGCGGCTCCAAACGTGTGTTCGAAAATCAGTATGTTAAGTTAGATAATGCCGATTTTAAAATTGCAAAGATCAATCGAGAAGCAGCACAGGTTACGCTTGTCGGAACTGAATCGGCGCAGTTTAATATTAAAGCTGAAGCAGGTATGAGTAAACAAGCCGTTGCCCGTACATCCGCAAAAATGCTGACATCATTTTCTACCGGCTATTTGGCGCCGCCAATAAAAGGCTTAAACATGAACCGTTATTTTACTAAGTATAGCGATGTTTCGTTGGCGAGCTTGAAAGGCAAATTTGTGTTTGTTGATTTTTGGGCTACGTACTGCGGACCATGTATAGCCGAAATGCCTTATTTAGCGAAAGCTTACGAAAAATATCCGCGTGATAAATTCGAAATCATAGGTGTGTTTAATGAAACTGATGCTAAAATCACTGAAAAGTTAATGCGGGATAATTTTGTTTCGTGGCCTAATATTTTACAGCACGCAAAAACAAGCAATGTATCAGGTTATGGCCTCGTTAACAGTTATCCTACTACGTTGTTGATCAACCCGGAGGGAAAAATTGTTGCTAAAGACCTACGCGGCGAACAACTTGCAGCTAAACTCGATGAATTATTAAATGCAAATGTTAAAGATTAAATGTTTGGTGGGTTGTGTTGCAGAGAGTTTTGAGCAGACAACACGTTTTAGTAATTAATGGACATTATCCGCATCATTCAAGAAACAGCCACCTGGATAGAAAAGGTTAATCCGGATATCGAAACCAATTTGTACCGAACGGCCGGATTATCGCCTAAAATGTATTATTACCAAATTCCTGATGAAGAAAAAGACCAGGTTGTTACAGATTTGGTTGCCAGCCGGTCGGCTGTGCTTAAGGCACTGAAGCTTGATTTGATTCCGGTTGATGAACTTGTTGGTTATGGCCGAATTATGTTTTTTGAGGCGAATGAAACGTTGATTGACGGAGCACCTCAGGAGGCTAGCTTTTGCTTTATAGACCAAAGCGATGCGCCTCCGTGGGATACCTGGATAGCCACCGAAAGACAACTATTTAATATTGATTTTTGGGCTTATGACCTGAAGCTTACCAATAAAATGTTGATTGCGTGGGTGCCTAAGTCACAATATTTTTATGCTCAGGAAGCTGTTGAGGTAGCGATGTTAGATAATTTTATATGGCCTAAAAGCGATTGTGTTGCCGGCCAATTTTCTGATGTCAGAAATGTGTTCAGCAAACCGCCAACCACAGATGAGCCGTGTAACACCATTGATATCCTGGCACGCCAGCGGCATTTGTACCGGTTGATACGTGATGCAGAGGCTTACTCAAAAGTTTATTACAAAAAGTCGTCAACGGATGTTAAGCGAAAGAGTGACGTTAAAAATCCGTTTTGGAAACGTTTATTTGGGCGCAAGTGATTATCGCTTCGTTCTGCTTATATTTACTTTCCTGCTGTTTGTGGACTCAAACTCCTTTGCCTCCAACAAATAAATCAGCGAAGCCGCCCCATCCATGGTAAATTCGTTGCTGCTGTATTCGCCGGCATCATCGTGGTATACGGCCATGTCCGACTAGAAATCGGCATAGGTATCGGGGCGCGATAGTTTTATACCGCGCAGGTTGTTGTAAATGCGAGCATACACGTGGCCGTCAACCCTATAGATTACAGCCTTTACATGCTTCTGCTTGCAATTACCCTTCCCGCTGTCGTTTCTCTAACAGGCCTTTCACGTTTGGGTGTTGCTAAATATACCTCAGTAGTCCTGGCAGATGGGGGCGTTAACGAAAGAAACTGTTCGGCTACTGTGGCTGGTATCATGTCGTTAGGGTCAGGGTCTTTGCGGCCGCCCCAGTAGTCGGAGTGCCCGGCGTTGTTGTACCGGCGTTGTATCATCCCCGGCAAAATCAGGCTGCCGCCGGCATAATGGCGATGGCCAAGCGCTACCGGAAAAAAGCCTTCGCCGGCGGCGGTCTGGCCGGCCGGAAAGGCGAATTTTAAAACTATATCAGCTTCCGAGTAAAGGCTCATGGTACCGGCAAAGTATTTAAGGGCTTGCTGTAAATTATTAATATCCTCTAAATATTTTACCGGCACAGCGCCGGCCATAAAAACAATTTTGCCAACCGACAAGCCCGACAACGAACCCTCGCGGCTTTTTATCGCTAGAAGATTTTTAACAACTTCCAGCACAAGCCTGCAGCCCAGCGAGTGCGCTACAAAATCGACGTAAAGATACCCCCGCTGTTTTGCGGCCTGAACCAAATCGGCAGCAAGCAGTGGAGCCACTAATTGTGCCTGTTCAACGGCTTGCATGTAGTACAGAGGCCCTGCCCAATTGGCACCCGGCCAATATATGCCTAAAATATTGGCATTGAGCGAGCCACTGTTTTGCTGCAACCCTTTAAACAGGGTATACGAATCGGAAGCGGCTTGCAGTTTATTGTTATACCCATGCACCAGCAACACCAGCGAACTTTTGTTTAACGCGTTGCTAGGTTGCGGGTCGCCTTTTGGCCGTATCTGTGTGCCCGTACCCGACCAGTAATTTAATGAAGGTTTGAAAGTTTCTGACATCAGGTTATGACTTTTTAATGCTCGATAGCCCGGTGATGATATCTTTTGCAAAAGGAGAGATCATGCCGCCAAAGAGCGCCAAGAAAACGGCAGGTATGATAGGTGAAGGGTGCGGATCGAGCATTCGTAGAAAGGAAAAAATAAGTATCGACGCTCCGCCTACAGCCCAATACTGGTTTAACCTTGCCCATTTGTATTCGGTTCGGGTCTGAAACGCATCCAGTTTTCTGGATACAAAATGGTCTATTCTGGCCCTTGCTTTTGTAGCGGCCTGGGTAGCTTCATCACTAGGTGCAGTCCCGGCCCTCGTGATAAAATTAGCCCAAATATCTCTGTCTTGCGAAGACTTTTGGTCATTATAATTGTTGTCCGACTGGTTTGTCTCGGCACGCGCCGCTTCGGAGCGGGGCACGCCTGTCAAAAAATCGTACATGGCCGGGTATAAATCCGGAAAATCAATAACCACGTTTGTTGCCGCCTGTATCTGCCCGAGCATTTTATCGGTTGGCTGATCAAACAGGGCATCAGCCGACTCTACCTCGGCTACCGATAGGATAAGCAGTTCATGGTAGGCTTGCTCGTTTTTAAGCCAGGATACAATTTTTTTGCGATGGTAATTTAGCCTGAGGCCAAACACGGCCTTTATGAGCTCTAAAAATGTCATGGTAATGGTGGCTATTGAAGCAAGCAAAACGGCATACGACAGAATGTTGCCAACGAAACTATCAACGATACCAGGCAACCCGCCTACGAATTCTGTGTTTTTAAAAATTTCCATAATTAAAAGTTAAGATGGTTTTTAATTTGACGGTCGTTTATGAGACGACGTGTAGTGAATTATGCCCTCAATGCCGGCTAGCACATCGCGTGTTATTAGCTTACCATGATAACCGAAGGTGGGGATAGATAACTGTTTTGCCGGATGGTAGCTGATGCTACTTTGTAAATTCAACAAATTTCCCCAAATCAAATTTCTTCGAAAGGGCTAAGGTCACAAACGGCGGACTGCCCTTTGACAATAAACCCCGTACCTCGCCGGTAAATGAAATACCAAAATGCTCTTCGCTCAGGCGGAATTGAAAAACGTAAAACATCTTCCAGTTGCGGCTAACAGGATTTCCGGATGCAGCTAAAATTTCGTTGAATTTATTAGCGCTGGGCTGGTTGCTAACGCCGATAACCGGGTTAAAGAAAACGTTTGTTTTACCCTCTTTAAAATAAACGGGTAAGCCCATGCCTATATAATGCGAAAGCAAATTCGACTCTATTTTTGTCGCCTTGTCTGCATACTTATTAATTTCGCTGGCCACTACAAAGAGTGTGTCTTTTCTTTTGAGGCTGGAAAAATCCTGTTCCTGAGAAATGCGTTGCCATTGTATTTCGAGCCAAAGAGATGTAAAAAAATGAAGGCCTTCATAATTGGCGCCGCCTCGCGATATTCTTATTTGCGGCGAAAAGAAGAGCCCCAGGTTTCTGGATACCTGAACCGTTTTAACCGTTCCGGAATCTACAAAAACGCCAACATTGTTCCCCTGTTTTAAGGCTACAGATTGGTCTGTATAATACGATCGCCCAACGGTTTTTTCTTCAGATATATCAGCAGTGGCCTTTGATTCAAACACACCGGCGAAAATTCCGAGGTTATCTTCTTTTCTTCCTTTTGACTTGAAAAGCGGGCGTATATCACGTTTAAAGAAGAAGACTCCTGAAAAGAAATTATTGGGCTTCAAACCGTCAACCAAATCAAAATTGGATCCTACCTCTACCCAAAACGGTTGATTAGGGTTGTAGCGCCCTCGTTGGCTCAAGGTAACACGGTGGCTGCCCGTTGCACCCGGAATGGTAATTTCAACCGATTCTTCTTCAAAATCCTTTTCGGGTATAGCGCTTATTTGCAGATATATTGTTTTTGTTACGGTCTCATTTTGATTTAATAGCTTTATTTCGCCGGCTGACAGGAGGACTTCAGGCTGAGGAAAAACACTTACATTGGCTTGGTTACCGCCCGGCTTTGTTACTGTCAATTTTACCAGCGTATCATTTTTACTGACGATAGGATTAACGCTTGTACTTGCCTTTCTGATCTGTATAATGACAGGCACTTCTATTGTTTTTTGTGTGGTGTCGCTAAGCAGTGGTGGTATTATGGAAGCTTTTGAAACAATTTCAAGGCTCTGGCCCGGGTAGTTTCCTTCAAATAACAGTTCGGCAAACTCGATTTGACCAGTCACTTTTAAATAGGCAGTTTGCGCCTTTGCCGGTAAAACTTTAGGGTGTATAACAGAGATATCAACTGTGCGGGTGAAACTTTGGTTTAGCTTTTTAAAATCCGACTTTTTAAAAGTCAACTTGATCGCCTTATCAGTAGTATTGGTCAGGTTGTTATAAAATAATGGTTCGAAGTCGGGGGCAAAATCCTCAATATAGATTGTTTTAACAATATCTGTTTTTGGAGTTTTATCCACAAATTGAAAGGTTAACGTAAGCTGCTTAGTAACCCGGTCGTCATTGCCTCGCTGATTGAACGAAATGGGGGGTGCAAGACTAACCAAACGCACATTCTGCGCGGTTGCAGCGAAGTAAAAAAGACTTAATAAAAGGCTCAAAAATAAACTGCTGCCCGTTAACCAAGACTGTTTCCGTTTGGCAATTGACATCAGGCGGGTGTTATCTAAAAACTGCTGGTGTGGTCTGGCTTCGCCTGGTTTTTTGCTGATGCGTTGATGGAAGGATATGCAATCAAAAAAACGATAAATAATAGGTTGTAAATATATCATCATAGTATAAATTAATTAGCGCGTTTGGATGTTGCCGGATGCAGAGGCAGAATGATTGCATCTGCTTCAAAATTGCGGAGTGGCTGACCGCCTATCAATACCTACCTAGGGGTATTTGTGAAATATTATTAACTTATTCATGAAAATAGTGCGAACGGCGACTTATTTATCATAAGTTATTTTACATTTATGAAAGATTAAAATACCACGCACGGGGTATAGGTTTAAGGTAAATATTGCCTGAGTTTTGGTGCAGCAACGATAGTGGCTATCTATTATCGAATTCCTTAACAAAAATCATAAACAATTAAATTCACAACACTATGAGCGATGAAAAATCAATTTGTTCAGAAGAGAACAATAACCCAATCGGTGTCGGTACACGCATGAAAGAAGATAGTGCTCGGATTGCGGTCTTAAATTATCTTCAAAACGCGCCAATGGGACGTCACGATGAGAGACATTTTTTTGGTTTCACATTTGGTTTAGACACTTTGAAGAAGTTTATGGACGACATTGATAAGCATAATAATAAGAGCACGGTACCTGCTAATGAGAAAATTGAAGGGGTGCGTATTTATTATGGTAAAACGATTCGTGAGAATCCAAACCTTCCGGAACAAAAAGGGGTAATGTTACCTGATTTAATTTTTGTACCTGTAATGCCAAACGGGAAGGATTACTACACAAAAGTACTTCCGGAGAAGCTTAACGATGATGACATGATTTTAGGTGAATCACGCCCTTGCCCTAACCAGTGCAAGCTTGAATTTTTGAAGAAAGAAGAAAAAAAGCAAGCGTAAAGGAGAGATTAATGAGCTACACAGAGATAGTGTTTGGTTTGTCCAATAACTCAGATTTGTCCGAATTGCTGCCTCTGTTAGCCTGGTTATATTATGCCCGTAAAAAACCACCTTATCATATTTTAGGGTGGTTTTTTGCGGTTTCGGCACCGATAAAAATCTACACACTAATTACAGCCGAAATGCATAAAAATAATATGCCGGCCTATCACTTATTATCCTGTATTGAAATTATTGCTGTAACGCTGTTTTACAACAAGCTAATTTATGGTCGTGTAATCTACTGGCTTATAGCTTTGCTGCTCATTTTTAATATAGCTAATACGCTTTTTTATCAATCTATACACGACTTCAATTCTTTGGCCTGGGCTATTGATATGATGGTGATAATTGGTTTAGGCATGTTTTACTTTTACAAGCTTTACCAAAACGATACCGACCATACGCCATTAGAAAAGCGACCCGATTTTATGGTTACCGTCGCGTGGCTGCTATACGCTGCCGGATCGTTGTTTGCCTATTTGATGGGTACCGAAATTTTATCGGGCAAAGCTGAAGGTTTTTTTAAAAATGCATGGATATTTCAGGAAGTTTCTAACATCATTAAAAATATCATCATGGTTTACGCATTTAGTTTGGTAAATCGGCATGAGTAATAGTGCCTATCTGGTGTTAGGCACCTCGTCTATGGTGCTTATGATGATGGCCATCATCGGGTTCATTTACTTGTATTCGCGCAAGCTGTCGGCTAAGGCCCGTGAGTTTAAAGAGATTGAGCAGTTGATGCAAAAGCAGGAACTGCGTTTAGCGCACTTTTTAATTGAGGGCCAGGAGCAGGAACGTAAACGCATTGCTGCCGAACTGCATGATAATATTGGCGGCCTGCTGGCAACCCTTAAAATTTACAGCGACCTGGTGCTTACCAAGTCTGATTTGGACGAGGTGACGCGGCTAAACGAAAAAATTAATTCTATCAGCTCAACACTCAGCGCGGAGGTGCGTCAGCTATCGCACGAGCTGGATTTAAGAACTTTGTCGGGCTTTGGGCTCAAGGTAGCTTTAGAGCAATTGTGCGAGGCCATCAACGGCTCGGGTAAATTAAAGGTAAGTTCGTTTATTGATATGCATAAACCCTTTCACGATGATATCTCCTTACATTTGTACCGTATTGTGCAAGAGTTGTTTACCAATACTTTAAAGCACGCTTTAGCAACCACCGTACGCCTGGAAGTATCGCAGATTGAAAACGATTTGGTGATGATTTTTGAAGATAACGGACGTGGTTTTGATACCGCTGCCGGGGGAAAAACGGGGGTTGGTTTGCAAAATATACGGTCGAGGGCAAACCGTATTGCCGGAAAACTCACCATTGATTCATCGGCCAATGGTAGTACCTTTATATTGGAGGTAAGCAATTATGAATGAGCTTTTAGTATACATTGCTGATGATCATGCCATCGTGGTTGATGGTTTGATGGAAATACTTAAAAGCGCTGCCGGCATCCGGGTGTTGGGTACTGCCGCCAACGGCGAAGAACTATTACGCCTGATGAGCAACCGCCGTGCCGACCTGGTAATTATGGACATCAATATGCCGAAAATGAATGGCATACAGTGCACCGAACGTATTAAAAAAGATTACCCGGCAACCAAGGTAATCATCCTTACCATGTATCCTGAACGGTCGTACATTAGCCAGTTAATCAAAGCAGGTGCCGACGGATGTTTGCTCAAAAGCCGGGGCAGCCTTGATTTGATAGAAGCTATTGAACGCATTAAAACCAGCCGGTCGTATTTTGACCGCATTCAGGACTTTGCCGAGAAAGAAGAGCATCCTGCCGTAAACCTTAGCGACCGCGAAATAGAAATTATACGACTGATGGTGTTGGGCCTAACCAGCGCAGACATTGCCGAACGCTTATTTTTATCAGAACATACCGTTAAAACGCACAAAAAAAATATTTACCGAAAAATAAAAATAAACAGCGCTGCCGAGCTTACCACTTTTGCCATGAACAATCAATTGCTCAACTAAGCAATCGGTTGCTCATGCTAATAAATTGCTGATTTTCAGGATTGGTAACTGCCATTAGTGATGCCTACCTATACTTTTTAAGCAATTCCGTAAAATTGTCGGTAGCATGCGGCTCGCCAATGGCCCTGAATTTCCACGAGCCATCCTTGCGGTACAGTTCGGCAAAGGTCATGGAGCACATGCCGTTAAAGGTGGCATCGCCCGAAAGGCTGTACCTTGCAATCTCCTTACCCCGTGCATCCACCGCGCGGATAAACGCGTTATCAACCATGCCGAAATGCTGATTATTGTGCCGCCCCTGGTAAATGCTCACCAAAAACAAAATACGCTGGTACTGCTGCCCCAATGAGTTTAGCTTTACGATGATTTGCTCATCATCACCATCGCCTGCACCGGTACGGTTATCGCCCGTGAGCCAAATATGGCCCGACGGGTGCTGCATGGAATTGAAAAAGATGATGTCGCCGCCGTACAAATTTATCTCGCGCCCGTTGGGGGCCTGTGCCTTGCGGCCCAGGTTGGCCACCTTGCCGTTAGCATCCAGCAAAAAGGCAATGGCATCCAGGTCGTATTCTTCTTCTTGGCCGCCGCCAAAAAGCTTGCCTAAAAAGCCGGTGTTTTTTTGCCGTACGTCCCAGCCCAGGCCCAAGGTAACCGTGCTGAGGTCATACTCTTCGCCCTGGTCGTTTTTACGCAGGTCGATGGTTTGACCTTTAATTAAGTTGATTGCCATACGGTGCGGTTATTTAATGATTTGACCTTTAAAATATTTAGCTAAAAAGAAGGCCAGGTCTTCGCGGTAACCAATGCCCGAAGCTTCAAACTTCCAGCTGCCGTCGCGCTTGTAGAGCCTGCCAAACTCAATGCCGGTTTCGATCGAAAAATCTTCGCCCAGCTCGTATTTGGCAATTTCGCTGCCGTTAGAGTCGTCAACAATGCGGATGTAGGAGTCGCGCACCTGACCGTAATTTTGCTTGCGCACCAGGGCGTCATGGATAGTTACGACAAATAAAATCTCGTTCACCCGCGGGTCAACCAGCGACAAGTCAACGGTGATAATCTCGTCATCTCCGTGGGCGCTGTTGCCGCCGGTAGGGTCATCGCCCGAGTGGTGCAGGGCGCTGTCGGGGGAGTCGGTATTGCCATAAAAAATAAAAAACTCTTCGGCCGGGATAAGCCGGTTCTGGTCAATCATGATGGCCGAGGCATCCAGGTCAAAATCGTAACCCGTGCCCTCGTTAGGATTCCATCCCAAACCCACACTTATTTTTTGCAGACCAATATTGATACGCTGGCCCTTTTGCAGATTAATTGCCATAGACGGTGACGTTATAAAGTTTATGATACCGACTTATAAATGTTGTTTGATAAGCCGATATAGAAATACAACTTTGGTAAAAGGTTGTTTATAAATGGGGGTAAAGTAAAAGATGTTTTAACTTGCCATTCCGCTTATAAACGTATCTACAAAACTTAAAATTTTGGTTAATATCCGGTCGCCAATTTCTTTAGATTTCAGGATGCTTGGCCGGCCTTCTTTTCTTAGGTCCAAAATATCATTACGCAACGGTTCGCGTTCGGCAAACAGGTAGTTTTCTATCAGTTTTTCGGTTTTCTCTTCGGATAAGTTTTCGTCGTTTACTAATACTTTCAAGGCTTTATCCTGCTCTGCATTCCAGAATTTTTCAAACTCTTCCTGGATGTCTTCGGTATCTTCAATGTGAGGCAGGCTTTCTTTGATAAATTTTTCAATCAGTTCCCGTTTGCTTCTTAGCGATACTTCGTTATTTAAAAGATTAAAAACTTCTTGCTCAATATTTGCTTTCTCCTTTGTGTTTTGCTTTGCCTTAATGAGTAATTGCATAATGTAGGACACATTGATGGTGTCTCTCCTGATAAGCTCAAGCTCAAAATCAATATCGTTCAGGATAGAAGTTTTCTCGTTAGAGCCACCCGTAGACAGTTTGTCTTTTAAGTCGAGGTATTTACTGGTATAGGCTTCAAAAGATTGCTGTTCTATAGCTAAGTTACTCCAGGCGAACTCCGTATAATGGCTCATTTTTTTGTGTAAGCGCATCATCTCCCTAAAAGCTAATATAAATTCGAGTTTTTCCTCTTCGCTATATAAGTCATCTACATTGTTAAAGTGAGGTACAATGTCTAACAATTTATCAACCGCGTCGTTAAACTTGTCTACGTATACATGGTAAGGCTCCACGATGATGTCATCCACAACGTCTTTGGCTTCCTTGTTACTAAAAAGCGCAATAGCTTCGTCCGTTTTGTCTTTTAAATTACGGAAGCATACAATATTGCCCTGCGTTTTATTTTTGTCTAAAATACGATTGGTACGGCTAAAAGCCTGTATTAATCCATGATACTGAAGATTTTTATCAACGTACAATGTATTTAGATATTTACTATCAAACCCGGTTAAAAACATGTTGGCTACCAGCAAAATGTCTGCCTCGTTGTTTTTGGATTTTTTGGCTACGGCGTTATAGTATGTATAAAAACCTTCGGAGTCTCTTACGTTTTCGGACATGCCATACATGGCGTTAAAATCGGCCACGTATCGTTCCAGCAGTTCGCGCCGGTGCGGGATGTAGCTGTTGCCGTAGGCAACGCTTGGCTCGGCCGCAATGTTATACTGCTGCATAATACTGCTTTCTAACTCATCCTCGTTGGCGGCGTAACTAAATATGGTGGTAACCTTTAAATTGTGCTCGCCATTAAGTTTTTTACGGTTAAACAATTCATAGTACTGAATAACCGCGTTAATGTCCTGTACGCACATCATGGCACAAAAACTACGGCTTTGCGTTTTTGAGTTGTGATGTTGAATAATGTAATCAACAATAGCCTCTTTGCGCTTCGGCGATTCGTAAACTTCGGCCTCGTTAATTTCTACAACTTTAAGATCGATGATATGCTCTTTTTGTTTAAATGTTTTGATGTATTCTACCGAAAACTTCAGCACGTTTTCATCCCCGATGGCATCGGTTATCACATATTTATGCAGGCAGTCTCCAAATAAACTTTTGGTCGTCTTTTCACCATTTGAATTTTTTTCTAAAATAGGGGTGCCGGTGAAACCAAACAGCTGAATATTAGTAAAATAACCCACGATGTTTGCATGTGTATCGCCAAACTGCGAACGATGGCATTCATCAAAAATGAAAACCATGCGCAGGTCGGTTATGGCTTTCATTTTAAGCTGATTTCTTGCCGATATGGCATTATTCAGCTTTTGAATAGTGGTGACAATAATCAGTACGTTAGGGTCCCTGAATTTGGCAATCAAATCGTCGGTGTTGGTAGCCGAGCTCACTGAGCCTTTGCTGAATTTTTCGTACTCCTGGTTAGTTTGGTAGTCCAGGTCTTTGCGGTCTACCACGAACACTACTTTTTTGATAGCTGGAATTTTTGATAATATCTGGCTGGCCTTAAAACTGGTCAAGGTTTTACCACTGCCCGTAGTGTGCCATATGTAACCGTTTTTTTTGATGTCGTACCCATTCAGCACTTCGTTGGCTGTCACTTTTTTGATGATGCTTTCTACCGCGTAATACTGGTAGGGGCGCATTACCATTAGTTTTTTATCGGTTTCGTTAAGTACAATGTACTTGCAAATCATTTTGCTTACATGGCAAGGCTCCAAAAAGCTATCGGTAAAGCCGTTTAATATGTTATTGAGTGGTTTGTTGTTTTCGTCGGTCCAATGAAAAGTTTGCAGGAACTCTTGGGCATTGGTGCCGAAATTGCTGAAGTATTTGGTGTTTACACCGTTACTGATAATAAACAACTGCACAAAGTGAAAAAGCCCTTTACCGGCGCCAAAGCTGTGTTTTTTGTAACGGTTTATCTGATTAAAGGCTTCTTTAATTTCAAGGCTTACCCGTTTTAACTCAATCTGTACCAGAGGCAAGCCGTTTATTAAAAGGCTAACGTCGTAACGGTTGTCGTACTTGCCTTCCTGGCTAATCTGGTGGGTAACCTGATATTCGTTCTGACACCAGTGCTCCACATTTAAAAACTCGAAATACAGGTTATCGCCGTTATCGCGCAAAATGTGCTGACGTTCGCGCAGGGTTTTAGCCTTTTCAAAAACCGAGCCTTTGGTGAGAATATTCATCACCTTATCAAACTCCGCATCGCTCAGCACTATGTTGTTATGCTTTTCGAGCTGAGTTTTCAGATTAGATATTAACGATTTTTCGTTAGGGATGACAACGTATTTATAACCGAGTTTTTGTAGTTGGGCAATCAGCTTTTCCTCAAGTACCTGTTCAGATTGTTTGCTCAAAATAATGACGATTTAGGAGATAGGTATTTTCGTAATAAACAAATTTAATAAATATTGGATTACTTAACCCTATCTCCTTGAGGGTATTTTACATTACCTCAGCGCTTTAAACATTTGCTCAATCGCCTTTTTTTTCTGCTCCATATTGGGGTGTACATACAGATTCAAAGTGGTGCTGATGTTGGAGTGGCCCAAAAGCACGCTAACGGTTTTGTAATCGCATTTACTTTCGATGCAACGGGTGGCAAAGCTATGCCTTAACCCATGAAACTTAAGCTCAGGCATTTTTAAATCTTTCATCAGGTTTTTATAATAGCTCCGATAGGTGCGTGGTTCGGTAGGTTTGGCATCGTTGGTTAGTACAAAGAAAGATGGGTTGACTATTTTTTTAAAGGGCTTTAAGATTCGCAGCAAATCCTTGCTCAGCGGAATTTCGCGGATGGAGTTTTTGGTTTTAGGTGTATCTAACAGCAGTTCCGTCCGGCGCTGACCGTCTTCAATGACGTAAATGCGTTGTATGGTACGGCGCACGTGTATTACGCCCCGGTCGGTATCTACATCTTCCCAAGTAAGGGCGCAAATTTCGCCGATGCGCATGCCGGCGCTCAGGCAAATATATACACCTAAATTACGGAAGGTAAAATGCTCCTGAATGTAATTCATCACCTTTTTTTGGTCGGCGCGGCTCAGCACTTCCATGCTTTGACACTCGCGTACGGTCGGGAACTGGATGTCGAAAGGCGTGTAGCTAAATATCTTTTTTTTGGCGCCAAACTTTAAAATCATTTTAAGCACAATCAAAATGTCTTTAATAGTTTTTTGGCTCAGGCCCGACTCCAGTTTTTGCAGTACAAAGGTTTGTACATCGGCTTCTTCAATTTCGTGCTTGTGGCCAAAGGCCGGCAATAAATGATTTTCGGTGAGCAGGAGGTAGGCCGCATAGCTGGATTTTTTGACGTACTGCTTTTTGTCGGCTTTCCATAAGTCGGTAACATCGCTCAATAGTTTTTGGGGGTTCATGGTTGAATTATATTATGGTGAGCAGTAAAGGAAAGGATTCTGTAAAACTTTTGGGATGGAAAATCTGCAAGATGGATTTACCATTAGGTTCAAAATAGAGTACCGAAACTTAGATTTCCGGGGTTTGAGGGGGAATGGGAGGAGCGGAAGTTGGGAGAGATATGTAAATTAATTACCAAAGGAACTACACCTGATAAATTCGTTGAAAGAGGTGTCGCTTTTATAAGAATAGAGAGTTTTGACGGTGATAAGATTAACAGAAGCAAATGCCTTTTTATAGACGACGAAGTACATCAAGGTAAGTTAAAACGTTCTGTTTTGATGCATGGTGACATTCTTTTTGCTATCGCTGGGGCAACTGTTGGAAAGGTAAATATTGTGACTGAGGATTTGCTACCGGCAAATACCAATCAAGCATTAGCAATCATTCGCGTCAACGACAATGAAGATTATGTTTTCATTTATCAAGTTCTCAAATCTGAAAAAATGAGATCTTACATCAAGGATAGCATAGCCATTGGCGCGCAGCCGAATATGAACTTGGCTCAAATGGGTAATTTCTGTTTTTCCCGACCTCATATTAATGAACAAAAAAAAATAGCCTCATTTTTGACTACTATTGATAAAAGGATTCAAACCCAAAACAAAATAATTAATCAATTAAAAGCATTAATTAACAGTTTGAGCCTTCAATCTTTTGGAGATGAAACACAGGGACATACTTTTTTGCCCTTAAAATCTCTTTGTTCTATAAAGAAGGGCGAGCAAATAAATGGCTCTCAATTATCTGTGAGCGGATTATATTACGTAATGAACGGGGGAATCACTCCGTCTGGCTACCACTCGAAATTTAACACGACCGCAGGTACAATATCCATAAGTGAAGGGGGTAATTCTTGTGGTTATGTTCAATACAACGAAACTGATTTTTGGAGTGGAGGACATTGTTATACGCTACTCAATATTAATAGCGCTGTTGAAAAAAAATATTTATACTATTATTTAAAGGCCTACGAATCACAGATAATGACTCTCAGAATTGGTTCGGGACTACCGAATATTCAAAAATCTTCCTTAGAAAAATTTGAGGTAAAGATTCTCCAGTTGGATAAACAAAAAAAGATTATTTCACTATTAGACAATTTCTCAAAAAAGGTTTCGCTGGAAATAGAAATAAATGAAAAAAATCATCAGTTGAAAAAAATTCTTTTAATGGCTCTACTTATATAAGCATGTACTTCAACAAGAAATTCTTTTGATTTTTAAGTTTTTGAAAAATTTTATCTTCTATTGAAACTTTTTCCATTAACGTTGAAAGCAATTTAGCAACTTCCAATTGTTCTCTAATTGATGGCAACAAAATTTCAATATTAAAAAAATCGCTTACTCCGACATTCAATAATCCATGATTTCTGGCACCCTCATGAGCTATTTTTTCCAGTTCATCATTTTGGACTTGCGATTCGAAGTAGTGCTCCATGAATTCTTGGCAGACATCATCTTTAAAGCGAAAGCAAATGTAAAGCGTAGAAACGACACCTTTCTCGTATCGTTTGAGCCGCTTTATCGCTCCCATTGAGTATCCAGCTGAATAACTTTTATTATAAGCGAAATCATTTTTCTCTAACAAGTAGTAGCCTAAAAGATTTTTACCAGCAACTGATTTGTTAAAGAATTCCAGTTGACTGACTAATCCAAGTTGAGCAGATATTGTTAGAACATTTTGCTCATTCTCAGTATTCTTTTTTATAATTCTTACTGCAATATCTTTTAACTTGCAATTTTCCCATTCCGAAAAACTGGTTCCTTCTGAATCCGTTAGAGTAATTTTTTGCCTAAATATTGCATCCCTGAGATTTCGGATTAAGGATTGATAACGTGATATTATTTTGTTTTGGGTTTGGATGCGGTTATTTAAAAGCGATAAAAAATTAGCAATCTTTTTTTGCTCATCATACTTCGGAAAACTTATTGGTATAGAGTTGCAATTGTATTTGTTCATATATGGAACAGCAGTTTTAGTCGCAATCTTTTCCATATAATCCTTCCTAGTTCCTAAACTGTGAAGTAAAAACTTGTAATCGATATTTTTAGGGACAAAAGCATGTAATTGCTGATTTATAACCATTCTTGTACCCGCTATTCCAGCTAAGCCGAGTTCACCAACGCAAGAAATTATAATTGAATTTTCAGGAACAATTTTGGACCCAACCCTCTTCGCCTCCTCTTCTGAAATTGACAGGCCTTTCTTTGAATATAAAATTAATTGGTTATGCTCGATGTCGGGAGTTGTTATCCAAGGGATTTCTCCATCAAATACAGATGGCTTGTTTCTGCCGGGTACTATATAATCACACAGTTCACCTACCTTCCGCTCATCCCATTCCCCCTCAAACCCCGGAAACCTCAACCTCGGTACTCTATTTTGAACCTTACCCATAACATCATCTTTTTCTGCCATAATCGATTTTTTAAATTTCGTTAGTAATTACATTGAGGGTTTTAAAAAACAAGTCCAAGCTCTTTTAGGTATACGTCAATCTCTTTGTCTAACTCGGCTCTTTGGGCTTCTAGTGCCTTAATTTCGAGCATCACGGCCTGGATGTCTATTTCGGCTTCTTCTTCAAAGGTGTCTACATAGCGCGGGATGTTCAGGTTGTAATCGTTATCGGCAATTTCTTTAAGGGTAGCCAGGTGGCTGTAGCTTTCGATAGGGGTGCGGTTGCGGTAGGTTTCAACAATTTTAGTAATGTGCTCTTCGCGCAGTATGTTTTGGTTTTTTACCTTGGTAAATTCCTTGCTGGCATCAATAAACAATACGTCGTTCGGCGTTTCGCGGCACTTCTTAAACACCAGGATACAGGTCGGGATGCTGGTGCCGTAAAATATGTTGGCTGGCAAACCTATCACCGCATCCAGATAATTTTTTTGCTCAATTAAATACCGGCGTATGTGTAATTCGGCAGCCCCTCTAAACAACACGCCGTGCGGCAGTACTACGGCCATGGTGCCGTTTTCGGCCAGGTGGTAAATCATGTGTTGCACAAAGGCAAAGTCGGCCTTGCTGGCCGGCGCCAGCTTACCGTACTGGCTAAAGCGCTCGTCGGCCAAAAACAAAGGCTTAGCACTCCAGTTAGCCGAAAATGGCGGATTGGCCACAATGGCTTCGAAAGGCCTACTTTCCACATGCATGGGATGCTCAAGTGTATCTTCCTGCTTAATATCAAATTTAAGATAATGCACGCCATGTAAAATCATGTTCATGCGGGCCAAATTATAGGTGGTGCGGTTCATTTCCTGACCATAAAAATTGGTCACGTCTTTTACCTCGCGGGCTACCCGCAGCAACAGCGATCCCGATCCGCAGGTTGGATCATACACCGAACGCAGCCGGTTTTTGCCGGTAGTAACAATTTTGGCTAAAATTTTTGACACCTCTTGCGGCGTATAAAATTCTCCGGCTTTTTTGCCGGCACCGCTGGCAAACTGGCCAATCAGGTACTCATAAGCATCGCCTAAAACATCCAGTTCGGTATGCTCCAGTTTAAAATCAATTTCGTCTAAATGCACCAGTACTTTCACAATGATGGCATTGCGGGCATCAACACTTTTACCCAGTTTGGTGCTGTTTAAGTCCATGTCCTCAAAAAGGTTATCAAAATCCTCTTCGCTCCGGGTGCCCATGGTGCTCAGCTGTATATTGATCAGGATTTTTTGCAGGTCTTCTAAAATAAGCGTATTGGCGTTGCTACCGCGTCTGGCAATTTCGCTAAACAGTTCGGATGGTTTTAAAAAGTAACCCAGCATCTCGAGTGCATCTTCGCGAATAGCATTGATATACTCCTGACCGTCAGGCGTGTCTTCTTGAATGTCACGAAACTGCAGCTTATCCTCTTTTAAAATGGAGTTGGCATAAATTTCCATTTTTTCGGACAGATACTTATAGAATATAAATCCAAGAATGTAGTCTCTAAATTCGTCAGCATTCATTTTGCCACGCAGCGTGTTGGCTATATTCCAAAGTTGCTGCTCCAGTATTTTCTTTTGCTCTTCTGACATTTCGGTATTGAATGATAGGTTTTGCCGCGAGCCTCACGCAGCCTTAAGTATTTAAAATCCTCAATGATTTTAATAAGGGCTAAAGTAATTCTCTTTTTGGTAAGTGTGATAATGCTTTTTTGTAATTTTTAAGATGTACAAGTAAATAATCAGTATCAGATAATCCTCCCCAAACCTCCACCCACATTAATTTTTCTTCATATCCGCGCCATTATCAAACCATTAGAATGATGTGGTAGTTAAGCCCTCTAAAACAAATAAACAAACAAAACAAGTTATGGAAACTTCAGAAAAACAGGGCACAAGAGTGAGTGGAGTGGTTGAGAAATACCTGGCTAATAAACATGGCGATATTGATGCACTGGAGTTGAAAACAGATAAGGAGCACGTGAAAATTAATTTTCCGCCGCATACGGCCAAAACCATTATGCATAAAGCCGGGCAGGGCAGCCATGTAACCGTGACTTATCAAGCCGACGAGCCTAAACACGAGGGTAAAGATGATAAAAAACCAAAGTTAAAATTGGTGAGCGTAACCGATGCTCAAGGTAGCGACACCGAAGCCAACGACATTAAACCGCAAAAATCTGCTGCCGATGCTAGTGCAGAAACCATCAAGCTTGATAACTACGAATTACTGAAAGATAAAAAAGGCGAACTTATAGGTATTAAGTCGGGCAATAAACTGTTTCACATCCACAAAGAAGACCAACAGTTAGGTGATAAAATCAAAAACGGTGCGGTTTTAGAAATCACGGCAGTAAAGCGCGGGGATGAAGGTTTTGTGAACCAGCATCATGACGAGGTATATCACATTCAAAAAGTGATGGTAGACGGTCAGGAGTATCAGTCGCAACACAAAGCCAAACAAAAATAAGCTCATTAGTAATATATTAAAAGTGTGCGTAGGCCGTAATCGTAGCCTGTAAGTTGCGGTTAAGGCATGCCACTTCAAAATCATTACCTACCCACATCAAACCCTTATGGAAAGTAACAATCAGGTATGGCTTTACCCGCTCATTATTGTGGCCGGGGCATTACAGGCCTGGGGGCCACCCATGAACGGCGCCCTGCAAAAATCGCTGAGCAACCCCTGGCTGGCCAGCTTTGCTTCGTTTTTGCCAGTGCTGGCTTTGCTGGTCTGCGTGTTTTTATGCCAGCCTAAACCGCTGCCCACAGCCGAGGGATTGTCGGCTATGCCATGGTGGGCACCTTTGGGCGGACTCATTGGGTCGGTTGCCGTAATTGTGGGATTGATGTTTGTACAAAAAGTGGGGGCAGGTACATTGGCCGGTCTAACCATTACCGCCAACATTTTAATGTCGCTGATTATTGATAAATACGGCATGTTCGGTATGACGCAGCACCCGTTGAGTTTGGGCCGCATCGCTGGCGGCGCGCTGATGGTAGCCGGTATTTACTTAATATCAAAGTTTTGATGATGAATGATAGTGCAAGACAAAAGCTATAGTAGTTTTTTTAAGTTGATTAAGTGAGTTGTTATCAGATGTCAAGAGTCCAGGTTAAGCAGTTAGCCGGGACTCTTGCTTTTTTGGGGTATGCAGTTAAGCTAACAGTACGCAAGCCTTAGCGGTTGCTAACAGTTTAACCAGCTGGCGGAAACGTCATGACAAATTCGTGCAAATCATTTACATATTGGTAAGATAACTGAAACCCGTAATGGTCGCAGATTTCTTTGCTGATGGTAAGCCCCAAGCCTGTACCATCGGACGATGCTGATTTTTTAAAGCGACCGAAGAGGTTTTGTACTTCTAATGGCGTTTTTTCTTTACCGCTGTTGGCAAACCGGGCGTGATGCTGGTTTAATTCGATGCTGATACGGCCTCCCTCGGTGTTGTGCCTGATGGCGTTACCGATGAGGTTGCTAATTAGCACTTCCATCAATAAAAGGCTGGCATCAAGTTTTTTAGGGTCCAGATTGGTTTTTACTTCGATGTTTAAACCGGAGATCACATCATCATACTGGTTCAGCGTATCGCTGATGAGTGTATCCAGGTTGATGGTCTGTTTATCGGTAATCAGCCGGTTTTCTATTTTTGCTAGCAGCAGCATTGACCGGTTGAGGCGGGTGAGTTTGGCTACCGAATTATACATATCGCTCAGCAGCAGGCTTTGCTCGTTGGTAAATGCACCGGTTTGTACAAAGCTGTCTAACTTAGAATTGACGACCGAAATAGGCGTCATCAGTTCGTGTGCGGCGTTTTCGGTAAATGCTTTAAGCGCCTGGTAATCTTTTTGTGCACGTGCTGCCATCGTGATAACGGCTTCGTTCATTTCGCTAAACTCATCGATAGATGAATTTATGGGTCGGATGGGGCCGCCGTTTGACAGCGTGAACGACCGCAACTGGTTAAGTATGATGTAAAATGGCTTCCAGATGTTAGCCAAAATGATACGGTTAAAGATGAACAGCGCCGTAAGCAAAACAACAATTAGCCCCAGGGTGATCAGAAAGATGACTTTAATTAAGTCTTGCGTTTCGACCATGGATTGCACCACCGTAACCTGGTAGCGCTGCGGCCCCACCATTACCGAGGTGTAAATGGCCCGGGCCGGTTCAAACTCATTATCTTTCACGTCCATATACGTGGTGTCAATCATCCTCCGGGTTATCGGTACTTGCGTGAGGGCAAAGGCGGTGGCCTGATGATTGGCATTGAAAACTTGGGGCAGTTTACCGTTGATGCGCACAAAGTCGAGCACTTCGCGCTCTTCTACCTCTAATGATTTATCAATTTGCCTGGATAGCACCAGCTTGATGGCAAAATAATAAACCACTGCCGCAAACAGCATCACGGTTACGGTGAGCAGGATGGTAGAGCGGTTATAACGGTCAAGTAGTTTCATCAGTCGGCAAACTTATAGCCCATGCCATAGGCCGCCTGAATATAATCCTTTCCGCCGGCCTCTACCATTTTTTTACGCAGGTTTTTAATGTGTGAGTACAGGAAATCAAAGTTATCGGCCAGGTCGATGCTGTCGCCCCAAAGGTGCTCGGCAATGGCATTTTTTGATATGACCTTGCCTTTATTGGCAATGAGGTACAGTAAAAGCGAATATTCTTTAGGGGTAAGCTTGATATTGACACCCTCAACCTTTACCTCTTTACTGGCCAGGTCAATATCAATTTCGTGGTGCCGGAGGCGTCGGTTGCCGTCAAAAGATTTACGGCGCACAATGGCGGCTACCCGGGCTTTAAGTTCAGATAAATGAAAGGGTTTGGTCAGGTAGTCGTCGGCACCTAAATCAAGCCCGGTCAGGCGGTCGTCTAACGAGTTTTTGGCCGATACAATCAGGATGCCTTCGTTATGTTCCTGCTCTTTTAAATGTCGCAGTATGTCTAAACCACTACCATCGGGCAGCGTAATGTCCAGAATAATGCAGTCGTACCGGTACAGGCTAACCTTATGCATGGCCGAGCTGAAATCGAATGCTGTCTCGCAAATATTACCATCTTCGGCAAAGTAGCCCTCAATGCTTTCGCGCAGACCGGCTTCATCTTCAATCACTAAAAGTTTCACTGTTTTTTGGCGCAAAGGTAAAATCAAATTCTGGAGGAAGGTTGGAAATGTTGAATTATGCCCCATGATATTGTCCGGTAGCTGCTATCAGGCATCAATCTGTCAAAAAGATGCGCTTGCAGGTGCAGCCTACAGCTTTTATTCAAAATCGGCCGGCAATTTTGCGGCGTATGAAATGGACCACCTTATTTATTTTTCTATTCATGAGCGTTACGGTATGGGCTCAAGGTACTCTCAAAATCAGTGGCAGGGTAGTGGATGCCGCCACCAAAAAGCCGGTAGATTACGCCACCGTGAGCCTGTTAGCGGCTGGCAGCGACAAGCCTGTAGGCGGAACTATTACTGATGCCAACGGTTTTTTTATGATAGATAAGGTGACCAAAGGCAATTACCGGGTGATGGTTATTTTTATAGGGTATGTAGCCTACAATTCGTCTCAGTTTGTCGATCAGCAAAGCCGGGTAGATTTGGGCAGCATTGCACTTACGGCTTCCAGTAAGCAACTTGGCGAAGTTTCGGTGACGGCCAGGGTACCCATAGTTGAAAACAAGATTGATAAAATGGTGTATAACGCTGCCAACGACATTACTTCGCAGGGCGGCGTAGCCCTGGACGTACTGAAAAAAGTACCGCAGGTAAGTGTTGATATTGACGGTAACGTAGAATTGCAAGGCAACTCAAGCGTGCGTTTTTTGATTAACGGTAAGCCATCCACTATATTTGGCAGCAGCCTGTCTGATGTGCTGGGCTCGCTGCCGGCCAGTAAAATTAAAAGTATAGAGGTAATTACCAGTCCGGGTGCCAAATATGATGCACAGGGGCTGGGCGGTATCATCAATATCATTTTGAAAGATAACCGGATACGCGGCATCAACGGTAATATGAACGTGTCGGCCGGTACCCGGATGGAAAATGGTTCGGCTAACTTCAATATCCGCCAGGGCAATTTTGGTGTATCGGCTTTTTTTAGCGGCAATGCACAAGTAAACACCCGTACCTTAAATTTAAATGACCGTACCTCGGTTGATGTCTCCGGCCGGGCCATACGGCTGATACAGGATGGATACAGTGATTTCAGGCGCACGGGTTATGAGTCGGGCATCAATCTGGATTGGTCGCTCACTAAGAAAGATAATATAAACGGTTCGTTCGGGTACGACCATTTTGGTAACCGTAACCAGGGAATGACGATGCAGCAGCAATTAACCACCGGCTTGGGAGATATATTGAGTCAGCGCACATCGTTGAGTAAATTTAGCGCCCATAGCTATGATTGGAGCCTGGACTACAAACATCAATTTAAAATGGAAGGACAGGCGCTCGAGATTTTGTATACCTCGAGCATGGGCTACAACAACTCGGCCTACAACCAGCAGCAGGTATACATAGGGCAGTCGGCACCTTTTTCAGCATCATCCAGCTTTAACCCCGGTACCAACCACGAAATCAATATTTCGGTAGATTATACCCAGCCGCTAACTAAAAAGGTAACGCTGGAAACCGGTGCCAAAACTATTTCACAAAACATCAACAGCACGGCCGATGTAACCGCTTACAACGCGCGCACCAACGTTTACGCGCCCGACCCAAACCAATCGTACAACCTCAAATATCACCGTCGTATTTACGCGGGTTACGCATCATTGGGGTTTAGCGCTTTAAATTTCTTTGATGTTAAAGCCGGCGCCCGCGTAGAACATACCGATACACAGATAGACTATCCGGGTACGACGATACCGTCTTACAACACCCTGGTGCCTACGGCAGTTATTTCACATAAATTGGGGGAACTGTCAACTGTGAAAATAAGTTACACCAAACGTATTGAACGGGCCGAGTACCGCGAACTAAACCCTTTCATAAACCTGAGCGACCCGTACAACATTACCACCGGCAACCCCGCGTTGAAGCCCGAGATAGGCGATGTTTTTGAGGCGGGTTACAGCCACTCGTTTTCAACCGGTGGCAACTTGTATATCGGTTTGTTCTCGCGCCACAACCGGGATGATGTGAAGCCATATACCAACTTTTACAGCCAGTACCAGGTAGGCGATTCGGTTTACCACAACGTATCAGTCACTAACCGTCAAAATATCGGTACCGAGCAAAATACGGGCATTAATATATCGGGCTCCGTACCTTTTGGCAAAAAGATTAACCTGCGCACCAATACCGCCATTACCGACAAATACATTGTGAATCAGGTTTATGGCGGCCCCACCGTAAACGCGTTGACTGTGCGCACCAACCTCAACCTGAGTTACCAGCTTTCAGATACCTTTATTGCCGAGGCGTTTGGCAACTACAATTCGCCTATGAAAAACATTCAGGGTCAAACCCCTAAATTTATCACCTATAATCTGGCACTGCGCAAGCAGCTGATGGGCAAAAAAGCCAGCATCGGTTTTACCACCACTAACCCGTTTGCCAAATACGTAGACCAGGTTACCACTGTAACCCGCGCCGCCACAACTAATGGCACGCCATATACCAGCTACAGTTTGCGCCGCATACCTTACCAATCGTTCGGTATCAGCTTTTCGTGGCGGTTTGGCAGGTTAGATACCAAGAAAGTTAAAGAGCAGGATGAGATGGTGAAACCGATTGATAATTGATGGGGAGTACAACAAGGTAATTTGGACGCTTAGTTTTTTAGCTACCTTTGCCCCATGACTACCGAACAGATAGACCAATTAGAAGCATGGTTTGCAGAGCAGGATTTGCCTAAATCTTATCGCCTTAGCCGTGCCTTTTACCTGGAAGATGTGCGCAATCACTTAAAATTGGAGTTTAGGTACCTGCGCGAGAACCTGCACAAACCTCTGCAAGCCGGGCCGGTAATTGAACGCCTCCAGACCTTGGAACGTCACATCAAAGGTGAGCTTTCTTATCCGCAGGGTGAATAAAGGGTGGTACCATTAAGACGGAACAGTGGCCATGTATCCGCCTTTGATGTTACTTCTGTACAGTCGACTCACATTGTATCAACAGCCTGCTGATAAACTCGCTGTATTCATCGCGCATAGGTAGTTCCAATTCGGTATGCAGTATGCGTTTGTTTGTCAGCACCACTTCGTTGGTTTGAGCGTTGATGCCCTCTTTTTCAATGATTTTCCAGTATACGCCTATGCCTCTTTTTTGCCAGGGGGGAAGGTCGTTAAAGTTAATGCCATATTGGTAAAGTAATTCATTTTTAGCAGCTATGCTCAGGCCATTGATTTTGGCCGCCGCGTCGCGTGCGCTAATGTTTTCTTTTCTGAGGCGCCAGTAGCAATGCGCGTTCAGCGCATTGCGGTGGGCGTCTTCGTTGCGCCACCTGAAATAATCTTCAACTAAGGCTTTGTTCGGAAGTTCGGACAAGCGGCAGTCAAACGCTGCAGGGTGCCCCAAAAGCGCCGAAAACTGAGCGCTGGCCTCACCAGCCAGTATCGACAGATATTTTCGCGTCTTTCTGCCGAATGCGTCTTCGTTGGGATGGAAAAGCAACGATATCTCGTCGCTTTCAGTATAGCCGTAGATTACGTTAAAACCGCAGGTCATCAAATGCTTTACGGTGGCAACCATCAGATCACGAAAGCGCTCGTCAAACGGCGCCTCAAACGGGTGCACTTCTTTAGTAAGCCTGGTAAAGCCTCGTCCGTCAATCCGGGCTACCAGGTACATGCCGGGTAAAACGTTGCGGTCTTGCGTGGTTTCATAAATCCGCATTTTTTGGTCAAGGGTATCAAATTTCATCCAGCCATTGTTTGATGGTAAATGTATTATTTTCAGCCGTAACGTAATACAGTTCATCAAAGCCTTCAGTAAAAGAGGGCGGTACTAAACGCTTGTACGTTCCCCTAATACCAATTTCGGGGATGTTTTCCTTACCGGTGCGGTGCCGGTTACGGGCCAAAGCATCGTCAAGTTTTGATTGAAAATAATAGCCGATAACTTTAAACCGGTTGACTTTGGCAATTGTTATGTAAGTTGCCCGCTCTTCTGGCGATGGGTTAGTATTATCTACAACAAAAGCTTGCGAGGTTTGAATGCAGGTGTCAATAAACCGGCGTTCCTTGTTGCGGGTGTTAAGCTGGTCAAGCGATATCCGCATGTGCGTTTTAAAAAACTGATCTTTGTAAAAAGTAGTTTTTCCGGTGGCCTGAATACCGCAAAATATTACCGCTTCCATGTTTGTAAAATAAACGTCTGGGTAAAATAAAACGAGTAAGAATAAATGTTCATCTTCCCCTTCATGTTGGGCAGTAAGTTAATCGTTTGTACTCAACAAGAAAATTTGACCGGTTACTATAATCAATGATTTTCCCCTTTAAATATTAATAACGTAGCCATTGTTGAGCCACTAACATCTATCGTGCGTTCATTCATTTAAAACAACAGCGCGACGCTTATGTTAAAGCGATTTTTTGAAGTTACACTGAGGGCTTATATAGTGACTGGCCTTACGGTACATTTAATTATCAGCCTGAACGATGCCATTCTTTTATATAATTTAATAGCTTCCAATTGATATCCCCTTAGTATTGCAGTGCTTTAAGTTGTATTGCGGAAAACAATTAAACCTATAATTAAGATAAATATAAGATAAGCGCAATCAGAACAATGTTCAGGGATATGGAAAAGATAAGTAGTAGTTTTTTATTCATAATCAGCGTTTAGCATCGGTTAGCAAATATACACTTTGTAATATTTCAACTTATTAAAACTACAAAGAATATTTATTGTATTTAATACGATCAACGCATCTGTTTTACGTAGGTGGTTGATTTAAAGTTTTGGTGAGCCGGTGCAATGCCCGGCTCTCTTATTTTTGATGATCCGGACGGTTAATATTGTTAAACAGACTTAGACATGCAAGCATATGCCAAACTTCTGCACAAGAGGGACGAGCTTATAAAGGTGATTGATCTGCTCATTGTTTATCTGAGAAAAAAAGCAGCTGAAGGCGGAAAGATTTATGAGCCTATGCAATACCTTTTAGATTGCAGGGCACAATTAATTGTGATTAAGTCCCAAATTAATGTTCTTTTATTTGGTGATTCGTAAAAGACGTTTTAGTATTTTAACGTAATAATGGTATGCTCAAATGTTTTTTTCAAAACAATAAGCCGACAGCAAACTTAATTCTATAATTTTTATCGTATTGACCTAAATAAATGGCTCTCAACTATTACGGTACAATAAAGTATGTTTGAAGGAGTAACCATAGCACAGTCCATAAATAACCCACTACGCGACACCATTACCGATGATGAAAGCGGACTGAGCATGGAAGTGGTAAACATGAGCAAGGAAATGTTTACACCCACTACTCATATGGAACCGTTTGAGTTTGGTTTTTTCGTCAGTTTTACCAATAACCCACTCCATAAGTACAGCGGTATTTACTTTATTCTCGGTTCTGTTTCAGAAGGGTTTAATATCAACATGCAAGACATTATCACTGTTGCGCACTATTACTGCAACCTCAGGCAACTCCCGCAACCGCAGGGTATAACGCCCGTAAACAATATGCATTGACCCTCGCTTAAAGCTTTTACAGTTAGATATAGCACTAAACGCCAAGATGGACTGCATAACGTTAAAGTAGGGCAGGGCTAAGAATGATTAACTCCTTTTTTTGCTTTTAAATTTGAAAGGGTGGGATTTGGGATTCTATGCGCCCATTCAGGAAACTCGAACCAATCTTTTTTACTCAGTACACGTACAAGCTTTTTTAAGCTTTAATATTTCGACGATCCAATTTAACAACTCCTCAGTGCTATGAACAACTACTTCATCACTCAAAAACCTTACTCCATCTACCACCGCAAGGAGTCAAAGGCTATTGGTTTGGTTAATAAAGCGCTCAGGCGTTTTAAAACCGGGCTACATATAAAGCACCTGGATGTAACTGTTGACATGAACACCGTTGAACAGCGCATTAATTACTATCACCTGCTCGATTCGGTGATTGCTCACAACGTTCCCGGCCAGGTGGTTGAGTTGGGTAGTTTTACAGGGCAATGCGCCCTGTTGTTTCAAAAAGTGATTGAACAAACCGGTTCTGATAAAGAACTGCACTTGTTCGACAGCTTTCACATTCCGTTCGCGTTTAAAGGCAACGTTGAAGAAGAATTAAAAGAAAACTTTAAACGTGCCGGTCTCAAGCAGCCCATCATCCATAAAGGCGACTTTAAAGAGACGCTTCCAGGTGAGTTGCCTAACGAAGTTGCCTTTTTACACATTGACTGCGGTTTTGGCGGCGACCAGTTTGCTCATCGCGACGTACTGCTTCATTGTTTAGAAAGCGTTTATCCCCGAATGGCCAAAAACTCAGTTTGCGTATTGATGGATTACTACGACCCGGCAGAAAACCCGGTGGGTTTGGATATCAACCCCGGCGTAAAACTGGCTTTTGATATTTTCTTTAAGGATAAGCCGGAAAAGATTGTGGCCTTGTTTGGTGAGATGTATAACCACGCATTTTTTAGGAAGGTTTGAGTATTATAATCCTAACGATAATGTGCTGCGTGAGCCATCCGAAGGCCATGTTAGTCAGGTGATGTCAGCTTTTAATTGACGATACTAATCTTGAGACTGATGTGGCGCCAATCAAAATTGGCAATAACTAAGTCAGAAATACAATAATCGCTGCAGATATATACCAGCCTAAATGCTTGGTTTTGTATCCCATAAAAGCACATAATCCAAAGTGGCTAAAAAGTGTGATGTCTGAATATAGTTTACTATTGTCGAATGCAGGCATCAGTTCTGAGTAGAGGTAAATAATTCCAAGGTTTAAACCAACAATAATTAAGGTTTCGATAATTTCTTTTGCTCCGCGATGACCTTTCATGGTACGGCTAACATACCGAAAAAAGTCAACATCAATTACAAATCCAGAAATAGGTTACAGCCTGAAGGTTAGCACCACTCAGAATGATGTCAATTTCAATACCCATACAACAAAAACATGGCAGGAAGCAGAACAATCACTGCTGAAAGCCACCAGCCGTCTTTCTTAGTTTGGTTGGCGATAAGCAAGCACATTAAAAGGTGAGAAAAGATTAAGAAATAGCTTGCGTATTTTGGCCACCTGTAAAGGAAAATAACATAATCGTAAACTATGATGGCCAATAGGTTGCACGCTGCGATGGCCAAGTCTTTATACTGGCTTTTCCTGATATCTATTTGTTCTTGTTGTGAATCCTGCATGGTCAGAAAAGGTTAAGTGTATAGACACATTGTACGATGATTGGATTAGATTGTTTTCGCCCTTTCAGATGATATTAAATGCGAACTATTTTCCAAGAGCCAACAGGTATCATTAACAGGCCAGTCCGAAGCCTTATTATCCATTATACCAATCCCCCTTGATCCTACAGCTCACCGCAATGTCCTGATATAAACAACTTTGATTGATATCGTATCCCGTTCAGCGAATTTACTGTTACGCATGAATTAAAGTTTCATTTACATCAATTCTTTTCCATCCATTGATATATCGCATTGGTCCAACCAAAGCCATCCTGGTTAGGGTATTCTCCACCGCCTGCCGGCAAATCAATATCTACCACATTGTACTTTTCCATCATCTTACCCGCTTGTTTAAAAACTCTATCATTCAAACTCATCCATCGGGCTTTCAGTTCTTCTGCGGTATCATTAAAATTATAGTTGCGAAGCGCTACATAGGTTAGGTATTGGAGAGGAGCCCAGCCGTTGGGAAAGTCCCATTGCTGACCACTCTCGTGCGTAGATGAAACGACGCCGCCTTTTTTCAAAAAGCTTTTCTTGATATGCTCATGAACGTGATTGGCCTGTTCGTCCGTCGCAATGTTAAAAACTAGCGGAAATACGCCGGCCAAAGACATTATTGCAGTCGATTCATTCGAAGCGGTATTATAATCCATGAAAAATTGCTTATCCTCATTCCAGCAATATTTGATGATGGCGTTTTTTCGCATTTCCGCTTTTTGAAGGTAATGGCTGGAAGGTTCGGGAAATGCACTGTAATTGTATGCTTTCGATAGCGTGATTTCGAGTTCGTATAAAAGGCAGTTCAAATCCACCGGAATAATGTCGGTTGTTTGAATAGTTTCCATGCGGTCGGCGTCTTTAAACCACCGGCATGAAAAGTCCCAGCCAGATTCGCAAGCTGCCCTGATATGCCGGTAAAGCGTTCCGGGCTCCAGGCCGACTGCGGCAGATTGATGAGCCATTTCCACATCTTCATGATAAGATTCGGGGCGAGGGGCAGGAAGATCGTCCCAATAGCGGTTTAAAATGCTGCCGTCCGGTAATAAAGCTACTCTTCGAAAACTGGTTTCTCTGTCGGAAAGATGGAAATATCCGTCCATCCAATAATTGTATTCTTTTTGCAAGTGCGGGAGATACTTAGCAAATACTTCCGGCCCGTCAATTTCGGCAAGCAGGCATACCATCGGAGCAAAAAAAGGAGGTTGCGAGCGGGTAAGGAAATAACTGCGGTTTGCATTCGGAATATGGCCGTATATATCGATCAAATAAGCAAAATTATCGACCATGTTTCTGATCAGGTCATGTTTCACGGCAGTTTGTAAACCCAACATGGTAAAGTAACTATCCCAATAATATAAGCCCCTAAACCTGCCTCCCGGAACAATATAAGCATGCGGAACAGGCAGCATGGACGAATTTGGCTCCGTAGTTCGCGTTAACAATGGCCAAAGCCGATTGATATGTGCGATGGTAGGTAGCGACTGGTTACTGGTATACTCAGTTTTTATAGGCTCCGGAATATAAAAATAGGTAGCTACAAACTCAGCCAGATTAAAATCCTCGTGATGTTTTTCAATTTCATATAAGTTCAAGATTTCTTCGGGAGCACGTTTGGGGTAGCAGTCGGCAAAAGTGATGGAATCAGAAAAAACACGCTGCATCTGCACGTCGTGGAATAACGGGCCGAATAACTGATCTGGTGGTAAAATAGCAGGAACTACACTGTATATATGAGAGCGCTCAATAGATTTCATTTCTTATAATTTCGCTATTAACACAATGCCGGCTTTTATGTTAGCTATTTTTCGGTGAAATGCTTTCGTTTTGCTCTTATCAGTTGGCATAAAGTGTTCTTCCAAATTTAACTCACATCAGGAACCAGTAAAAAGTAGACGAATGAAAGTCTGCCCATCTTAGAGTCGCTGCGCGTGGCAGCGAAAGGAAAGCCTTGCGGGAACGTTAGGTATGGCAATCTTGCAACGCAGTCAAAGTTTGCAGGGTTTGGTAAAAAATTAGGATTAATAGCGGTATCCATCAGCAGAAGATTTAACTTATAACCCTGACACGATGGATGCCGTATTTTAGACGCGTTCGCTCAATACGATGTACTCAACTTATGGTTGGTGTTTTATTTTAAACTTGCGCGAAAGACAAAGCGGCAAATAAGAAAATAAGGTTGGTGACAACACCAACCTTAGGCTGGAATGATGGCGAGGCCATCAACACGTAATTAATTGAACTCAAATGTATGTTAAAAGGGTATTAACGTGCTAAAGTATCAAAAATACCAAAAATCATTGCTATTCGAGCGACTGCCTTTTATAGGTTTCATTCGTTAAGTTTGCTCTGCATAACATTGGTTACCTCAGGTACTGGCATTCCAGATGCCTTGATTGTCTTAGATTGTTTTAAGTCAAGGAAAATGCTGTTTTTGATTAGATATTCAGGAGTAAGTGACGCGACTTCGTCATTCAAGCCAATCCACGCTTTGTTTAAACCTTCCTCAATATATTGATTAACCTTTAAAAGCAAAGTTGCAAAGTCATCGCAAAGTGTTCTTATTGATGTTCTATATGTTAAATTGTCGCTTAAGGTATAATTGACTTCATCTGTATCTGCGTCTATCCACCAATTCATGCTAACAGGATTTATTTCATATAGACCAACTTCGCCATGGGCGACGTATTTATGTCTTAAATCCATAATAATTGAGTGTAGGTCTTTCAAGTTATCGTCACAGTATTTTAATGCTTTACGCAACTCTAGGCTTCTCCTTTTTTCTGCTTTTGTAAAGCATTTGCCATACGTTACAACTGCATAGAATGACAGGCTTTGTTCAATCAGGGCATACTCGTCTTCGGGTAAGGTTTTTATTTTCTGTACACACTGAAATGCTGTATCAATATCTTTCGACAAAAACTTCCAATCTGAATACTGCTTTGCTTTATGTGATTTTATAATACATGTAGGGATCTGAACACCGCCTGCATAAGCAACTTTGACTAAACCAACATCAGGTATATCAATAACCTCAAATAGCCTTCCGTTTGACTCCATAATATAAAGATAAGTACTAGACACAGAACGTAAACAAATTAAAGCTTTTAATTATTTACACGTTGCCAGTTTCTTGCCTTAATCATTAGGGTGCAAGAAATCGGGCTCTGGCTTCTTCTCATGGATGTGATAAGGGAAAACGCTTTCTTTGTCGTTGCATCTAGTAATTGTAAAAATGCAAAATATTTTATGTTGCGCTTGGTTGCAGTTGATTTAATGGTTTTGATAGCGCGGTTCGCCATGATTTTGCAGTTTTCTTGAAACTTATTCGCACTATTCTATTTTGCTTTATACTATGGCATAAATTATAACCCTTTAGCCTAAGGTTGGTGTTGTCAACAACCTTGCGCCTGACAGGCAAAGCGGCAAATAAGAAAATAAGGTTGGTGACAACACCAACCTTAGGCTGGAACTTTATTATCCTCAAGGTTGAGGGTCATTTTCCGGTGAATAATAAGCCGGAATAACTCGGGCAATAGTACCAATTATTTCTTCATCCAATGGTTTAATGCTTTGTTGTTGTCAAACTGCTTTATCATCTCTAAGGATAAAGTCTCCAGGTAAGCGCTGTTCAGAAAGAAACATGTAAAGGTCTCTGGAAAGCCAAATCGCGCACATTAAAGGATAGATGCCGACAGCGTCACATAAGTAATAATTTAATTCTAAGTTTATAAACGCCTACAAGACTTTATAATAAACTATACTTCTTTAACCATTTTTGTAAGTCTTTCTCAAATTTCTCTAAGTCGAAAGACTCAAGCTTGTACTTGGCAATTATGGGTGGGAGTTCTCTAAAGAGTCGCTGTGATACTAACCGATTACGCTCGGTCTGCTCTAATTCTTTGAATTGATTTAAATTTAGCATAATGTCCAAATAAAGTGTCTTCTCCTTTTTCGAAAACCGGATACGTTGATTAAAATTATAATCCGGATTCCGGCACATAAGTATTACAACAATTTCATCCAGCGAGCTTCCATATTCTTTTTTCTCAAAGTATAGCTTAAACCCTTTATCGGAAAAGTTAGACAGAACTTTATCAAGTTTTGCTTCCCAATCTGCATCGTATAAAATTTTAAAATTCATCTTATTTTTTCATTCTCGTGCAATCATTGGGAGCATTGGGTATTTAGTAATGCATGGAAAAATGCCAGTACTCTTTTGTTTTAGCGATACATCTCGAAGATGAGGCAAGGTTCCGTTTTGTTGGTTCTAATGTGATTCCAAACTTAAGCCAATAGTTGTCGATTGAAAGTCTGGCTAGTAAAATGCAATGTACAAAAGATTATTTAACCTAATCTTAATTTAAGATGTGTAACTCTTTAAAGGCCTTAAGTCGTTTCAGAGCTTCAAATCCCATTTGGGCAGAAACATACCACCACAAGCCGTTCCTTTGCAATGATATATTTTTGTCTTGGTCTGCTTCTCTTCCAGCGACCAACGGGAGAGAAGCAATTTTCACACGGGTTGCCGTAGAGTTTTGTGGAATAAAAACACAAACTTGCTTCTTATCAACGACAAGCAGTAACAGCCGACGATCAAAGAGATAAAAGCATTTCCTTTTAGGGGTCAAACAACCAAAATTTGACAGACGGCCGCTGTCAAGGAAATACGGAATAATTAAAAACCCAATCACCTCAAACTCAAAAAGCCTCAGATTATACAATCTGAGGCTTTTTAACTTTTGCGGAGAGTTAGGGATTCGAACCCCAGGACCTGTTACAGTCAACAGTTTTCAAGACTGCCGCAATCGACCACTCTGCCAACTCTCCGGGGACAAAAGTACAAATCCGGACTGAATTGCCAAA